>NZ_CP023277.1:326043-626043 GCF_003065385.1 Polynucleobacter acidiphobus
CCGGCGAGCAGATTGATAGCGAAAAGCTTCTAGTGCAATTGCTAGGTCATATTCACAATGCAACTGCTTAACCAAATCCTCCAAGAGATGCCTAGTCTCTCCAAGGTGTCCGTCATCCCCACTTGAAACGTTTATTAAGCTCCGCATTGTTTCAAACAGTAATCACATTTGCCGCAACCAAAAGAAAAAGACCCAGAGATTACTCTAGGCCTTTGTTGTACAACCCGACACATCGTTAACACTTTATACCGGACACATACTTTACAGTTTTTGGCATAGGAGGGACCACTCTATGCCGTGGAATGAAAGTACGAAGATGGATGAAAAGCTCCGGTTTGTGTCGCGTTTTTTAGATGGTGAGAAGATTGCCCCCTTATGTGCCGAGTTTGGCATTTCCCGAGTCACTGGCCATAAGATCATTGAGCGGTATAAAGACAGTGGTTTAGAAGCCTTGACCGATCGCAGTAGACGCCCGTTTCGGCAAGCCAACCGCTTGCCTTTTCAGGTCGAGCAGTTGATCGTCAGGCTCAAAAAGGAGTTCCCCACCTGGGGCGCCCCTAAACTGCGTGAGCGCTTGCGGACCCACTATGGGGAGATTGCATTACCGGCCAAGAGTACCGTGCATGCAGTTCTGGATCGCCATGGTTTAGTGAAGAAGAAGCGGGGTCGCCGCCATCCCAAGCTTACGGGGACAAACCTATCGGACCTCAAAGAACCGAATGCCCTGTGGTGCACCGATTACAAAGGCGAGTTTATGCTGGGCAATCAGCAATATTGCTATCCCCTAACGGTGACTGACTACGCGAGCCGTTACCTGATTTGCTGTGAAGGACTCGAGAGTACCAAAGAAGCCCAGGCCATCACGGTGTTTGAGCAACTCTTTAAGGAATATGGGCTACCAAGCGCGATTCGATCCGATAATGGGGTGCCCTTTGCCTGCGCCAATGCCCTTTATGGACTCTCTAGCCTATCGGTGTGGTGGCTCAGATTAGGCATTGGGATTGAGCGCATCAAACCAGGCAACCCCCAGCAAAATGGTCGGCATGAACGCATGCATTTAACCTTAAAGCAAGCGACGACCAAGCCCCCAGCCAAAACACTCTTACAACAACAAGATAAGTTTGAAGACTTTATCTACGAGTACAACTACGAGCGACCCCACCAAGCCTTAGAGATGAAAAAACCGGCAGAGCTCTATACACCATCCACTAGACGCTATCAGGGGCTCCCCGATGTGAGCTACCCCTTCCACGATAAAACGGTGACCGTGACCAACTGTGGACGAATCTGCATCGCGGGTCAGAAGATCCACTTAAGTACGGTCTTTGCCGGACACGATGTGGGTGTCCGGCAAGTGGAAGATGATGTGTGGCTCGTGAGCTTTATGGATTACGATTTAGGGTACTTTGATTTGGAATCGAATAAGGTGCAAGCCTTAGACAATCCATTTGGTCCCAAAGTACTTGGCGTGTGAGCGGTAAAAAAAGTGTAAACCATGTGCTCGGTATATTGTGTAAACCATGTGACCGGTTTACACCTGTATTTATTGGTGGGTCGGGCGAGACTCGAACTCGCGACCAACGGATTAAAAGTCCGCTGCTCTACCGACTGAGCTACCGACCCAGTGTGGTGTTGCTTGATTCAAAACTGAACGAGCAAGGAATTTGCCAAATGAGAACACTGCATGAAAACCGCTTTAATTCATTACTTTAGCAAAACCAAGATTATAGCAAGATGTGAAAAGGCTATCTGACCCTCTAATTCCGCCTTGTGACCTGCCTTCTCCCCCAACCTGAATTTCCTCAGCCACGCCGTGCTACGGGCGGGTTCTTGGCAAAGTAATCCTTGATCCCCGCCAAAATGGCTTCCGCAATTCGCTCCTGGTAGGTCTCGTCATTGAGCTTTTTTTCTTCTTGGGGATTGCTAATAAAAGCCGTCTCAATAAGGATCGATGGAATATCGGGGGCCTTTAAGACCGCAAAACCCGCTTGCTCCACCCGGTTTTTGTGCAGGGGCGCAAAGTTGCCAATATTGTGTAAGACCGAGTTGCCCACCTGCAAAGAGTCGTTGATCTGCGCGGTGGTTGACATATCAAGGAGTAAATGCGCCACTTGCTTATCCTTAGTTTTGATATTGATGCCACCGATGAGATCCGAGGCATTTTCTTTATTGGCCATCCAGCGTGCGGCTGAACTCGTTGCTCCTTGTTGCGAGAGGGCAAAGACCGATGCTCCTTTAGCATGGGGTTGTATAAACGCATCCGCATGAATGGAAATAAATAGATCAGCCTCCACCTGCCGTGCTTTAAAGACGCGGCGGTGCAAGGGCACAAAATAATCGCCATCGCGGGTCAAAAAGGGCCGCATCGAGTCTTCTTGATCGATCTTATTCTTTAAGCGCTTGGCAATGGAGAGCACAATATTTTTCTCGTGTGACCCTCGAGCGCCAATGGCGCCTGGATCTTCGCCCCCGTGACCGGGGTCGAGTGCCACCGTAATTAGGCGCTTAAACGGAATGCGCTGGGTATTGGCAGTGCTTGCGCTTTGTGAACTCTGTGGACTTTGTTGAGTTGTACTGGGGCCACCCTTTCTACCGGGAGCCGTATCTTTTTTGGCAAAGGCAGCAATCGGGTCATCCTCTGCAGGTAAGCCTTTTTGAGACTTGGCCCGCTCCTCTGCAAGTAATTTCTCTTTTCTGGCGGACTCTTTGACGAGTTGCATGAGTGGATCGGGAGGATTAGTGGGGTAGAGATCAAAGATTAAGCGGTATTGATACTCGGCAATCGGCTCAAGGGTGAAGAGCTGGGGTTTCACCGCTTCTTTGAGATCAAACACGAGTCTTACAACCGTCGGTTGAAATTGCCCCACGCGAATTTGTGCCACGTACGGATCATTGGGTTTGACCTTCGCGACCAAATCTTTCAAGGTGGGGTTGAGTTCCAAGCCATCAATATCAACAACCAGTCGATCAGGACCTGTGAGTAGTTGATGGGAAATCGGTAATGCCTTATCCGACTCCAAAGTAATGCGCGTGTAGTCTTCCGAGGGCCAAATGCGAACGCCCAAGAGTTTGGCGCCGCTATTGGCTTGTACCAGTTCACTTTCAGTGAGTAAGAGATAAAGCACACCGAGCGAGCCCATCGATTGCAGTCCTTGTGAGATGACTTGGCGACGTTTGGGGTTCATGGATTGGTTGATGATTGGGTGACGAGGGATTGAAGGACTGCTTCACCCTTTGGGGTCTGTGCGGCGATCACGACCGTTCTCGCCAGTTCCGATTCCGTCTCTTGGGAATGAATCAGGGTGATCGCCAGATCCATGGTGGGTAGGGTGTGCTCGGCTTTCTCGGGCCACTCAATGATGCACAGCGTTGGGTACTCGGATTGTGTGAAGTGCTCTAAGAGACCAGCGTCGACCCATTCCTCTGGGCTTTGCATGCGGTAGAGATCAAAATGAAAGACGTGGAGTACTTCGTTGGGTAAATCCAGAATGTGCTCTTCACACAGGCTATAGGTCGGACTTTTGACCTTGCCCGGATAGCCCATCGCTTGGAGGAGGTAACGGGTGGCGGTGGTTTTGCCTGCTCCCAGATCCCCATGAAGACTCATAAAGAGTGATTGAGGTTTTTTGGGGGTGGAGGTATAGAACCCGAGGATTGCATTGGCGAGCATTTGTACTGCCTTTGCAGTAGCCCTCTCATCTTTACAATGGATCGTATGGTTTATTGCCAAGCGCGTCATGACCTCGTGCGTTCACACTCATTTAGGAATGGATTCTAAATTGCCTATGCATTCTCACGCATTTTCGCAAGAATTGCACACTCAGTGGGGGACGTTGCGCGCATGGCTCAATACCCGTGCCAAGGAGTTGGGCTTTTCCGAAGTGCGTATTACCGATACCGATGTGAGTGATGCACATCCTCATTTGGTGAAGTGGTTAGCAGAGGGTCGTCATGGCCAGATGGCTTATATGGAGCGTCACAAGGAGCCACGTTCCGACCTCGGTCTTTTGCAAGCAGGCGCGATTCGCAGCATTTGCCTCACCATGCCGTATTTAAGTGAGCAAAGTAAATTACATGAGCAGCATGAGCCACATGAGATTGGCGCGTCTTCAGTTGAGCAAATCATTGAGTGTGAAGAGAAGCGTCTCTTGCAGAGCGATCAAGCGGTGGTTTCACTCTATGCCAGAGGGCGGGATTATCACAAGGTGATTCGCTCGCGCTTACAAATCTTAGCTAAGGAGCTGGAAGAAAAACTACAAGCGGCGTTCAGCGAACTAAATCATTCCTTGCAATACCGCGTCTTTACCGATTCTGCGCCGCTCATGGAAGTGGAGTTGGCGCACAAAGCCGGTTTGGGCTGGCGGGGCAAGCACACCTTACTTCTGAATCGCGACTCCGGGTCGTTTTTCTTCTTAGGCGAAATCCTTATCAACGTCCCACTGCCCATCGATGCGCCAGTGGAAGCGCATTGTGGCTCGTGTCAGGCGTGCATCGATATCTGCCCTACAAAGGCGATAACGGCTCCTTATCAATTGGATGCAAGGCGTTGCATTTCCTATCTAACAATTGAGCATCACGATGCAATCCCCGTGGAGTTTCGTAGCGCCATGGGTAATCGCGTCTATGGCTGCGATGATTGCCAACTCGTATGCCCCTGGAATAAATACGCCCAGCTCTCGACCGTACCTGATTTTGCAGAACGCAATCACTTGGGAAGCTCTTCGTTACTGGAGCTCTGGGGCTGGAGCGAAGCACAGTTTATGGAGCGCCATGCGGGTAGCGCCATTTTGCGCATTGGCTATGAGCGCTGGCGACGCAACCTGGCCGTTGCTCTGGGAAACGCCTTGGCATCGAACCTCGATGATGAAGTAAAGAGAGAGATTGTTTGGCAGTTACAAGATGCCTTGCCAAGCGCGAGCCCCTTGGTCGCCGAGCACATCTCTTGGGCGCTGAGTCGAGATAGCTCACAAGGTACCGAAGGGTCAGACCGCTAAAATAGCAGTGACCCATCATGAGTACTCCACCCATCGACCCAAAGGATTTACAAGCTAGGCGCACCGAGCGCACAGGCGATCGTGTTGCCACTGAAATGGATTCGCTTGAGTCGCACCAGTCCGAGATTGATGCATCGACCCATTCAATAGCGACCGCGCGTTTTACCAGCACACACGATGCCTTTTGGAGTGGGGTGCGCGATGGCCGTGGAGCGCCAGCGATGGTGCTTTTTGCCGGAATGGTGGGCTTTGGGGCGATGGGGCGCACCAATGGCTTTGATCTGTGGTTTACGACCGCAACAAGCTTTTTAATGTTTGCCTTGCCCGGTCAGATCGTGATGCTGGAAATGATTTTAGTAGGCGCTTCATCGCTCACGATTGCGCTTGCGACCACTCTCACCGCAACCCGCTTTGTGACCATGACCGCCACTTTGTTTCCGATGCTCCATGAGCGCGATCGCAATAAGGCGCTCTATGCCAAAGTGCACCTTCTGGCGATGACCGCGTGGGCAGTTTCTTTGAAAGAATTCCAAACAATTGAACCTAAATATCGCCTAAGTTACTTTGTGGGGCTTGGAATCTTGTGCTGGTTAATTTCAGTACCCGGAACGATTGTGGGATTTTTAATTGCGGGCTCGGTACCCATGCCCATCACCTTGGGTCTCATTTTTATTAATCCCCTCTTTTTCTTACTCACTTTTACCGAGATTAAGGTGAGTGGCTATCGCCTAGCCATTCTTCTAGGCAGCATTGCCGGCCCCATCTGTTATTTACTCGATCGCGATACGAGCCTGTTAACCGCCGGACTGATTGGCGGTACTTTAGCCTATTGGATTGATCGGCGTTGGATCAGGTGCTATGACCGAAAGGTGTCCTCATGAGCCTATCTGCATCCCTAGCGCAAAACCTCGATACCGCCTTTGCGATTCAACAGGGGTGGGGCGCATGGCTTGCACTTTTAGCTGCGTCACTCGGAACTTATGTGTGCCGCGCAGTGGGCGTAATGCTCTCGGGGCAAGTGAGTCAAGATAGCGAGTTCTTTCGCTGGCTATCAGCAGTGACCTATGCGATGGTGGCAGCGCTCACGATTCGCTTGATATTCTTACCAATTGGCCTTTTAGCCACGGTACCGCTCTACCTGCGCATTCTTGTGTGCATCTTGGCTCTGGGGGTGATGCTCTCTAATCCCAATCGGCGCTTAGTGCCGGCATTGCTCACCGGTACTTTATTGATGGTATCGATCGGGGTCATGCTCTAGGGGTAAGCAGGGTAGCTGGAATTTCCCGACTGGGGATATCTTTCCCTATATGGGTGCTGTTACACAGAAAATTCCTGAACGGGAAATATTTCTTGATTCTTTCTTTGAATTGATAGATAATTTACTGAACGGGAAATAACGTCACACATGAGCTCCATACAAACCACTAAACAACTCGGTCACGCACTGCGTGCCGCACGCAAGCAGCTCGGGTTGACGCAGCCTCAACTGGCTTTGGCCGCAGGCGTTGGTGTGCGTTTCATCGTTGACTTAGAAGCTGGCAAGACCACCCTACGGCTTGAAAACGTGCTGCGCGTCATTGATGCCCTGGGGGGTAAGCTTGAGCTCCTTGGCCTACCATCATCTATTCCTGAAAATGACGCTAAGGGCAAATCAAATGACGCGTGAGCTTGAGGTCTGGCTCTTTGCCGAGCAGGTGGGTGCGCTAGCCCTTATCGATGGGCGGCTCAACTTTCGGTATAACCCGGATTGGATCTTACGTCCTGACTCGCTAGCCCTGTCTCATTCGCTACCTCTCCAAACAGAGTCATTTGACGATCGCCAAACGCGCCCGTTCTTTGCGGGACTCTTGCCAGAGGGGCAACTTAGGCGCCTCATTGCCAAGCAATTTCAGGTATCAAGTCAGAATGATTTTGCGCTACTCGATCACATCGGTGGAGAGTGCGCCGGGGCCGTGACCTTACTGGAGCCAGGGCAGTCGTTGTTTAGTCCCGGGGGTTATCACGATCCTCAATGGCTAAGCGAGAAAGAGATTGTTGAGATTCTGGATGAGTTACCGCATCGACCGATGTTGGCTGGTAAAGACGGCCTACGGCTTTCACTGGCGGGCGCTCAAGATAAGTTACCCGTCGTTGTTGATGGTGACCGCATTGGTCTCCCAAGAAATGGAATGCCCAGTTCGCACATCTTGAAACCTGCCATTCCTAACTTAGAGGATACAGTGACAAACGAAGGTTTTTGTCTAGCGCTCGCTCAAGCCATGCAACTTAAGCCTGCAAAGTCACAGATACGCTCTGTGCTAGGGCGATCATTCTTACTGGTTGAGCGTTATGACCGACTAATCAATCCACAAGGCCAGCGGCAGCGTCTGCATCAAGAGGATTTTTGCCAGGCTCTGGGCGTCGTGCCTGAAATGAAATACCAAAACGAGGGCGGTCCAGATCTGGAGCAATGTTTTAATCTGATTCGGCGTACCACTCGCCCCAGTGCACCGCAAATCTTGCGCATGCTTGACTTTGTGATCTTCAACGCTTTGATTGGCAATCACGATGCGCACGCAAAAAACTTTTCGCTCCTCTATGCGGGTAAGTCTGTCATCTTGGCGCCGCTCTATGACGTGCTTTCGACGGCGGTCTACCCTACGTTAACACCCAAGATGGCGATGAAGATTGGTAGTGCATACAAGTTCAGCGAAGTGCAGGCAAGGCATTGGGATCGGTTTATGGAAACCGTTGGCTTAAGCAGGGCTCAGGCCAGAAAGCGGATTCTAAATTTGGCAAAGTCCTTGCCGATGACTGCGCGTCATCTGCAGTTCGATCCAAAGAGTGGCTTCATAGGCCATGACATCATTGAGAAAATCGTGACCGTCATCGAACAACGCTGTGCTCTGACCATACGAAGGCTCACCGAGTAGTCTAAAAAAGTATAGGGCGTTTTAGTTACCGTGGGGAAGTGCATATTGAATCTATAGAAATTTATTTATGGTAAAATTTCTATAGAAAATTATGGCTACCCAACCAATCCATACCTCTTTAGACGCATCTGCCACTCTTAGTAAAGCAGTTATTAGAACCGCTGAGCGGCTTCATCTGTCAAAAACAGAGCTAGCAAAGGTTTTGGGTTTGAGCCCACCAACGATTACCCGCCTATATAGCGGTCACTATGTTTTAGAAGAAAAACGAAAAGAATGGGAATTTGCTTTGCTATTGATTCGAGTATTTCGAAGTTTGGATTCCATTTTGGCCAATGAGCAAGCGATTCAACAATGGCTTAATAGCAATAACCATGCATTGGGTGGTAAACCGATCGAACTCATTCAACAAACAGAAGGATTAGTACGTGTCATTCAATACTTGGACTCCTCACGCGGTATCGTCTAATCAGTTTACTTGGAGAGGTACTGCTTGGAGAATGGTTGAAGCGCAGCATTACGCTTCGACCATGAAAATCGTTGACACGCGCGACGAGCAGGATCTTTTAGAGGTATTGCTTGAGACGAGTAAACCTCAATTATCAAATGAGTTAAGCGGTTTGCATTATTTACTCGCTACACCGTTTCGTTATCACCCGCTCAAATATGGATCTCGATTTCGAGGGCCTACTGATCCTGGAGTTTTTTACTGTGCAGAGTCGGCACTAACAGCTGGTATTGAGCTTGGGTATTGGCGCTGGCGTTTTCTGAATGACTCCGAGGGCTTAGACGAGATTGAGCCCGTGACCCACAGCGCATTTTCGGTTGAGCTCAAGGCGTCGACCGTAGATCTTGGTAAGAAGGCATTTTTGGAAGACGAGTCTCAATGGCGCAATTCTCGGGATTACAGCGCAACCCAAGATTTTGCAAACAGCGCAAGAAAAACAGAGGTTGGGGTCATTTTGTATCAATCCGTTCGAAATCCTGAGCCAAGTTGGTGTGCCGCAGTATTGCGACCTAATGCATTTGCAAAAACAAAGCCAGCGGGACAAATGCAAACTTGGCTCTTGAAAGTCAATCAATCGCATCTCATCTTGCGATCGGACACTGAGTCAGCCCAGGTATCGACTGAGAATTGGTAAGTGATCAGGAGTTCTATGTCATGAGATATCCAATTGCCATTGAGATGGGTAGCCCAAAAAAATCGTGGGGCGTTGTGGTACCCGATCTACCGGGTTGCTTTTCTGCTGCTGATTCTGGAATTGATGAGGCAATCGAGAATGCAAAAGAAGCGATTGAGCTATGGATTGAAGTCGCGCTTGAAAAGGAAATGGAAGTTCCAAAACCAAGCTTAATTACTGATCTTCAGAAAAAAAAGGAATTTAAGGGGTGGATATGGGCGGTTGCTGAGATCGATCGCGAATGAGTGTACGAAAGCATTAGTGGCTAAGCTCGATCTGGAAGCCTTGTTTATTCAGTGCTAAAACCCTAATTTAGGTTGCGTTTTACGCTTATTAGTATTATCATAAGTAAATTACTCCCCTGATGGTTTCGACTGTCAGGCGCAGGGCCTCTTCGGAGGCCCTTGCTTTTTCTGAAGAAAGTTCTGGGTGTCTAAATCTAAATTAAGAACTATTGTCTACATCGATGGTTTTAACTTCTACTATGGACAATTAAAAGATAGCCCTTATAAATGGCTGAATCTGAGCAAGCTATTCAAAACAATCTTGGGCAAAGAAAATGAGTTAATAAAGATCAAATACTTTACAGCTCGGGTACAGCCAACCGAACGTGACCCGCAAGTCAATACACGGCAGGATACTTATTTTCGGGCATTGGGGGCATATTGCCCAGAGGTTGAAATTCATTTTGGACATTTTTTACGACATAGGGTGTTTGCTGAAAATGCTAACCCACCCCCCAATAAAATAGAAATTTTTAAGACTGAAGAAAAGGGGTCAGATGTTAACTTGGCTCTGCATGTATTAAATGACGCTTGGGCCAATACTTATGACTGTGCCATCATTGTCTCAAATGACTCTGATTTAGCTACAGCTCTATTAATGATAAAAGAGCAAAATAAAGTCATTGGCCTGATTACTCCTGGCTCGCCAAAGCGCAAACCCTCATGGCAATTGAAAAAGCATGCGAACTTCTTTATCCCAATTAGAACCTGGGCTTTAGAGCTAAGCCTTTTACCTAGATTAATACCTAATACGGAAATCAGAAAACCAGTTAGTTGGTAGTTGTGGTTAGATAGCCATACAGCGTTTAATGAAAAAAGAGCTGATGTCATAGAGCTTTGAAATAAAAATCAACGAATGGATACAGCACTTCCCAACACTGTATCCAGTAAGTTTGATGCAAAAGCCAAGAAAGCGGGCGAGACTCGCTCAGGATTCATTGCACACTTAGCCCTGTGCGCATGAGTTTGAGTCAGTATGAGTTAGTCTTTAGCTTACTAGATGCCGTTCTAGAACCTTCGCAATATGCACTGCCTCGCGACTTGCCCCATCGGCAATTTGATGACGACAGCTCGTGCCATCAGCGACCACGATTGCATTAGGCTCTTTGCGAATGCGCGGTAATAAACTGAGCTCCGCCATTTGTTTGGAGGCCTCAATGTGCTCGACTTCATACCCAAAGCTGCCCGCCATGCCACAGCACGAGGACTCAATGAGTTGGGGGTTAGCATTCGGAATGAGTTTCAGTAATTCAAGGGTGGGGCTCACGGCCGCAAAGGCCTTTTGATGGCAATGGCCGTGCACTAAAATTGGCTGAGCGGACTCCTTGAAGTTGGGCACAAACCGATTGGCTTTATGTTCACTGGCTAAAAACTCTTCGAGGAGTTGGGCGTGCTTACTCACGACTTGCGCAGCGTCACCGAGACCCATCGTGAGTGCTTCATCGCGTAGCGTAAATAAGCAAGAGGGCTCTAGACCCACAATCGCTATTCCTTCGTTTGCATAGGGTGCTAAGTGATTAATAAGTGCTGAGAGTCGGGTTTTCGCTTCGCCGACCATGCCAGAGGCCAAGTAGGTGCGACCACAGCAAAATGGGTTTTGTTCATCATGATCTTTTGCAGGTTGCGCCACATGAATCGCGTAGCCCGACTTTTGTAATAGGGCAAGCGCTGCTTGAAGATTCTCATTCTCAAAATAGGCGTTAAAGGTATCAGCAAAGAGCACCACCCGTTTATCGTGCTTGGTGAGCACCTCGGGAGCCATGAAGGGCAAGGGCGCTTGATTCCAAAAATGCTTGCTTTTCCAGACCGGCAAGGAGCGTTGAGCGCTAATTCCGGTGACCCATTCTTGGATCTTGGCTAAGAGTGGGATGTGATTGCGTAGATTCATGAGCGCTGGCAAACCAGGAATACGCGCAATCACAGGCGCGTAGTTGGGTAGGTGGGCGACCAAGCGATCACGCAGGGTATGACCAAAGCGCTCTTTGTATTGCGCCAGATACTCAATCTTCATTTTGGCCATGTCCACGCCCGTGGGGCACTCGCGTTTACAGCCTTTGCAACTCACGCACAAATCCATCACCTCTCTCACTGCTTGGGTGGCCAGTGGCAAATGGGCAGGAGGTGTATCACTCGTATTCGTAATCTGCCCTGAGATCGCTAGACGCAAGGTGTTGGCACGGCCGCGGGTCAGATCTTTTTCATTGCGGGTGATGCGATAACTTGGGCACATCACATCCGCATCAAATTTGCGGCAGTGCCCGTTGTTATTGCACATCTCAATCGCTTTTGCGAGACCCTGCGCCGGATCGCCACCGGTGCCTGCTGCAGTGACTGCTTCGGTCACGGGATTATTTTGCACATTCCAGGCGGACCAATCGAGCTTGGGTGTCACACTAATCACTTGATAGCTCGGTGGATAGCGGAAGTAGGCGCTGTCATCCATCCTGGGAGGATTCACAATCTTGCCGGGATTGAGAAGCCCTTTGGGATCAAATTGTGTTTTGATCTTGGCAAGCGCCTCGGTAATCTTGGGACCAAATTGCCAGCTAATCCACTCCCCCCGGCACAGACCATCGCCATGCTCGCCACTAAAGGCACCTTTGTATTTGCGCACGAGCTCCGCCGCTTCCTCTGCAATGGCGCGCATCTTCAGAGCCCCATCGCGGCGCATATCCAGAATCGGGCGCACATGCAGGGTGCCGACTGATGCGTGCGCATACCAGGTGCCGCGTGAGCCATATTTACTGAAGACCTCGGTCAAGGCTTGGGTGTAGTCAGCTAAGTACTCTAGGGGCACAGCACAATCCTCAATGAAGCTCACCGGCTTACCATCACCCTTGAGACTCATCATGATATTGAGTCCTGCTTTGCGCACTTCCCATAAGTTCTTTTGCATCGCCGGGTCGGGCATCATCACGACCGACCCAGGTAAACCCAGATCACTCATGAGCGCATCGAGCTCTTGAAGTTTTTGTAAGAGTGGAGCGTGCTCGTCGCCGCTAAACTCCACGAGCAAAATCGCATCGACTGTTTTAGCCTGGGCGTCCACGAGCGCCGTTTCAATGGTTTTACGAAACGCCGGGTTATTGCGCGAGAGGTCGATCATGGTGCGATCAACCAGCTCCACCGCAGTAGGCCCTAACTTCACGATATGCTGGGCACTATCCATCGCTTGATAAAAACTCGCAAAGTTCACGACCCCTAAGACCTTATGCTTGGGTAAGCGCGCAAGTTTGAGTGTTAAGGATTTGAAATAGGCTAGAGTGCCTTCACTGCCTACGAGTAAATGAGCAAGATTGACACTGTTATCTAAGGTGTAAGGCAACTCGCTTTGCGGATGAAAGACATCTAAGTTATAACCCGCGACTCGGCGCATCACTTTAGGCCAATGCGCGTCAATCTCGGGCTTGAGATCGTCCACTAGGTGCTTAACGTAATCCCCCAACACTTTGGCACGGCCCATGCTTTCTGAATAAGGACCAAAGTTGGCGAGCTCGCCATCAGCAAGCCAGGCATCAATCCCTAAAACGTTGTGCACCATATTCCCATACGCAATGGAGCGGCTGCCACACGAGTTATTGCCTGCCATACCGCCGATGGTCGCTTGGGCTGCTGTGGAGACATCAACCGGATACCAAAGCCCGTGGGGTTTAAGGTGAGCATTGAGATGATCCAGCACCATACCTGGTTCCACCTCTACCGTGGCGTGATCCGGATCACTCAGATCAGAAGAGAGGATCTTGCGAAAGTGTTTGCTGTTATCAATCACGAGTGCAGCACCCGTGGTCTGGCCGCATTGACTTGTACCACCACCTCTGGGTAAAACGGGAATACCTGACTCGTTCGCAACCTCAAGGGCCGCTTCAATGTCCTGCGCCGATTTAGGAACAAGAACTGCTACCGGAAACTGTTGGTAGATTGATGCATCGGTGGCGTAGCGCCCACGACTAGCACCATCAACCAAAACCTCGCCTTCAACGTGCTGTTGGAGTTTGGTGGAAATCTCGGGTGGCAGGCTGCTTAAGGTAAAGCTAGGATCGGGTGCAATTTTGGTCATGAAGTAAGGCTATTAGCAGGGTGATTGATGCGCAATGACATAGAACAATATTTAGTAAAAATGATTGTAGTGATTTAAGTGCTACTTTTCAGGGGATGTAAGGATTCCTTTGCCGACTATGGGCAAGGAATTACTCAGGAATTGTTTATACTATTTCAGGTATAATTTTCTCATGCACAATGTTAAAAAATGCTCATAGTTGGAAGATGAAGAAAAGAGAAATGGGCGGTACTGAAATTACCCGAGGATCGAAAAATGTGTATGCAGATCTAGGTTTGCCTGACGCTGACAAACTCAAGATTAAGACTGATCTGGTCATTCAAATTATTAAAGCGATTGAGCGCCTTCAGTTGACTCAGGCTGAAGCTGCGCAACGGATGGGTATTTCACAGCCAAAAGTCTCAGCCATGATTAATGGAGACTTCTCTAATTTGTCCGAGCGCAAGCTGATGGACTGTCTCACCTGCCTTGGTTACAACATTGAGATTCGGGTAAAGCCAGTTAGAAAGCCGATTGGGAGCTTGCGGGTAGTTATTGCTTAGGCTGATAAGAACCGTGGCAGAATGATCCTAAAGAAAGAACCAAAATACCAAGGAGACCACCATGCTTGCCAATAAACCCTATTTGCGCCAAGTCGATGTGCAAAAAATTTTAGATGCCGCCAATGCCCATGCCGAGAAACACAATTGGGCGGTCACCATTGCAGTGTGCGATGACGGCGGGCATCTATTGGGATTGATCCGTCGTGACGGTTGCGCCCCGGTGTCATCCTATATTGCTCAAGACAAGGCACGCTCTGCAGCGATGGGTAAGCGCGAGAGTAAGGTGTATGAGGACATCATTAATAACGGTCGAACTGCCTTTGCGACGGTCCCCCACATCAAGGGCATGCTTGAAGGCGGGGTCAATATCGATGTGGATGGGCACACTATCGGTGCGGTAGGGGTTTCTGGCGTGAAGTCGGCCGACGATGCGGGTATTGCTAGAGCTGGCATCGCCGCGATTTTGTCCTAAATCAAAGCCAAATCTACCTTGTAAGGTAAGCCACATCTAGTAGTGAGCCGTATTTTAAAAAATACGGCTCAAAATATGAGCCGTATCAGCTATAATACGGCTCATGGTGTTCGCTCATTCATCAAAAAAAACCTATATCTGGCAATTGCCAGGATGGCCAAACTTTCAGATCGATCATGATCGCTTGGAGTCTCTGATAACCAGTGCTCGCCAAGCCCAAGGAGTGATTATTGGTAAGGCATCCGCTATTGGCTTAACGGATATCGCTGATGTTCATCAACAACTCTGGATTGATGAGGTGATTGCTACCTCAGCGATCGAGGGCGAGCAATTAAATCCGGACTCTGTGCGTTCATCGGTATTAAGAAAGCTGGGAATAAAGTATCAGGCTATTTCTGATCCGCGTTCAGAAATGATTGATGGACTAGTCGCCATCATGGATGATGCGCTAACGCATCACGATGAAGAGCTTAATCATGAGCGATTGTGTTCGTGGCATCGGGCAATCTTTTCAAATGAGCGATCAATTAAACCGATGAGGGTTGGCGGTTATCGTACGCATACAGAGCTTATGCAAATTGTGAGCGGTTTATATCGCAAAGAGAAGGTGCACTACGTCGCGCCACCTTCGGAAGAGGTCCATGATCAGATGCATCAGTTTCTGACTTGGTTTGAGCTCACGCGTCCAAATATCAAAGGGCGCAAGGCAGAATCCTTGGATGGTTTGTGTCGGGCTGCTATTGCCCATTTATGGTTTGAATCGATTCATCCGTTTGAGGATGGAAACGGTCGCCTTGGGCGGGTCATCTTGGATATGGCTCTCGCACAGGATTACCCACACTCGATGCGTATTTACAGCATCTCGAATCAAATTATGCGAAATCGTTCCTCGTACTACGATGCGCTTGAAGAGGCGCAGTCAGGAGATTTAGAAATCACTAATTGGTTGATTTGGTTTTTAAACACATTTATTAAGTCATGCAAAACATCCTCACAATTTATTGATGATGCAATCGCAAAATCGCAATTTTGGCAAAGGCATGCCAATCGGGGATTTAGTGAACGACATCGTAAGGTGATTCAAAAACTGATCGAGGCGGGCGATGGCGGATTTCTTGGCGGCCTTACCGCTGAAAAGTATCAAAAAATCACCAAGGTATCTAAAGCGACTGCAACTCGCGACCTTGGGATTCTCAAGGAATGGGGCATCTTATTTACTAGCGGGGAAGGTAAAGCCACGCGCTATTACCTGAAATTAGGTAATTGGCAGCATGGGCTTGATAAGGAGTGATTCCTTGCAAGCAGGAGAAGCCCTGTAAAATCAAGGGGTGTCTACAAAAACCGATCCAAACCTACCCGATTCGGGTAATGCACCCAGCGCTAATTTTGCTGATTTCCAATTAGATCCCAAGATCCTCAAAGCAGTTGAGGAGCAGGGCTATACCCAAGCAACCCCAATTCAGGCCAAGGCGATTCCAGTCGTCTTGGAGGGTCGGGATGTGATGGGTGCAGCGCAAACCGGAACCGGTAAAACCGCCGCCTTTACCCTGCCCATTATTCAGAAGCTGTTACCCCAGGCCAATACGAGTACCTCACCCGCACGCCACCCCATTCGGGCCCTAATCTTGACCCCGACTAGGGAGTTAAGCGATCAGGTGGCTGATAACGCGAGCCTCTATGCCAAATTCACGGATCTGCGCACGGCCGTGGTATTTGGTGGTGTGGACATCAAACCTCAAACAGCCTTGCTACGATCGGGCGTAGAGATTTTGATTGCAACCCCTGGGCGTCTACTCGACCACATCACCAGTAAAACAGCCGATCTATCGCAAGTGCAACTCTTGGTATTGGATGAGGCTGATCGTATGTTGGATATGGGCTTCTTGCCAGATCTGCAACGCATTATCAATTTGATTCCCGCGCAGCGCCAGACTCTATTGTTCTCTGCCACCTTTTCTCCAGAGATTAAGAAGCTCGCACAAACCTATTTGCGCAATCCCGTGACTATTGAAGTAACTCGGCAAAATGCCGCAGCCGATACGGTTAATCAAGTGGTGCACTTAGTGCCCTCCGAACATAAGCGCGCAGCCATTGTGACGATTTTGCAAAATCGGGCGAAGGCCGGCTTAAGTCGCCAGTGCATCATCTTTACCAATAGCCGAATGGGATGTGCGCGCCTAGCAAGTGCCTTGGAGCGCGATGGCATCAAAGCGGCTGCGATTCATGGGGATAAGAGCCAAACCGAACGGATGGCAACCTTAGAAGCATTTAAGACCGGTGCGATCGATGCCTTAGTGGCTACCGACGTTGCGGCACGCGGCTTAGATATTGCCGATATGCCGTGCGTGATTAATCATGAGCTACCCTTTAATGCTGAAGACTTCATTCATCGAATTGGTCGCACTGGGCGCGCTGGGAGCAAAGGTGATGCGATTGCATTAGTTGACGATAGTGAAAAGCGCTTACTCGAGGATATTGAGAAGCTCATGAAGCGCAAGCTCACGATTGTGCGATTACCCACCAGTGAGCGAGAGAGTAAAAGCGGTGGTTCTAAAGCGATTACAGCCGACCCATTTTTTTACATGCCTTATGAGCCTGGGCAAACCGCGACAGCACCAAAGCAAGAGCCAACGAGTGCGCCGGTTAAACCAAACTCGAACTCAAAAAAGCCAGTGCTTGGCGCGCTCTTGGGCGGAATCAAAAAATAGTTTTATACCCCTTCCTTTGAAGTCTTAAAAAATGGGGGATTAGATTCAAATCATGGAATTCGTCAGAAAGCACATCCTGTTTGTTGAAGGAGGGTTGCCCACCCCAGAAATGGATGCGGGGTCATTGGCTAATCTAGAGCTGATTAGCCTTATTCAATCGCAGGGTCATCGGGTGAGTTATCTCTTTACGGGACATCACCCCATGGGCGCGCGTCACGCACTCATCGATCTGGGATGCGAGGTCATCGATGGAGTGGGCTTTACACGCGCTCAGCAACAGACTCTATTCAAAGAACAAGGGTTTGATGCGGCCATCCTCTCACGCCCTGGACCGGCACTGCAATGGATCGATGCTTTAAAGGCGCTTGCGATTCCCACCGTTTATTTTGGGCATGATCTGCACCACGTTCGACTCGAGCGCGAGTATGCGCTTCATTTGGAAAACGCACCGCAACCCAAATTGCTGCAATCGTGTTTGGTGCATAAATCGATTGAGCGTCATTTGTGGGAGCTAGCCGATGTGGTGGTCTACCCAACGTCTTGGGAATGCGATTACGTCATGACGCACTGTGGCCGCACCCACGCGCTCCCCATGCCGATTTACGATGGTGAGGCGATGGCGCAGCTCCAGCCGCAGATCGCAAGTATCGTTGCGCAAGTGCAGACCAACGACGGCACCCCATACCCTCTTCTCTTTGTGGGTGGCTCGCATCATGGCCCTAATCGCGATGGTCTTCTTTGGTTCGTGCGCGATGTGGCACCTTTACTGACGCTACCCATGGAATTACGGGTCGTGGGGCAGTGGGATTGCGAGGCAATGCAACAACTTAAGGCTGCAACACTCGGTGCATGGCGCGGCGATCAGCGCTTGACCTTTTGCGGCTCGCTAACGAAGAAAGCGTTATTGCATCAGTACGCCACTGCGTCCTTGGTGATTGCGCCACTGCGCTATGGAGCAGGGCTCAAGCGCAAGGTGGTTGAAGCATTGCTGTTTGAGCGCCCCTTGCTCACAACCCCGATGGGAGTGGAAGGAATCGAGCTAGCACCTAGCCAATTGGAGCAGGTGTGTAGTTCCCTCGATCCCAAGGCGTTTGCCAAGGCTGTGGAAGCCCGCTTGCAATTGCCGCCATCAGTCCATCAGGCACGCTCTCAAGATATTGCTCGCCAGATGGCTAGGCAGTTTTCAAAGACCCAGCGTTTAGCGAGTCTTGCGCAAATCTTTGCTATGCTTAAACTTTACTAATTTTGGGTTTTCACACTATTTGAGTTTATGAGCACTGCCTACGAAATCAATACCCCGCACGTGATTTCTGAGTCACTTGGTAGTGAGACCGTCATCATTAATTTAGAGACCGGTACCTACCATCATTTAAATGGCAACGCTGCGCGCATTTGGCAACACTTGCAGCAAGCGATTACCACTGACATGCTGGTACAGGGAATGGTAGCGGGCAGTCCAGAGCGTGCGTCCACCCTGACCCAGGCTCTCCCCGATTTTCTTGCGCAATTGGTGGATCAAGGCCTGATTCGCGAAAGTACTCGCGAGCCAATTGCACAACCTTGCCCAGCCATTACGCTCGATGACAGTGCCATGGTGTGTGAGAGTTTTACCGATATGCAAGATTTATTGGGCTTAGATCCCATTCATGAGGCCGATCCGAACGCTGGCTGGCCACATCAGCCACCGACCTAATTGGTTTGAACGCGTTATTTGCGCAGTTAGCCACCACTTTGCGTGATCCGATCGCAAAGGCAATCTCCTTCTCAGAGCAACTATTTGGTCTGCACCGTTTTTCCTTTTGGATCAGTCCCGATTGGCCCCACCAGGCAATTCGTGCCGCTCTTCATGGGACCCAGAATCAGAGCGCGTCAGTTCAATCAGACTGGCAGGTCTTGGCATTAACCGTAACGCACGAGCATCTGACCGAGCTTGTAAAGCCCTACGATCGCAATCGCTATGGGCAATTAACCATGCCCGGATGCGTCCAAGGTCAAGGGGGAGTTTTAACTCAGATGGCGTTTTACGATCCGCTGGCAAAGTCCTTAAGAGCCTATGATTTTGATTCTCAGATTGCCTACATCCTAGTGACCCCAGCGCATGCATTTGCCGAGTGGGAGATTTTTAGTCCCTTTAAAGAGTTTTGGCATTACTGGGCCCTTGTGCATGATTCACTGGTGGTGCACTCAGGGGTGGTATGCCAAGCGGATGGCGCGCTTGTGATCTTAGGACCGGGTGGTGCAGGCAAGTCCACCACCACTTTATCCTGCGTAGAATATGGCATGCAAACGACGGGCGATGACTTTAATGTATTGTCGATGGTCGATGGACAGGTTTGGGTGTATCCCCTTTTTCGAACCATCAAGGCAAAATCGGGCAACTCCCTCATTACCGGTTTTCGCTCTTTATCCCGCTGGCCCTCGCAGACCTATGCCGCAGATCAGAAAACGATTTACTTTCCACCAAGTGCTGATGCCATTTGGCAAAAAAAGCCAGCGCAAGTGCTCGCCTTTTTAGAGCCTCAGTGGCAAAGCCAGGATTTGCCGCGCACCCCGGCTGCTAAGCCTGTCATCCAAAGTGCCGTGAGTGCTATTTTGCAACACCCATATTGGGCAGAGCGCTATTTGCAGCGCATGAGCGCCATGCTGGCGCGATGCCCACGCCACACCCTGTATTTGTTGGCGCAACCCCACGATAATGTGGCGCGCATTCGTGCTTTGATGGCGACTCTTCGGTCATGAAAGCGATGCACCAGGTCAGCGTCATTATTCCGGTGTTTAATCCCACTGAGCACCTAGCGGCGTGCGTGGCGAGCGTCTTGCAGCAAGAGCACGCTCCGTTTGAAATCATCCTCGTTGACGATGGCTCCAGGAATGACCTCCTGGCGACGCTAGAGACGACTTGGCCAGGCGAGCTTGTGCGGGTATTGCGGCTCGAGCGCAATCAAGGCGTTGCTCACGCTCGCAATTGGGGTGTGCAACACGCGCGCGGTGAGTATTTAGCATTTATCGATCAAGACGATTTATGGCCACCCCATAAATTACGCCTCCAGCTTGAGTATTTGGATGCGCATCCTGCCATGGATTTTGTGATTGGTCAGCAGGTGTATTTTTTATCCGCTGAACAAACCCAGGTGCCACCGTGGTTGCGCCGCGAATTACTGCAAACGAGTCTGCCTGGGTATTTGCCGGGCACTCTGCTAGTGCGCAAAGATCGTTTTGCAACAGTTGGTTTTTTTAATGAAACCCTGGTATCAGGTACCGATGATGTGGATTGGTTTTTTCGGGCAAAGGATCGGGGTATGCAAAGCGCTATGCTAGCCGATGATCTTTTATACAAACGCGTGCATGGCAATAACTTAAGTCAACAGGTTACTCGGCATCAGCAGGAGTTATTGCGCGTGGTGGCTGCGAGTATTGCGCGTCAGAAAAACACAGGTAAATAATGCCAATCTCTGTGATCATGCCGTGTTACAACGCCGCTCTGTATATCGAAGAGGCGATTGCCTCGGTCTTAGCGCAGGGCGATTGGGTGGGTGAACTGATTGTGATTGATGATGCCAGTACCGATGACAGCGCTAAGCGCGTTTTGCACCTTGCGCACCCGAAGATTCAGCTGCTACGTCGAACCACCAATGGTGGCATTGCATTGGCGCGCAATCAAGGGATTGAGGCAAGTTCGAACGAGTACTTGGCGTTTTTAGATGCCGATGATTGGTGGCCAATGCAGCGTTTAGCAAGGATGCGCGCCACTTTGGGTGATGGGCAGTGGTGCTTTGGTCAGATTGAGCATTTTTATTCCCCCGAATTGCAGCCAATGCCCACTAAACCCTTACCACCCATCCAAACCGGTTATTTTGCAAGTGCGATGCTCGCGCGTCGCTCATTTTTTGAGCGCGTTGGAGTATTTAATCCTCAATTGCGCGTTGGGGAGTTTATCGATTGGTTTGATCGTGCTCGCGCGATTGCGCCCGATCCAGTCCTCCTAAACGAAGTGGTTTTAAGGCGGCGCATTCATCGCAGTAATTCATCGTTAACAAGCCAGCAGCATGTCCGTGACTATCTCAAGGTGGCTGCCTTAGCGATTGCACGAAAGCGTTCATTGTGAGTTTGAGGCCCGAATACCTTGCCTTAATGGATGAATGCCACCACGGGCAATTTGCCGATGCAGCGCTTCGCATCACCAAGCAATTGCAACGCAGCGATGGTGCAGTGACTGCGCAGGTGATGGCAGCTCATTTTGCCTTGCGCCAAGCGCAATTTTCCAAAGCCCAATGGTTCATTGATGCAGCGCTCGCCAAGGATCCTTCAGACCAAGGAATTTATGCCGAGGAGCTTTTATACCTCTTTGCTCAAAGTGATTACGCCACGCTTTGGCAAAAATGGAATTTAGCAGTTGTCGCGGCCGCCCCAGCGCAGCATCCGATTCACGTGCTGGCACAAATGATGGAGCTTCTGAGTGCCGATGCCCCGCGTGATAGAGTGCTGCAAAAAATCAAGACCCATCCATTTACGACCATGGCCACGCATTTGCCATGTTTTGCATTTTTAGCAAAAGCGGATCCGCATATGCCGGCGTTGGATTTTGAAGCCGAGCTAGGACTGCAAACATTACGTAGCGTAGAAGATCTCATTGCCAAAACTGATTACCTCATGGCTTTGGTAGTGGCCCGCTGGGCCGCACACCTTGCTCCCAATGATGCCAATGCCTTTGCGGCTTTGGGGCTAGCGGAGCTTGTCAACGGCTTTGATACCTTGGCGGATCGCTATTTGCATGAAGCGGAATTTCGTCAAGCAAGCGATATGCCTCTTGTGAATTTGTATCGCTATCGGATCTTTATGAAGCAGGGCCGGTGGACAGATGCCAACATCATGGCCCAAGCGCTCATGGCCGAGCAGGCGCTTTCTTGGACGGAGTGTCTGAGTTATCTCGACTATGCGCTTTGCCAACATGAGATTGCCTTATTTGAGGCAGGAGTCGAGTGGTTTAGTCAACACTTTAAAGACGATGCCCGTTTGCCATCGGCCTTGGCGTACTTCGAGTTGCGCCAAGCGCTTGATGCCAAGCGCATCAGTTCCTCTGAAGTCCTAGCTCGCTTGGCGCACACCACCTGGCAAGATAATGCTTGCGCTCATTATTTGAAGGCACAGCTTTTAGAACCCGATGATCCGCGAGCAGCGCAAGCCGCGGCCTTGGCGGCCATCGCGCTTAATCCCTACTATCCTGCTGCCCAACGTTGGCAAGCGCAAGTGGCGACTCATCCGGCAGCGCTCGAGTGGATGGGGATTTTTATTCCAAAAAATCATGAGGGAGCGGCTTGGCCAAGTCCCCAGCACGAAGCGCTATTGCAACTCATTTTTGATGTACCGCGTGCGGAGCTGAGTTCGCGTTGGGCTAAGTTGGTAGAGGTAAATCCCGTTAGCGGATTGGATGCGGGCGCAAATCGCTTGTTGCCGTTTTTGCATAAACGCTTTGAGACCGATATGGTGGCGCTTGACGGATCCAATCGGGCGCTTTTAAAAGGGGTTTGGAAAAAAAGTTTTTTTGAAAATGCCACACGCCTGGCAACGCTTTTGGAGTTGCAGGGGCATTTTCAAAACGAAGCAATTGATCTCGTGCTGTTAAAGGGGATTGGTAATGCCCTTGATCTTTATGGCGACTTAGGATCGCGGCCCATGGCCGATTTGGATATTCTGATTAAGCCCGCCGAAGTGGCTACCACGCATCAACTACTCACTCGGCTTGGCTGGAGCAGTGATGATCCACCCATTGCCCCGCGAGTGCGCTTTCAATACGCAAGCACCTATCGCCATCCCGGCGGCGCGATGGTGGATGTTCATTGGCGACCGTGTGAAGATTTTGTGAGTGATATTTACGACCCTGCCGATTTAGGGGAGTTGCATGCGATTGTGGTGCAAGGCCAAACCTTTGCAGTGCTCAATCCCACCTTGAATTTATTAACCACCATCTTGCACGGGGTGGCATGGAATCATCTTCCACCGGTGCGCTGGGTTTGCGATGCTCGCTTAATTTTGCATAAATACCAAACCCAGATTGATTGGGGGCTCATGCACAGCTTGGCTTTGAAGTATCACTGCTTAGAGGTCTTGGTCTTGGGTTTGCAATACCTGCAGCGGCATTTACCGCAGCCACTGCGTTTGCCGCCGCCCATGGAGCTTGCGCTCCTGAGCGATTACTCCCAATCACCATTAATTCGGGTGCGGACCCAGTCACGCTCGCGCTTAGCCAATGCGGAAGAGATCATCGCTACTGTAGAGTTGTGGCGCAAGAAAGTAACGCT
Source organism: Polynucleobacter acidiphobus (assembly GCF_003065385.1). Classification (NCBI taxonomy): domain Bacteria; kingdom Pseudomonadati; phylum Pseudomonadota; class Betaproteobacteria; order Burkholderiales; family Burkholderiaceae; genus Polynucleobacter; species Polynucleobacter acidiphobus. The sequence goes on from NZ_CP023277.1 coordinate 349,490, forward strand.
TGGCGCGCACGATCGCATCATCGCCACTGGCGGAGAAGCGCCTCAATATGTACGGGGGCGATGTGAGCTGCGTGAGATTCCTTGGTTAGCGCAGTATGACCCAGGCATTGGAGATCGCTATTTTGGGGATCAGGTGTCCGCTTATAATCTCATCACCATCGATGGGGCGCATTCGTGTGTATTGCGCCTCAATGCCCGCTATTGACGCGATTGATCAAGAAGAGCCATGGCACAACCATCCTCACCCCCTGCGATCCCTGCATCCTTAGAGGCGGCCGATCGCCTCTTTGAAGCTCAGGAGTATGGCAAAGCAAAGGTCATTTATGAGACGCTCATGCATGAGCGCGCATCTCCTGCCAAGGTGTGGCAGCGCTTAAGCCTGATTGCCCTTATGGAGGGCCATTTAAATCACGCTTTAGAATATGCCTTAGAAGCTCACAAGCGAGACCCAAAAGATCCCACCACTATATTGAATTTAGCCGAGCTTAATCGGCGCTTGGGAAAGTTAGCCGATGCCTTGCATTGGGCTCAATTTGCAGTCACGCATTTTCCGCACGATCCAGTAGCCCATTACAACCTTGCGAGCGTGTATCTGGACTTGCAAGACGATCTTAAAGCGCAGGAAGCTTTGATTGAGGCTACGCGCTTGCAGCCAAACCATGGTCCGGCTTGGAATAATTTGGGGTCGGTCTATCAACGGCGTGGTTTATTTGAAGAGGCTTATGAGGCATATGCCATGGCAGTGCAGATTAACCCCAGCCATGCAGAAGCCCAATGCAATAAGGGCTCGATTTTGTATCACCGTAAGCAATTCGAGGCAGCCCGTACCTGCACGGAGTTGGCCCTCCAAGCGCGACCCAATTTTTTAGAGGCCAAAAACAATCTCAAACACATGATTGATCCTCAGGGCGGGGCAAATTACTTGATGGCTCTTGCAGGTTTGGCAAGTGGCTTTCAAAATCAACAACGGCATCTTGCTGTGATTGAGTTATTACAATCGGAGGTGCAAACTGGCAGTTCGCTTGCTGAAATGGCGCAGCTGTGGCATTTATTAGGAATCTCGTATTACAAATTAAATCAATTTGCGAGCGCTTACCAATGCTATCGAGAAGCGATCGCTATTGCACCACGTTTTCCTGGAGCCCTCAATAGCCTCGGGTTTTTATTGCAAGACATGCGGCTGTATGAGGACGCGAAGTTGGCTTTTGAGGATGCGCTTGGATTGGAACCAGGCTCGGATATGGCAAGACTGAATCTGGGCCTTTTGCAACTCAAGTTAGGCGAGTGGGAAGCGGGTTGGGACAATTATGAATTGCGCTGGACGGGTTCAGCCGAGGCAATCAATCAAACGCAAGTCAAACCCAATCTTGCGCTCCCAGTCTGGGATGGGGCACAAGGAGTAGAACAGAAGGGGATTCTCGTGTTGGCAGAGCAGGGGTTTGGAGACGCGATTCAGTTTTGCCGTTACCTGCATCAACTGCAAACGCGAGCTCAGCATATTAGTTTTCATGTGCCTGACGCTTTGCGGCGCTTAATGGAATGGTCCTTCCCAAATGTGGATGTTCGCTCTTTGATACCAGCTCGTCTAGATCCATGGAGTGCTTACGTACCACTACTGTCCTTGCCCCGCATTTTTCAAACGCGACTTGAAACCATCCCGGCTGACACCCCGTATTTATACGTCCCCACTATTTTTAAAGAGTATTGGCAACGCCGCGTGCAGCAAACCCGTTCGGATCGATTGAAGATCGGTATTGCATGGTCTGGCCGAAAAACCTTGCAATACGATGCGCGTCGTAGCATTCCCTTTGATGCCTTGGCCCCACTTTTGGCGATGGATCATGTTGATTGGATCTGTTTACAAAAATGGGATCGGGAGATGGATGAGCGTCGTCTCGATTCGTCCACTTGGTTGGACTGGACCACAGAGCTTCATGATTTTGCGGATACGGCAGCACTTATTGAAAATCTGGATGCAGTAGTTGTAGTTGATTCGGCAGTTGCGCACCTCGCTGGTGCACTTCATAAGCCGGTGTATTTGCTTAATCGGTACGATGGGGAATGGCGCTGGTTATGCAATCAAAGCCGCTCACCGTGGTATCCATCGATGCAGATCGTCAATCAATCGGAATTTGGCAATTGGGCGTCTGTGATTGAGGTTGTAAAACAGAAAATTCAAGGGTTAACCCTAGATCGCTCGATGGGTAGCTAGTTTATCCTTTGATTTACTAAAAAACTCAGTGAATTCATCTCAGTCCAATTAATTAAAAATGAACAAGATATATCGACTGATATGGAGTAAGCGCCACGGTTGTCTGGTTGCTGTTGCTGAGAATGCGCGCTCTCATAGCGGGGGTAGCGCGGGGCAATCGCTTGTCGTGGGTGCTCTATTGGTTGGCTCGATTGCGGCGATCAGTCCAAGCCCAGCCATCGCTGCAGATTGCAGTTTTACCGGCGGCGCTACGATTTCTGGAACGTGTGAGCTACCAGCTAGCCCTGGGTTAACGGTCACTGGATCGCAGGCCATTGAGGTGACGACAGGCGCTGCTGCGCAAACCACCGTAAGTTTCACATCTGGCTCATTGCGTAATTCTGGATTAATTAGCGGCTCCACAGACGGTATTCAAAATACCTTTGGGACTCTGGGTGGATTTATTAGCAACAGTGGCACCATCTCGGGGACAAATAACGCGATTAATTTAACCAATATGACCCGGTTTATCAGCAACACCGGGACGATCTCTAGTTCAGGTGTTGGTATTCGCTTAACAAACGGCAACTTAGCGGGTGGGATCACTAATGACGGGTTAATTAGTGGCGTGACCGAAGCAATTCGCATTAATGGTGGGACATTTCAGGATTTTTCGACGTTTCGAGTCATATCAAATTTCGGCACCATTAGTGCTTCAGGTGGGGACGCATTTCGCTCAGGCAATTCCACAGCGGGTAGCGCAACATCCATCATCGGTACGATCGCGAACTTTGGATTGATTTCGGGTCAACGCGGCCTCGTTTTTGATGGGGGGACTAATCAAATCGGTAGCTTTCACAACTCTATCTCGGGATCCTCTAGCTCGGGATTTTTAGTAGGCGAAATTGCTGGAACATCTACCGGTATTCAGATTGGCTCTACCAGCATTAGTAGCACGATCAGCGGCAGCATTCAAAACCAAGGGTTGATCCGCGGTGGTGATATTGGAATCTATATTCAAAATGGCACACTCACCTCACTACGCAACTACGCGGGAACGATTACTGGAAGCTTAGACAATAGTAAGGCGCTATGGATTGCCAATGGCCGAATTCTGGAGGGTATTAGCAATACGGGCACGATCGGTGGTACCGCCTCTGGCAGTACCGCGATTAAAATTGGTGATGGCACCAATATTGGTACGCTAAGTGGTGCAATCTATATTCCTGGAATCACCAATTCTGGAACGATCGGGCTAGGTAATATCGCGCTTGAAATTGATAGTGGCTCATCGCTCACCCATAGTCTCGAGAATAGCGGAACCATTACCGCAAACACAACAGCGATTCGTGTTTTAGGTACGCTTGCAAATAATTCATTTTCAGGCAATGCGATCGTTAACTCGGGCACCATTTCAGGTTTTAGTGATGCAGCAATTGAGGTTGGTTCAGGAACTTTTTCTGGAACGATCTCAGGAAGTATTTCAAATACAGGATTGATTTCAGCTACTTCTGCGATTCGCATTGCTCAAAATAGCACTTTGCTTGGATACATCACCAACGATGGAACGATTGCTGGAACTTCGAATAGTTACGGCATCGATCTAACTGGAACCATTACCGGTGGAATTCGCAATACCGGATTGATTTATGGGGGACCTTCTGGCCGATCGGGGGCCGCAATTAGCGTTTTTAGTCCCGACGTATCATCGCCGGCACTAGTTTCTTCGGGCATTACGAATCTTGGAACAATTGCTGGTGAGTTTGCAATTTATGTCAATGAATTTGGAACCATTGCGGGCGGTATCACTAACTCCGGCAGCATTTTGACGCGAACCTTGGGTTCATCCGGCGGCGCCTCGGCGATTGCAATTCTGGGACGGGTCTCTGGAAGTGGTGGTGGCGCAAGCATTATCAATACTGGAACGATTGATAGTGGCGCTGGCGCTGGAATCGATATTGGTACGTCTTATGTTGGGACCATCAGTGGCAGTATTCGTAACGCAGGAACTATTAAGGGTGCGACCTCTGGCATTCGTTTGCAAAACGGAACGATTACTGGTGGCATTACGAATTCTGTCTCAGGACTCATTACTGGTAGTCAAGCCAATAGCAGCGGTATTTGGATTGCCGGAGCAAATGCCACAAGTAGTGGCGGTTTAAGTGGGGGGAATTCGTAATCTGGGCACAATTGGTGGCTCAGCGAGTGGCGCGATAGGACTCATCGTCGGCGATAGTGTCTATGCAAGTACGCTCAGCGGTGGTGTCACCAACTCTGGAACGATCGGGCGTGGCTCTTACGGGATTCAGGTTCAAAGCCTATCCTCATTAACGGGCGGCCTGACCAATAGTGGAACGATTAACGGTAGTACCGCGGGTATTCAAGTCGAAGGAGTTCTTGCCAATGGCGGCTCGGGTAACGCCATCACCAATTCTGGCTTGATTCAATCGGCAGGCGGACCGGCCCTGCAAATTGGCGGGACTCTTGCGGGCACCATCAGTGGCAGTATTCATAATTCTGGGCAAATCGTAGGCAGCTCATCGGCCATTCAAGTTGCAAATAACGGTGTGGTTACCGGTCAAATTAGTAATAGTGGAACTCTGAGTGCTACCCATGCGTTAAATTTGACCAACACCGCGAGTGGTTTTGTGATCAACAATACCGGGGTGATTGATGGTCACGTCATTCTTGGTATTAATACGCTCAATTTAAATGCCACCACCAATACAGTTGACGGTTCTATCTCCGGTGGAGTTGCTAGTGGAGTGACGCTTAATGGCGCATTAACTAGTTCGGGTACGATTGATGTGGGCCGTTTTCAGATTCAAAGTGGGGCAAGTCTCACAATGGCCAATGCCATGACCATATCCGATTCTGGGCAGGCATTAAACAATTCTGGAACACTCGCGATTGCCGCCGGAACCAGCCAAACCTTAACAGGTAACTATAGCCAAGCGAGCGGAGCCACATTTCAAACGGGGGTTGCGGGCGCGTCAAGTTATGGTCAGCTTCGTGTCAACGGAAATGCAAGTATTAGTGATGGTGCTCAGGTCAATGTCAATGTGATTGGAAGCCCATCCATTTCAAGCAATACAACCATGAGCGGCATTATCTCAGCGACCGGGACTCTTGCAGCCACTGCTGCAGCAATTACAGTCACCGATAACAGTGCGCTATTGGACTTTTCATTGGCGGTATCAGGGAGTAGCTTGGATTTGATCGCTCGCCAGTCATCTGTCAATAACTATGTGAGTGCTGTTCAAAGCAACAATAATCCGTCAGCCTTGGATGCTGCTACAACCTTGCAAGTGCTATCTGCAACCCCATCGCCGACCTGGGATCCGGTCTTTACTGCATTTAATCAAATGGCTAGCACTCAACAAGTATCAAATGGGGTCAGCCAAACAGTTCCACTTTTGGTTGGAGCTGGCTCGCAAGCCACCGCGATGGTGATGCAAAACTTTAATGATGTGATTGACTCACGTGTCTCGGTCAAACAAGGCTTGGCTAGCAAAGAAGAATTTATTGGCAATCAAGAGGTTTGGTTAAAACCGATCGGTAGTTGGGCCGAGCAAAATCAAGAGAATAATGTTTCAGGATATCGCGCAAATACTGGTGGGGTCATTTTAGGGATCGATCGAGGTATCAATGCAAATACCAGCCTGGGAGTGGCTTTGGTCTTTGCAAATAGTAATATTTCATCGAATTCAGCGGTCGCTCCAAGCTCTCTCAATATCAATAGTTACCAATTGGGTGTTTATGGGCATCATCGACTGACCCAATCAACCGTTGTCAACTATCAAGCAGATATTGGTATTAACCAAAATAAAGGAAGTCGTTCAATTAATTTCATGGGAACGACGGCAAACTCAAGTTATGACAGTTACTCATCGCATGTAGGTTTGGGCTTAAACCATCACTTGCGTGTAAGCGAGCTCTTCACATTTATTCCATTAATTCGTACGGACTACATTGGAGTCATGTCAAATGCATACACCGAAAGTGGTGCGGGGCCGTTAAGCCTCAATGTCAGTCAGCAAAATTACAATCAATGGCTAATGACAACGGGTGCAAAAGCTGAGTATGCATTGCCAAATCGCCTGAAGTTAGTTGGTAACTTAACGGCCGGATACAACGTAATCAATCAACAAGTGCAAGTTACATCAGCGTTTGTTGGTGGTGGGGGTAGCTTTGTAACCAATGGCTTATCGTTATCACCTTGGTTATATAGCGCAGGCTTAGGATTGGTTGGCAAAACAAAAGACAATGTCGAGTTGAGTATTCGTTACGATTTACAATCGTCTTCTTCGGGTTATTTCAATCAAATTGCCTCTGCACGCATTCGATTCTTTTTTTAGAAGCATATGACTCAAACCATTCTCGTAACCGGCGGCCTCGGTTACATCGGTTCGCATACGGTCGTCAAACTCTTAGAGCAAAACTACCGCGTCTTCATTTTGGATAATCTCTGTAATAGCGAGCGCAGTGTGCATGCGCGTATTACCCAAATTACCGGTAAAGACTCGATCTTTGTGGAGGGCGATATTCGCGATCGCTCCCTCGTTACATCGATTTTTCAATCTCATGCGATTGATGGCGTGATTCATTTTGCGGGATTAAAAGCAGTTGGTGAATCCCAAGCTGAGCCGTTGCGCTACTACGACAACAATGTATTGGGCAGTATCGTTCTTTTTGAGGAGATGCAAACAGCAGGTGTTAAGACCTTGGTATTTTCCTCATCCGCGACCGTATATGGTGATTCGCCTGATACGCCATACCACGAGCAGCTCCCCTTAAAGCCGATTAATGTCTACGGGCGCACCAAGTGGATGATCGAGCAGATTCTTGCGGATCTTGCATTGGCTCAACCGCAGATGGCGATTGCATGTTTGCGTTACTTTAATCCCGTTGGGGCCCATGCTTCGGGACTTATTGGCGAGCATCCGCGCGGCATTCCCAACAATCTCATGCCCTATATTGCCCAAGTTGCCATTGGCGAGCGGGAGTGCTTAAGAGTGTTTGGTGCAGACTACCCCACACCCGATGGCACGGGCTTGCGTGATTACATCCACGTCGATGATTTAGCCGAGGGCCATCTTTTGGCCTTGCAAGCTCTTCAGAGTCACGCTGGGCTCTTAACCGTTAACCTGGGTACGGGCATACCGACCAGTGTGCTACAAATGATTGCTGCCTTTGAGGCAGCCTGCGGTAAACCGATTGCCTATGAGATCGTGGAGCGGCGCTCAGGCGATAGTGCGAAAAGTTTTGCTGATCCGAGTCTCGCCAAGACCCTCTTGGGTTGGCAAAGCCAATATGGCATTGAGCGCATGTGCGTGGATACGTGGCGGTTTTATCAGTCTCTTAGCAAGTCACTTTAGCTACCCATCCCTTCGCAAGTCGATCTTTCCAGCGCTCGGTTGCAACACCTAACCACTGCGCGACGCTTGTTTGGTGAGCTAGGGTTGTATCCGCTATCCCTAAGTAATGTGCAGCACGATTGAGCGTCGCAAGGATTATTTCTCTTGAATGCATCTCGATGGCTGCTGCCTGAGTTTGTTTACTGAGTTTCTCACCTGCAGTATTCGTCACCAGCGGGAGATGCAAATAATGGGGCGTTTCATAACCCAATGCGCACTGCAGATGGATTTGGCGTGCGGTGTTACTGAGTAGGTCTGCACCGCGCACCACATGCGTAACCCCTTGTGCCTGATCATCAACTACCACTGCTAACTGATAAGTAAATAATCCATCGGCACGCCGCAGCACAAAATCACCCACTTGATGATTCAGATCTTGGCTTTGTTTGCCTAAGCCTTGATCCACAAAGTCAATCACGCAATTCTCGGGCAGTCTCATGCGTAGCGCATGATTCTCAAAGCTTAAATGTTGCTCGCGGCATGTTCCTGGGTAAATCAGCTCTTGATTGGGACTCATTGAGATACCTGCTTGGTGCAAAACGTCCTCAATCTGTTTGCGCGAGCACTGACAGCCATAGATCAGATCCTTAGTGATCAATTGATCGAGCCCCTTTTGATAAACCGACGTTCGCTTGGATTGCCACGTGGGCTCCTCATCCCACTCTAGGCCATAGGCTTTGAGTTGCTCAAGAATCAATTGATCGGCTCCTGGCGCGGTCCTTGGGGTATCCACATCTTCAATGCGCACGAGCCATCTCCCATCGTGCGCACGAGCATCAAGCCAGCTCCCTAATGCCGTGGTGAGCGACCCTAAATGCAGAGCTCCGGTGGGTGAAGGAGCAAAACGACCCCGATAGGGTTTATGACCTTTTTGGTCCTCCTTTAGCCTAGTGCCTTGATTGAATTGGGGATTTAAAGGGTGGGTCATCGGGCTCATGATTTGGGGGTGCACACAGCTAAAATCATCTCATATGGCAGCCCCCCAATTTATTCATCTGCGTTTGCATTCGGAGTACTCGATTACCGATGGGGTGGTGCGCATCGATGATGCGGTTGAGACCGCATCCTCCGATGGCATGGGTGCGTTGGCACTCACCGATCTGGGGAACCTCTTTGGCCTCATTAAGTTCTACTCCGCCGCCCGCTCTGCAGGGGTCAAACCAATTGCGGGTGCCGATGTGTGGTTAACCAACACCCAAGAGCCTGATCAACCCCATCGCATGCTGCTCCTGGTGCAAAACCACACGGGTTACCTTAATCTCTGCGAACTCTTAAGCAAAGCGTCACTGCATAACCAACGCCATGGAAGAGCGGAGATTCATCCGGATTGGTTGAGTGAGCCCCTACCCGCAAGCACTAAAGGAGCGAAGAAAAAAACACTCGCTGAGGGCTTAATTGCGCTCTCAGGCGCGCATCACGGGGATGTGGGGTGTGCACTCCTCAACGGGGATGAGGCCAAGGCGCGCGAGTGGGCCAAGCACTGGCAAACGGTCTTTGGTGGACGGTATTTTATGGAGCTCCAACGCTATGGTCACGCCCAGGATGAAGTGCATATTCAGCTTGCATGCCAACTCGCGAGCGAGTTGAAGATTCCGGTCGTTGCCACCCACCCAATTCAGTTCATGAAGCCCGAGGATTACACGGCACATGAGGCGCGAGTCTGTATCGCTGAAGGCGAGTTATTGGGTGATCCCCGTCGCCCCAAACGCTTTACCGAAGAACAATATTTTCTGACGCAAGCACAAATGCACCAGCGCTTTGCGGACATTCCGGCCGCACTTGCCAATACGGTGGAGATTGCCAAGATGTGCAATCTCAGCCTGACCTTGGGTCAAGCTCGCTTACCCGAGTTTCCAACGCCTGATGGTATGCCACTTGATCAGTACCTAATGCAACAAGCAGAGATCGGCTTGGATAAAAATCTGTGCAAACTCTATCCCAACGAGGAAGAGCGTAAGGCCCTTGAGCCCCGCTATCGCGAGCGTTTGCGCTTTGAAGTTAACACGATTGCGCAGATGGGCTTCCCAGGTTACTTCTTGATCGTCGCGGACTTCATTAACTGGGCCAAAAATAATGGCGTGCCTGTTGGACCAGGCAGAGGATCAGGTGCCGGATCCTTGGTCGCCTTTTCATTGGGGATTACCGATCTCGATCCTCTGCGCTATAACTTACTCTTTGAGCGCTTTTTAAATCCCGAGCGGGTCTCGATGCCCGACTTTGATATTGACTTTTGTCAGCACGGGCGCGATCGCGTGATTGCCTATGTGAAAGAAAAGTACGGCAAGGATGCGGTGAGCCAAATTGCTACCTTTGGCACGATGGCGGCTAAAGCCGCCATTCGGGATGTGGGCCGAGTACTTGAGCAACCCTATGGCTTTGTCGATGGCATTGCCAAGCTCGTCCCATTTAAGCCAGGCCAAGTGGTCACGATTGAGTCTGCCAAGAAAGAAGAAAAACAACTCGCCGAGCGGGAAAAAAATGAAGAGGAGGTGCGCCAACTCTTAGCGCTTGCACAGCAGCTCGAGGGCATGACCCGCAATGTGGGCATGCACGCCGGAGGGGTCTTAATTGCTCCAGGCAAACTCACCGATTTTTGCCCGCTCTATACCCAAGACGGAGGCGATGCCAATGCGGGCGTGATCAGTCAATTCGATAAAGACGATGTGGAGTCTATTGGTCTCGTGAAATTTGACTTTTTGGGGCTCACGACGCTCACTATTTTGGCGGGGGCCGAGCGTTGGATTCAAAAACTACATACGGAACACAAAGATTGGAGCATCAGTGATATTCCACTCGATGACCCCAAAGCCTTTGAGCTTTTAAAGCGCGGGAATACGGTTGCCGTGTTCCAGTTAGAAAGTCGGGGCATGCAAGGTATGCTACGCGATGCTAAACCCGATCGCTTTGAAGACATTATTGCCTTGGTTGCGCTGTATCGACCGGGTCCCATGGATCTCATTCCCGATTACATCAAACGTAAGCACGGGCAACAGAAAGTGGAGTATCCCGACCCGCGCATTGAGCCTGTGTTGCGTGAGACCTACGGCATCATGGTCTACCAAGAACAGGTAATGCAAATGGCTCAGATGATTGGAGGCTACTCCTTAGGGGGTGCTGACCTATTACGGCGCGCGATGGGTAAAAAGAAGCCCGAGGAGATGGCGCAGCATCGCCAGATCTTTCGCGAGGGAGCGCAAAAAAATGGACTCACCGAGCATAAGGCTGATGAAATCTATGACCTAATGGAGCGTTTTGCAGGCTATGGGTTTAATAAGTCGCATGCGGCTGCCTATGCGCTCTTAGCCTATCAAACCGCGTGGCTCAAGGCCTACTACCCCGCAGAATTTATAGCGGCCAACTTATCGCTCTCAATGGACGACACCGATAAGGTGAAGATCTTGTATGACGATAGTCTGCATAATGGTTTGAAGATTTTGCCGCCGGATATTAATACCGGCATGTACGAGTTCACGCCGATTGCAGATTCCAATGATCAAGACCAAAGCGTGGGGATTCGTACGATTCGTTATGGTTTGGGAGCGGTGCGAGGCACCGGTGAAGGGGCAATCCAAATCATTGTGGAGGCCCGCAAGAATGGGCCATTTAAAGATCTGTTTGATTTTTGTGCCCGGGTCGATCGCCGTCAAGTCAATCGCCGTGCGATTGAGGCTTTGATTCGGGCGGGGGCATTTGATTCGATTGCGACCGATGCTGCTAAAGGCTTGGCAAACACCTATGACGCGCGCTCCACACTTCTAGCCTCACTCTCACGCGCAATTGAAGCCGCCGAGCAAGCCGAAGCCTCGGTGCATCAGGTAAGTCTCTTTGATGCCGAGGATGTGGCGCAAGCCCATGCACCGGAGTATGTGAAGGAACTCCCTTTTTCGGAAAAGAAACGCTTGCAAGACGAGAAAGCGGCACTTGGTCTATGCTTAACCGGGCATTTATTTGATGCCTACCGGCCTGAAGTGACGCACTTTATACGCCAGCCACTCATCAAGCTCACCGAGGGTAAGGATCAACTGGTCGCCGGCATTATTACCTCGTCACGGATGCTGATGGGCCAGCGTGGACGGATGATGATCGCCACGATTGATGATGGCAGTTCAGCTCTTGAACTTACCCTCTACAGCGAAGTGTATGAACCCAATCGCTCTTGGCTCAAAGAAGACGAGCTACTAATTGCCAAAGTGAACGTAAGCCCCGATAAGTTCTCAGGAGGTTTACGAATTGTTGCTGAGAGCGTGATGGATATTGTGGGTGCACGCTTACGTTTTGCTAGAAACGTTCATCTCAATTTAGATACCGGCATTGATCTGAAGGTTCTCAAAGCCCAAATCAATCCATTTCTAGTCAAAGCCCCAATGGGGAATGCCCCACAAACTCCTCCAAAGGGACTGCCATTGACTGCTGCAGTGATGGCCAAAGGCGGGGCTTGTTTAGTCCAGTTTCCAGAAGACGTGCGTCTTTACCCGGATGACAATTGCCTACGGAACTTGCATCAGATTTTGGGAAGCAAAACAGGTTCAAGCCCCAATCCGGTAGAAATTCAGTACGCTTGATTTTTCTGTTCGGGTCTTTTGCGCATTGTTAAAAGTTATCTAGTTCGATTAACAAGTTACTCATAAAAAAACAAAATGCCCATCGTAATTACCACCATCATTACTGAGAATGGAAACCAAGTCATCCCACTGACTGGTGATGCATGTTATCCAGAGGCGGTTAAGAGGGTTGTTATCCGTATACGTGGAAATGAACGAATCATTACTCCAATCGAACATACTTGGGATCACTTTTTCTTAAATGGACCCGTTGTTTCTGATGATTTTATGAATGAGCGTTGCTTATCAAAGCCTTCAATTAAAGAAGATTTTGATTCTTAGTAATCAGTTATTCAAAGCTATTGTCAAACTAGCTGGAATGTTGAACCTATCCAGGGGTAGAAACAATCTCCTGCCAATGCCTAACGATTTTTAAGATAGGCCTCAAACTCATCTTTGAGTTCAGGATGTTTGAGTGCAAATTCAATCGTGGCCTTAAGGTAGCCCAACTTACTTCCGCAGTCATAGCGTACCCCTTCGTACTCATAGGCCAGAACGGGCTCATCCTTAAGAAGGGTCTGTATAGCATCAGTGAGTTGATATTCCCCGCCGGAACCAGGTTTGAGATTACGAATGTGGCCAAAGATCGAGGACGAAAGGATATAACGACCCACCACCCCAAGATTGGATGGAGCATCCTTCGTGGCGGGCTTTTCAATAATTCCGGTGACGGTATGGATTCCTGTACTTTGGGCTTTGGCTGCCACAACCCCGTAGGACTTGGTTTGCTCTGGCTGAATTTTCTCAACGGCTAAGACTGAAGCGTTGTGTTTGGCATGCAGATCAACCATTTGTTTGAGTACCGGAGTTTTTCCATCTAACAAATCATCGGCCAAGATAATGGCAAACGGTTCGTCACGAACTAATTTCTCAGCACATAAAACCGCATGTCCGAGACCCAAAGGTTCAGCTTGGCGGACATAGACGCAATCCACATGGCTGGGTTTAATGTTGCGCACAATCTCCAGAAGACTTTGCTTATTCTTCGCCTCAAGTTCTGCTTCAAGTTCATAGGCTTTATCAAAATGATCTTCGATGGCACGTTTACTGCGACCAGTCACAAAAATCATCTCCGTAATACCAGCAGCAATGGCCTCCTCGACCGCATACTGAATTAATGGCTTATCCACCACGTTGAGCATTTCCTTGGGGGATGCCTTAGTAGCTGGTAAAAAACGAGTCCCCAGGCCGGCAACAGGAAAGACTGCTTTGGTAATCGGTTTGGTCAACATATTTGTGATTATGCCCTTATTTGAAGTAATTCCTGAGGTTTTTAGTAAGTAATAAGCAGAGCATAAATAGTGAATTAATTATATTTGACATATTGTAATTAATACCATTACAATGTAATAAGTTGCATTACAATTGATAAATGATTATCCAATTTAAACATCGTGGTTTGCAATTATTTTTTACAAAAGGTAGTTATAAGGGAATTCCTGTGCAGTTTGCATCTCGGATAGAGCGGATTCTCGATCGCCTAGATTCGTCGATGAGCCCTAATGATATGAATTTGCCAGGATATCGATTTCATGAGTTAAAGGGAAAGCGAAAAGGGGTCTATGCGGTCTCGGTTTCTGGTAACTGGAGAATCAGTTTTGAGTTTAAGGACTCCGATGTAGTTAATGTTAATTTGGAGGACTATCACTAATGAAGAATATTAAAAATAGTATGCGCAATCCTTCACGCAGACCAACGCATCCCGGCGCAATTCTACGTGAGGATATTTTGCCTTCACTCGGAATCAGTCAGGCTGCCCTTGCTGAATATTTAGGAGTCAGCCGATTGACGGTATCTGAAATCTTGCTTGAAAAACGTGCCGTAAGTGCGGAAATGGCCATGCGCATCTCAAAGGCAATTGGCGGATCTCCGGAGAGTTGGTTGCAGATGCAATCTGCCATTGATCTATGGGATGTTACGCAACGGTTTAAGCAAGACCCGGCGAAGTTACCTAAACCAATCCCAAATCTAGCTTTCGCCTGATTGATTAAGCCTACATGCTTAGTTTATTAAGCTGTTCACTTAGCTTTGCATGACTTACTTCAAAATCCGCTAGCCGTTTTTTTTCCTGCTCGAGAACTGCGGCGGGAGCACGGGCCACAAACGACTCATTACTGAGTTTGCTCTGGCATTTGGCGATCTCGTTGGCAAGGCGCGTAATTTCTTTGGTAAGTCGCGCTTGCTCTGCTTTAGGGTCAACCTCAATCTTCAGCAATAACTTATTGCGACCTACGAGAGCAATCGGTGCGCCTGGCGCATCCTTTTCTAAAGTAGACTCATCGGTCACGATTTTCACTTCTGAGAGCTTTGCGAGTGCGCTTAAGTAGGGAGCTGCTTTGGTTAAAAACTCTTTATCTCCAAAAATCCATAATGGCACTTTTTGGGCAGGCGAGATTTGCATTTCCCCACGCAGATTACGGCACGCATCAATAATGGCTTTCACTTCACCTATCCATGCCTCGCTGGTTGGATCGATCTTGTCACTTTGCGATACGGGATAGGGTTGAAGTGCAATCGATTGCGACGGTTGATCAGCAAGCACTTTGCCACTCTTAGGACCAATGGTTTGCCACAACTCCTCAGTAATGAATGGAATGATGGGGTGAGCTAGGCGCAAAATGGTTTCTAGAACTCGTAAGAGTGTTCTCCTTGTTGCTCGTTGCTGAGCAGGAGTGCCATGCTGCAATTGAACTTTAGCAAGCTCTAAATACCAATCACAGTACTCATCCCACACAAATTGATAAATGGCGAGTGCAATATTGTCAAACCGGTAGTCGGTAAAGCCCTTTGCCACATCTGCTTCGGTGCGCTGCAGTTGCGAGACGATCCAGCGATCCGCTTGCGAGAAATCCAGATACCCTTCGGGGCCACATTGGTTATCGCACGGTGCAAAGCCATTATCTTTCTCATCCCCGGGGCAACTCATTAAAACAAAGCGTGTGGCATTCCACAGCTTATTACAAAAGTTACGGTAACCCTCGCAGCGTTTTTGATCAAAGTTGATATTGCGCCCTAAAGAGGCCAGTGAAGCAAAGGTAAAACGCAGTGCATCAGTCCCAAACGCCGGAATACCTTCTGAAAACTCTTTCTTGGTTTTCTTGGTAATGCTCTCCGCTTGCTTGGGGTTCATGAGGCCAGAGGTGCGTTTTTGAACCAAGTCATCAAGCGCAATACCATCAATCAAATCAATCGGATCCAAAGTATTGCCTTTGGACTTACTCATTTTCTGGCCTTCGGCATCGCGCACCAAGCCATGCACATACACAGTCTTAAATGGCACCTTGCCAGTAAAGTGGCAGGTCATCATGACCATGCGGGCTACCCAAAAGAAGATGATGTCAAAGCCGGTGACCAAGACCGAGGAGGGTAAAAAGTGATCGAGCTCTTTGGTTTGTTTGGGCCACCCCAGTGAACTAAATGGCACTAAGGCAGAACTAAACCAGGTATCTAAGACATCATCATCACGCTTTAGATCACCGCTATAGCCCGCTGCCTTGGCCTTGGCCTTGGCTTCATCGGCATTGCGTGCCACAAAGATCTCGCCATTATTTCCATACCATGCGGGGATTTGATGGCCCCACCACAATTGCCGCGAGATGCACCAGTCCTGAATGTTCTCAAGCCACTGGGTATAGGTGGAGATCCAGTTCTCAGGTACGAGTTGGATGTCACCCGAAGTGACCGCATGCAAGGCGGCTCCTGCAATCGATTGACCCGGTTGGTAGCGATTATCGGGGCTTGCTTTAGACATCGCCACAAACCACTGATCGGTGAGCATGGGCTCAATCACGGTTTGGGTTCGATCACCCCGTGGCACCATGAGGGTGTGGGGTTGAACTTTTTCCAATAGATTAGCTGCTTCGAGATCGACCACAATTTGCTTACGAGCGGCAAAGCGATCGAGCCCTTGATAGACCTTCGGAGCATGCTCGTTAATTTTGGCATCGAGCGTTAAGACATTAATGACCGGTAACTGATGACGCTGACCTACCGCATAGTCATTAAAGTCATGGGCGGGAGTGACTTTAACTACCCCAGTCCCAAAACTCATATCCACATAGGTATCCGCAATAATCGGGATGCTGCGCTGGCAAAGAGGAAGCTCCACGGTTTTGCCAATCAGGTGACGATAACGCTCATCCTCCGGATGCACCATGACCGCCACGTCACCCAGGAGGGTTTCGGGACGGGTGGTTGCGACCACCAAGTGACCACTTCCATCGGATAGGGGATAGCGTATATGCCAGAGGCTGCCTTGTTCCTCGGTGCTGACCACTTCTAAATCCGAAACGGCGGTTCCTAACACGGGATCCCAGTTGACCAGGCGCTTGCCGCGATAAATTAGTCCCTGTTCAAAGAGGGTGACAAAGACCTCCACCACCGCCTCGGACATCTTGGGATCCATCGTGAAATACTCACGTGACCAATCGATTGATGCCCCTAGGCGCCGAATCTGACGCGTAATCGTGGAACCGGATTCTTCCTTCCACTCCCAGACTTTTTTGAGGAAGGCCTCGCGTCCAAGATCATGACGAGAAATTTTTTGGGCATCAAGTTGGCGTTCCACCACGATTTGGGTGGCGATTCCGGCGTGATCGGTGCCCGGAACCCAGAGGGTATTTTTGCCAGACATACGTGCATGACGCACCAAGCCATCCATGATGGTTTGATTAAAGGCGTGACCCATATGCAAGGTGCCGGTGACATTGGGCGGTGGCAACTGAATACAAAAATTGTCTTTGCCGTCATCCACCTTGGCGGTGGCAATGCCACGCGTTTCCCACTCAGGCCCCCAGAATGCTTCAATTGGGGCTGGCTCGTACGACTTGGCTAATTTGGCTAAGTCAGGATTGTGATTGGGCGAGGGATTTTCGGGGGAATGGGCAGTGTCAGGCATAAGCATCAAATTATAATTGGGACGATGTACGCTGATTTACTTGAGAACCTCAATCCTGAACAACGGGAGGCGGTGACCTTATCTCCAACTCAGCCCGATGGCCGCCCTCAATCAGCACTGATTTTGGCGGGTGCGGGTAGCGGCAAGACCCGCGTTTTAACCACCCGCATTGCCTGGCTGATTCAAACGGGGCAGATTTCTCCGATTGGGGTTTTGGCGGTCACTTTTACCAATAAAGCAGCCAAAGAAATGCTCACCCGCTTGGGGGCGATGCTGCCCATCAATACCCGGGGCATGTGGGTGGGAACCTTTCATGGTCTGTGTAATCGATTACTACGCGCACATCATCGCGATGCGGGTCTGCCATCAACCTTTCAAATCTTGGATACGCAAGATCAACTCTCGGCGATTAAACGGCTTTTAAAGAGCCTCAACGTCGATGATGAGAAGTTCCCGCCGCGGCAATTGCAATACTTTATTGCGAATGCCAAGGAGCGGGGTAAGCGTGCCAAGGATCTCGACCCCGGTGATGATTTTGAGGCTCGCATGATCCAGCTGTATGAGGCGTACGATGCCCAGTGTCAGCGCGAAGGCGTGTGTGACTTCTCTGAGCTCTTGTTGCGCAGTTATGAGTTACTTAAACACCATGAGTTAATCCGCACGCACTATCAAGAACGCTTTAAACACATTCTGATTGATGAGTTTCAGGACACCAATGCCTTGCAATACGCTTGGCTCAAGCTCTTGGCCGGCAATGGCCAGATGACCAGCAGCTCAGTATTCGCGGTCGGTGATGATGATCAGAGCATCTATGCATTTCGGGGTGCGGATGTTGAGAACATGCGGCTCTATGAGAAGCAATTCAAACCGGTCACTGTAAAGTTAGAGCAAAACTATCGCTCACACGGGCATATCCTCGACGCTGCTAACCATTTGATTGCACACAATCAAGATCGCTTGGGCAAGAACCTGCGTACTGAAGCTGGTGTAGGAGAGCCAGTACGTATTTATGAAGCCGCGAGTGATGGGATGGAGTGCGCTTGGCTCATCGATGAGATTAAAGCCTTGATCCGAAGTGGTATGAGTCGTAGCGAGATCGCGGTGCTCTATCGTAGTAATGCTCAGTCGCGCATTATTGAGCACGGGCTGTTCTCAGCCAATATCCCTTACCGCGTGTATGGAGGCTTGCGCTTTTTTGAACGCGCCGAGATTAAGCATGCATTAGCCTACATGCGTTTACTCGAGAACCCCAATGATGACACCTCCTTTGCACGAGTTGTGAACTTCCCAGCGCGCGGGATCGGGGCGCGTTCGATCGAGGCATTACAAGATGCTGCCAAACAACACCAGTGCTCATTCTATGCAGCAGCTTCATTTATTGAGGGTAAAGCCGGTAATAGTATCTCGGGGTTTGTGCGTCTCATTGAGCATCTGCGTGACTCAACTAAACACAATACCTTACCGGAGACGGTGGAGTATGTGATTCAGCATAGCGGCTTGATTCAGCATTATTTGACCGAGCGTGAGGGGCAAGATCGCGTCGAGAACTTACAAGAGCTGATTAATGCTGCGACCGCATTTGTGGCTGAAGAAGGTTATGGCCAAGATGTTCAAGCCGCTACGCCACCTAGCCCAGAGCAAGCTGGGGTGGAAGACATTTCTCCGCTGGCCGGATTTTTGGCTCACGCATCGCTTGAGGCTGGGGATAACCAAGCCGAGGCCGGTCAAGACGCCATTCAATTAATGACCGTCCATTCGGCTAAAGGCTTAGAGTTCTCCGCCGTGTTTATGACGGGTCTCGAAGAAGGATTGTTTCCGCATGAGAACAGTATTTCAGAGCCCCGGGGGCTGGAAGAAGAGCGACGCCTCATGTATGTCGCAATTACGCGTGCCAAAGAGCGTTTGTATCTTTCGCATACCCAGTCACGCATGCTTCATGGCCAAGTGCGCTACAACATGCCCTCACGCTTTTTAGATGAATTACCCACTGAGAGCCTCAAGCATTTAACACCCAAAGCAAAAGATGCCCGCTGGGGAGCCACGTCCTGGCAAAAGGGTCGATCTGCGAATACAAACAGTGTGGATGAGTTGTGGTGGGGCGGTAACGAGAGTGATGTGCCGGTGCGCAATGATCAGGTGAGTAACGCGATTGTCACGAGCTCCCTACAGTTAGAGCAAAACAGGAAGCGCGGACATTCCTTTCGGGTTGGTCAAGAAGTGTTCCATACCAAGTTTGGGGAAGGGCGGGTGACTGCATTGGAAGGCGAAGGAGTTGATGCCAAAGCACAAGTGAACTTCAAGCGCCATGGTGCGAAGTGGTTGCAGCTATCGATTGCGAAGCTGGTGGCGGTTGAGACCTAATACTTCAGCCTAATTCGGCAACTGCTCGTAATCATTGCCTGTAAAGCAACCCTTCCAGGTCGCAAAGAACGAGCAGTACATCACGGTTAGTGCAGCCATGGAAAAAGGCGCGACCACAAAGGATGCGTAACGGCTCAAACCGATGATATCCATGATCATTCCCAGTGTGAGCGGAATCACAATCAAGACGACACTCCAAATGGTGATGTAGTAAAAAAATGCACCTTTATTGGTCCAGCACGCCATCCAACTGGCAAACAAGGCTTTGCTCGGTGGCATATCAGCCCATGCCACTAAGACGGGCGCAAACCACATGAGCATGGCTACCGGGATATACAAAATGCCACCGATCATCAGTGAGTAATACAACTGCTGCATGACCTCAGAGGTGATCGGTTTGTCATTGGTAATGAATGGCAAGAGCGCCTGAAAATCAATCACCATACTCGCAATTAAGCTCATGGTGAAGATCATGAGGGCATACACTAGTCCCAGTTGCAAGATGCGTTTTTTAACCTCCGGGTTATTGGAGCGAAACGCTGCAAGGTAGACGGTTGGCAAAATCCGTTCTTTTTGAATCGTTTGACGACACGCGGTCATAAAGCCAACCGATAGAGCGGGGGTCAAAATGAGGACCGCGAATACGCCGGCCAATGGGATCATGATGGCTAGCTGAGCCAAAAAGACATACATGAAGACTAGCATTAGAAAGCCCAGCGGGTTTTGCTTGAAGAGCCAAACTCCCTGGCGGACCCATACATAGCCTTCATTGGTTGCAACGGGATTGAGATTCATAGGCACTTAGCTTACCTTAACTTTTGTGAAGGCGGTTGCGTAGGATTCGCTCAAAATGCGTTGGATCATGGGGCGTGAGCATGTGCGCATTACGCGGTAGATAAAAATCCCAAAGCCGCGATATCCAAAATCGCAAAGCTGCCGCGCGTAACATGGCGGTCCAGGATTCTTCCTCGCCATCGGTGAGTGGGCGGACTGCCATATAGGAGGCCAATAGGGCGTGTAAACGCTCGCGATTGAGAGCACCTGAACCATTGGTAAACGGTTCTTCAAGACACCAATCATTGGCAGTGACAGCTAAATCAAATAACCATTTGTCATTACCTGCAAAGTAGAAATCAAAAAAACCACCCAAGGATTCTTGACCGTTGTGGGCAGTAAAAAGCACATTGTCCCGAAAGAGATCGCAATGACAGGGACCCTCAGGAAGAGATTGGTATACCGACGACTGAAAAAATGCTTCCTGAAATTGCATCTCCGATAGAAGCAATTCTTTTTGGGAAGTATTGAGGTGCGGCATGATCACAGGTACGGTTTCTTGCCACCAGGCAATACTGCGTAAATTGGGTTGGGATAGTGCAAACGATTTCCCAGCCAAATGCATTTTGGCTAACTCTCTACCCACGGCATCGCAATGCTCGCCCAGGGGATTAAGCTCTGATTGACCGGAGAGTTTGCTAACGATGGCTGCGGGCTTTCCCTTGATCTCAAACCACAGCTGTCCAGCGCGATTGGCAATCGGCTTGGGAACCGAGATGCCTTGATTAGCAAGATGAAGCATTAGCTCCAAGTAATAGGGCAGTTGCGCAGCACTTAAACGCTCAAAAATCGTTAAAACGTAGTGATTGACTTCGGATGTTTGGCAATCGAGAAAGAAATTGGAGTTTTCAATCCCACCATGAATACCTTTGAGTTCGATCGCATTACCAATCGTAAAGTCACTCGCAATCCGAGGGGCGATCTCGTCAAGGGTGAGGGAGGTATAGACTGCCATGCGCAGGATTACTTAATTGGAATCCGAATACTCGGAACGCTAATTAAATTATCCGATGACATACCACCTGCTGGAAATACCGTTTGCGGGGGTGACATCTCATAAGTACCAAAGGCGGATTTCACTTCAATTTCGGTTGGTAAATTGCTGTCCCGGTATTCGCGAATTTGAGTACCAGAGGGGTCGGTGTATTCAAAGCTGGGTTTGCGTTCTTCCTTGACACCAAGACCCGCAGGATTTCTGGATGACGGAGCTAATGGCTGATTATTGATTTGATTCAAATCTTCTTTACTTAGCGCTTGGGTGCCCGATGACTGGGCAAACACGCCATGCGATAGGAGTGCGGCAGAGCATGCGATGAAGGCATAGCGCCTTATTAGCGGTCCGGTCTTAGTAGGTAAATTGAGGGCTATTGTCATTTGTTTGTTACCAAAGAATGCTGCCTATTATCCTAAGAAACTAGGATTTGCCCCACCGTTGCGCCGATCAAGCAAAATCAGGGGTTTTCCAGACCCCAGTAACTAAATTGTACGATTGAGGCATGTCAGCACATCAATTACTCCTTGTCGACGGCTCAAGCTACCTCTACCGGGCCTTCCACGCCATGCCGGATTTACGAAATAGCGCTGGGGAGCCAACCGGGGCAATTTATGGCATGGTCAATATGATGCGACGCGCCCGTGCGGAAATTGGTGCTGATCACATTGCCTGTGTGTTTGATGCAAAAGGCAAGACCTTCCGAGAGGATTTATATCCCGAGTACAAGGCGCATCGTTCTCCGATGCCTGAGGATCTGGTAGCTCAAATCGAGCCAATTCATGAGGTGGTGAAGGCGCTCGGATGGCCAGTTCTAATGATCTCTGGCGTCGAGGCTGATGATGTGATTGGCACGTTGGCCCGCCAAGCCGCTGAGATGGGCTGGTCAACCGTGATCTCCACGGGCGATAAAGATCTTGCGCAACTCGTGAATGACAAAGTGACTTTAGTGAACACCATGACCAATGAGAAATTAGATCGGATGGGTGTGGTGGCTAAATTTGGAGTGCCACCGGAGCGCATTGTGGATTACCTAGCGATTATTGGCGACAGCGTAGATAACGTTCCAGGGGTTCATAAAGCAGGGCCCAAAACTGCAAACAAATGGTTGGCTGAGTATGGTGATTTGGATCAACTCATTGCCCATGCGAGTGAAATTAAAGGAGTGGTGGGTGATAACTTACGAGCCAGTCTTGATTGGCTTCCCAAAGCGAGAGAGTTGCTCACGGTAAAACTCGATTGCGATCTCAATCCGCACATTGGCTCCTTACATGATTTGCACGCTAAACCCGAAGACCCAGGCCAACTAAGAGCACTCTTTGAGCGCTACGCATTTAAATCATGG
This sequence comes from Polynucleobacter acidiphobus, assembly GCF_003065385.1. Taxonomy (NCBI): domain Bacteria; kingdom Pseudomonadati; phylum Pseudomonadota; class Betaproteobacteria; order Burkholderiales; family Burkholderiaceae; genus Polynucleobacter; species Polynucleobacter acidiphobus. Next base: position 372,127 of record NZ_CP023277.1, read on the forward strand.
TTGAAAGAACTAGACGCTAAGAGTGTATCCACTCCAACTTCGCAGGGCGCAAGGAATTATTCAGATACCCCAGTCTTCCAAGAGCCTCTTTCGCAGGAGTCTCAAACACCATCTAAAACCGAGGTGGGCCGCGATTACACATGCGTGACAACGCAAGAAGTGTTTGAGCAATGGCTACAGAAAATTCAGCATGCCCCATTAACCTGCATTGATACCGAGACTACGAGTCTGGATGCCTTGCAAGCCGAGTTAGTGGGGATTTCCTTATCGGTTGAAGAGGGTAAAGCCTGTTACATCCCAGTTGCACACCGTACGGGCGAAGAGCAGTTGGAGCGCGATTGGGTACTCGCGCAACTCAAACCTTGGCTTGAAAATCCGCTAGCCAAAAAATTGGGCCAGAACCTTAAATACGATATGCACGTGTTTGGTAATTATCAGATTCAGGTGCAAGGCGTTGAGCACGATACCTTACTCGAATCCTATGTATTGGAGTCGCACCTCAGTCACAGCATGGACAACTTAGCCCAGCGCCATTTGGGAATCAAGACCATTCAATACGAAGAGGTCTGTGGCAAGGGAGTCCATCAAATTGGCTTTGATCAGGTTGACCTTAAAACCGCGACCGAGTACGCCGCTGAAGATGCCGACATCACCCTGCGTCTGCATCGCCATTTATGGCCGCAATTGGAACGCATGCCCGGCTTGCGGTACGTGTATGAACAGATCGAAATGCCAGCGATGCGCGTCTTGGGAATCATGGAAAGTAATGGCATCACGATTGATCGCGAGAAGTTGGCGATTCAGGGGCAGGAGGTCGGAAAAAAACTCCTCATCCTCGAAAAGGAGATCCATCAACTGGCTGGTCAGCCATTTAATATTCAATCCCCCAAGCAGATCGGTGAAATTCTGTTTGGACAACTGCAACTGCCTGTGGTCAAAAAAACCCCATCGGGAGGGCCATCCACCGACGAAGAGGTCTTACAAAAACTAGCCGAGGATTTTCCCTTGCCTGCGCGGATTTTGGATTACCGCAGTCTGGCAAAGCTCATGTCGACCTATATTGAGAAGTTGCCGCGCATGATCAATCCCAAAACAGGACGCGTGCATACTAATTACGCCCAAGCCGTTGCGGTCACGGGGCGCCTAGCGTCAAATGATCCCAATTTGCAAAATATTCCAGTACGCACCGAAGAAGGTCGTCGGATTCGGGAGGCCTTTGTTCCTCAAGCAGGCTATCGCTTGGTCTCGGCCGATTACTCCCAAATTGAGCTGCGCATCATGGCGCACATTGCCGAGGATGAAAACTTATTAGCTGCATTTAAAGCAGGCAAGGATATTCATCAAGCGACTGCCGCCGAGATCTTTGCGATTCCATTGGAGCAAGTGAGTTCAGAGCAACGGCGTTATGCCAAAGTGATTAACTTTGGTCTCATCTATGGCATGAGCGCCTATGGGTTAGCGGGTAATTTAAAGATCGAGCGTGCTGCTGCTCAGCAGTACATTGCTAAATATTTTGAGCGTTATCCAGGCGTTGCTCAATATATGGAACGCACTCGAGAAGAGGCTCGTACTAATGGGTATGTAGAAACCGTATTTGGGCGACGCTTATGGTTACCGGACATCAAAGCCAATGGACCAAAACGGCAGGGAGCCGAGCGCGCGGCGATTAATGCGCCAATGCAAGGAACGGCCGCTGATCTTATTAAGTTGGCGATGGTCGCGGTGCAAAATTGGTTAGAACAAGAGCAACTGAAGACCCGTATGCTTTTACAAGTGCATGATGAACTCGTATTCGAAGCCCCCCCTGACGAGCTTGAGCATCTAAAATCATCTCTACCTCAACTGATGGGATCGATTGCCGAACTGAAGGTGCCTCTAATTGTGAGTATCGGAGTTGGCGATAATTGGGAAGAAGCGCATTAGCGCACGCGTTGTTGAAATCAAACTAGGAGACAAGACAATGAGTAATGATCACAAGCAAAAGGATTCAGGTCGACGTGATTTCATGAAGACCTCATTAAAAGCCTCAACCGCAACGGTGACTGCCGGAGCATTGGGGATTGGGTTTGTAGCCGCTTCGGATCCTGTTCTGGCCCAGGCGATTAAAACCGATTTCACAGGCATTAAAGCGGGTGAGCAAGATATTCCAGTGGGCAGTTTTAATATGCCGGCTTATATCTCTCGTCCCGATAAAGCGAGCGGCCCGTTACCCATCGTGATTGTGGTGAGTGAGATTTTTGGTGTGCATGAGTACATTGCTGACACCACTCGGCGCTTTGCAAAGTTGGGTTATCTAGCGATTGCTCCTGAGTTCTTTACTCGTGCAGGGGATCCTAATACCTTTGGAACTATTGCCGAGATTCAGAGCAATATTGTGGCCAAGACCCCTGATACTCAAGTATTGGGTGATCTAAAGGCTGCGATTGCCTGGGCTGGTAAAAATGGCGGCGATCTTAAAAAAGTAGGCGTAACTGGATTTTGCTGGGGTGGGCGCATTACTTGGCTTGCTGCAACGATGCCCGAGGTGAAGGCAGGTGTTGCTTGGTACGGACGTCTGGTGGGTGATAAAACTGCTAATAACCCCAGACAACCGGTCGAGATTGCAGCCGATCTCAAAGCCCCGGTATTGGGCCTTTATGGTTCAGCCGATACCGGTATTCCACTCGATACCGTGGAGCAGATGAAAGCAGCGCTCGCTAAAGCAAGCTCCAATCCTGCTGCGAAAGCCTCCAAGTTCGAGATATATCCCGATGCGCCTCACGCCTTTCATGCGGACTACCGCAATACCTATCGCGAGGGTCCCGCAAAAGATGGCTGGGCAAAATGCTTAGCGTGGTTTAAGCAGTACGGCGTTTCTTAAAAATCGATTGAATCGAGCGAGTTGCCTGTGGGTTTGAGCACACTTCAAATGATTGTTTTGGTCACCGCAGGAGCAGGGCTTGCGAGTGTGCTCGCTGCCGCCAGCCTTTCCTTAACCCTGCTCGCCAAGATCGTCAACAATATGGTGAGCCTCTCAGTCGGCATTTTGTTGGCCACCGCCTTTTTGCATTCTCTGCCTGAGGCATTTGAGATCCCGGGTGCGCAAGCCCATTATTTGTTTGCAACTCTGCTCGCTGGATTACTGGGATTTTTTCTCTTAGAGAAAATCGCACTCCTACGTCATAGTCACCATCACGAAGGTGATGGACATGACCATCACCACGGCCACGATAAGGAAGAGGCTGGCAGTAGCGGTTGGCTGATTTTGGTGGGTGACAGTATTCATAATTTTGTGGATGGCGTATTGATTGCTGCCGCTTTTATGGTGGATGTGCAAATCGGTATCTTTACTGCCTTAGCCATCATTGCGCATGAGATCCCCCAAGAGATTGGAGATTTCATCGTACTTCTCAATGCGGGCTTCTCTCGGGCACGCGCACTGCTTTACAACGGGATTAGCGGTTTGATGGCAGTGGTTGGGGGTGTGCTGGCGTATTACTTTTTAGAACGGGCCACCCAAGTGATGCCCTATCTGCTGGTGATTGCATCGAGCAGCTTTATTTATATTGCGGTGAGTGATTTAATCCCGCAGATGCATCGGCGACCCCATTGGCAGGAGTCTGTCCGCCAGATTGTGTTGATCGCGATTGGAGTTGGAATTGTGGTTTTACTGACCGACCACAACCACTAATTTAAAGAGTACGAACTTTACTTATCGCTCGATTGGACGGTTTGGATCTGAGCACCACTCGCTCCAACTACCCACATGTAAGCGAGAGCCACTGAGGCCCGCTGCTTCCATCGCCAACAAATTATGGCAAGCACTCACTCCAGACCCACACGAATGAATAATCGTTCCTGGTTTTTGCTGACCAATCAGGAGAACAAATTCTTTATAGAGTTGCTCTGGTGATTTAAATTTACCCGAGACCAAATTCTCTTTAAAGCAGCGATTGGTTGCTCCGGGAATATGACCACCGACTGGATCTAAAGTTTCGTTCTCGCCGCGAAAGCGATCTGGCGTGCGCGCATCAATCACCATTTTGCGAGCATCGGCTTGGACGTTTTGCTCCATCTCATCAATGGTGACCACTCCCTGGTAGGGATAGGCCTCTGGCGTAGCGGTTAATGGAGTGGGCTCACGACCCGTATGACCAATACTGCCGTTCCAGGCATCTAAGCCGCCATCAAGTACTTGAACCGAGGCATGGCCAATTGAGCGCAGCATCCACCATAAGCGGCTTGCAAAGGTGCCGCCATGGCTATCGTAGGCGACCACATGCGTGTGATTGGCAATTCCAAGACGTTGACGCGTTTTTGCCCAAGCCTCAGGGCTTGGGAGCGGATGCCGACCATTCTTCCCCGTTTTAGGACCTGATAAATCTTTATCGACATTGACATAAATGGCACCAGTGATGTGGGCATTTTTGTACATTTCATAGCCGGCGTTGGCGTTGGTGAGATCAAAGCGGCAGTCGCAAATCAAGACATCACTACCTTCATTGATGAGTTCTTCCAATTGATTTGCGGTAATGATGGGATTCATATGTCCTCCTGGGTGAATATCAATTAGTAGTTCATTTCACGACGATACCATTCGTGGAAGTGTTGCATACCATCTTCCATAGGGCTTTGATAGGGGCCAACTTCGTTCTGACCGCGAGCGAGTAGTGCCGCACGACCTGCATCCATACGCTCAGCAATTTCGTCATCCTCAATGCAGGTTTCCATATAGGCTGCGCGCTCAGCCTCAATAAACTCGCGCTCAAAAAGAGTAATTTCTTCAGGGTAATAAAACTCGACGATATTGCGGGTCTTATTTGGGGCAATCGGGTGCAGTGTTGAAATGCAGAGCACGCCTGGATACCACTCGACCATCACATTGGGGTAGTAAGTGAGCCAAATCGCACCATGCTTAGGCATTTGCCCTTGGTGGTGACGTAAAACCGCGTCATGCCAGGCGCGATAGGTTGCTGTACCAGGCTTGCTTAGTTCTTTATGAATACCGACGGTCTGCACGCTGTGCCAGTCGCCAAACTCCCAGCGCAAATCGTCGCAGGATACAAATTTCCCAAGACCTGGATGAAAGGGCACCACGTGATAGTCCTCCAGATACACCTCAATAAAGGTCTTCCAGTTGTAGTTGCACTCGTGCACCTCAACGTGGTCGAGCATATATCCCGAGAAATCTAAATCGCGTCCAACAGAAAGTTGACCTAGGTCTGCTTGGACATCGCGAGGACCCTCAAATAGGAGACCTTGCCAGTTTTGCAGGGGCGATTTGCCAAGATTTAAACAGGGCTTATCGCCAAAATGCGGAGCGCCCAGCAACTGACCTTCTAGATCATAGGTCCAGCGATGCAGAGGACAAACGATGTTGTCGACCTTACCGCTACCATTGAGCATCAAGGCTTGGCGATGGCGGCAGACGTTCGATAGCAGTTCCACGCCATTGGGGCCCTCATGATTGCGAACTAGGATGCGCCCCTCATTTTCAGCAAGGAGGGTTCGATACGAACCAGTCTCAGGAACCATGAGCTCATGGCCGACGTAGCCAGGCCCTTGCTGAAACAGCAGTTGCAGTTCACGTTGAAATAAATCAACGTCAAAATATGCCGAAACCGGCAGTTGTAAATTGGACGGCGCAAGAAATTGCGCGGTAGCCAGATTAGTCATTCTCCCCACCCCCGAAAAAGTCAGCCGAAGCTAAGCGGAACAACCAATCCAACCATCGACATGTCGATATTGGAAAGGAAGGGGGATTATACCCACGGGAGACTATTTTGGAAGGACTCTATTAAAAGGGCCTTAGGGCAAATCCAGGATCCTTAAAAGGGTGGTAACCCAATTCAGTATTAAGATGACGAAATGGCTAGTAAGAAAACCACCTCGGCTTCGCCCGAATCCACCATTGACCCCCAAATGCGCTATGAGGCAGCCCTCAAGGAGCTGGAGTCCTTGGTGATGGCGATGGAGTCTGGCAAGCTTTCCTTAGAGGAGACCTTGGCCGCCTATCAGCGCGGTGCTGCTTTACTCAAACACTGTCAAGGTGTTTTGGCTCAGGTCGAGCAACAAGTTAAAGTGATCGAGAGTTAAGTCGATTAACGCTGCATCGATGAGCTCATTTTCATTCGAGGCGTGGTTGGCCTCCCAATCGCAGCGAGCAGAAAGCGCGCTCCTTCAGTACCTCGATCCCGATACTGCGTTGCCCCAGCATTTGCATACCGCGATGCGCTATGCCGTTCTTGGTGGCGGCAAACGAATTCGTCCCTTATTGGTATTTGCTGCCAGTGAGTTGGGATCAGTTGATCGTGTGGATGCATCGCTTGTAAATCGCGCTGCCAGTGCGATTGAGATGATTCATACTTATTCACTCGTGCACGATGATTTACCATGCATGGACGATGATGATTTGCGCCGTGGACGTCCCACGGTGCATAAAGCCTTTGATGAGGCAACCGCTTTGCTGGTGGGGGATGCCTTACAAACCCGTGCCTTTGAAGTTCTGTCTCATCCAATTAGCGTGGATCCTCAGATTAGTCTTGCCCAGTTACGCATGATTGAATCATTGGCGTATGCCTCGGGCTCAAAAGGCATGGCAGGTGGTCAAGCGATTGATCTTCAAAATGTGGGCAAGAAAATGGATTTGCCAGCTTTGGAAGAAATGCACGCCATGAAAACAGGCGCTCTTCTAATTTGCGCCGTACAGCTGGGTGGGATTGGTGCTCAATTACCACCGGCTTCCATGGCTTTGCTGAATACCTATGCCAAAGCTCTTGGCTTGGCGTTTCAGGTGGTGGACGATATTTTGGATGCCACTGCCGATAGCGCGACGCTTGGGAAAACAGCGGGCAAGGATGCGGCGCAAGACAAGCCTACCTATGTGACCCTGAAGGGTTTAGACTATGCAAACAAACTAGCTACAGAATTAAAGGGGAGAGCGTTAGACAGCCTTAGTGAGTTTGGGCCGCAGGCAGAGGCCTTGCGCCATTTGGCTCATTTGGTTGTCGATCGCAAAAAATAGTATGTTGCACTCGATGAATGACCCGCGCGATTTGCGCAAATTGACGCGTGAAGAGTTACCGGCCTTAGCCGATGAGCTGCGGCAATACATTGTGGACTCCGTATCGAAAACGGGTGGGCACTTGTCTTCCAATTTAGGAACGGTTGAGTTATCGATTGCACTTCACTATGTATTTGATACACCGCACGATCGGATCGTGTGGGATGTGGGTCATCAAAGTTATCCGCATAAGATTTTGACTGGACGTCGCGATCAGATGCATTCCTTACGGCAATTTGGGGGATTGTCAGGATTTCCAAGACGCTCTGAGAGTGAGTACGACACCTTCGGTACCGCACATTCCTCTACCAGCATCTCTGCAGCGATGGGAATGGCACGGGCTGCGCAAACCAAGGGAGAGGATCGGGTGGCAGTTGCTGTGATCGGGGATGGCGCCATGAGTGCGGGTATGGCCTTTGAAGCCATGAACAATGCAGGTGTCTACGAGAACATGCCGCTCGTGGTGATTCTGAATGACAACGACATGTCAATTTCACCAGCGGTTGGGGCGCTTAATCGCTACTTGGCACGCTTACTTAGCGGCAATATTTATTCTGCGACCAAAAAAGGAATTGATTCAGTTCTGTCCTCGATGGCTCCGCCCTTACGGGAGTTTGCCAAGCGCCTTGAAGATCATGCCAAGGGTTTTGTATCACCATCGACCATCTTTGAGGAGTTCGGGTTTACGTACTTTGGCCCAATCGATGGGCATGATTTGGATACCTTAATTCCGATGATGCAAAACGTTCGCCGCTTAGCCAAAGAAGGCAACGGCCCTCAGTTCTTGCACGTCATTACTCGCAAAGGCCAAGGTTATATGTTGGCTGAAGCGGATCCCATTTTGTATCACGGTCCCGGTAAATTTAATCCTCAGGAAGGCATTAAATCGAGTGGCGCCAGTAAAAAAACATTTACCCAGGTATTTGGGGAGTGGTTATGCGATATGGCGCAAGCCGATCCAAAGTTGGTCGGTATCACACCTGCGATGCGCGAAGGCTCCGGATTAGTGGGGTTTGAAAAGCGTTTTCCCGATCGTTACTATGATGTGGGGATTGCCGAGCAACACTCGGTTACCTTTGCAGCTGGCATGGCCTGCGAAGGGATGAAACCCGTTGTTGCTATTTATTCCACCTTCTTGCAGCGTGCCTACGATCAATTGATTCATGATGTGGCCTTGCAAGATTTACCGATTGTGTTTGCAATTGATCGCGCTGGCTTGGTAGGCGCCGATGGTGCGACTCATGCCGGGGCATACGACATTGCCTATTTGCGCTGCATTCCCAATATGCTAATCATGACCCCAGCCGATGAGGCGGAGTGCCGTGATTTATTGACAACGGCCTATCATCAAAATCACCCCACAGCGGTTCGTTATCCACGGGGTGCTGGCATTGGCAATCTGCCATCCAAAGAGTTGCGCACCTTACCACTCGGTCGCGGTGAGATTAGGCGGGAGGCACAAACGACCGGTAAGCGCCTAGCCATTCTTGCATTTGGAACATTGCTATATCCAGCACTTGATGTTGCGCAGAAGCTTGATGCTACGGTCGTCAATATGCGCTTTGTGAAGCCGCTTGATATTGACTTGATTCAGACGCTTGCCCGCAATCATGATTACTTTGTAACGGTTGAGGATGGTTGTGTTCAAGGTGGCGCAGGAAGTGCCTGTATGGAAGCCATGAACCTCTTGGGAATCACTAAACCACTATTAGCTTTGGGCTTGCCAGACGCCTTCATTGAGCACGGGGATTACAACTTGCTGATGGCGCAATGTGGACTGGATGCCGCCGGAATAGAAGCCTCGATTCTTGGACGTTTCCCGGATTTGGGTACTGCGCCACTGAACCTCAAGACCCCATCGGATCAGGTCCCCGTCGGTAAATAATGCATCTCTAAAAGCGCTCATTGAACCGGTTGGGTTATTTTGAGCGAAAATGATGATATGAATGACCTCAATACCAGCTTTCTCAACACCAAAGCATTGCCTGATGTGCAAGGCAGTGACGATGCGCGATCACTAGCGATTGAGCGTGTTGGGATTCGGGGTATCAAGCACCCCATTCAGGTTCAAAGCGGCTCCGGTTCATTTCCAACGGTCGCTCGTTTTGAGATGGACGTGGCATTACCTGCCGATCAAAAGGGTACGCATATGTCGCGCTTTGTGCAGTTACTGCAAGAGCAACATGGCAAATATGATGGCTTGGCAATTGTGCAAATGGCCAAAAACATGCTGCCTCTCCTGCACGCTAAGCAAGGCCGTATTCAAATGCAATACACCCACTTTGTCAAAAAAAGTGCCCCAATCTCCGCAGTTGAGAGTTGGATGGATTACGAGGTAACGTATCTGGTTGAGGCAAAAGAAGGTTCCGATCAAACGATTGAGGCTGATCTTTATTTAAAGGCCATCGTGCCGGTGATGAGCTTATGCCCTTGTTCTAAAGAGATCTCGGAGTATGGCGCTCATAATCAGCGTTCGCATGTCACGATTTTGGTCAAGCTGGATGCCGATGCTAATCTTGGTGTGGAAGAGGTGTTACGCATTGCTGAAACAGAAGCGTCTAGCGAGTTATGGGCTATTTTGAAGCGCCCTGATGAGAAATGGGTCACAGAGCATGCCTATGAGAATCCGAAATTTGTGGAGGATCTGGTACGGGATGTCGCCACTCGCCTAAAGCATGATCAGCGTATTCTGTCGTTGACAGTGGAAGCAGAGAACTTTGAGTCCATCCATAACCACAGCGCGTTTGCCCGCATTAGTCTTCCCTAGTTGCTCTGGGTATTTAAAGAACTTAGATCCCAGCGGGGCTTAATATCAAACGCCCCATGCGTGGTTGAACTACTTTGTAGTAGACGAAGTGCTCCTGCAAACGCAATCATCACTCCGTTATCGGTACATAACTCGATTGGTGGATAGTGAACCTGATACCCGCGCGCGGCTGCCATTGCCGTGAGTTTTTTGCGAAGCTGGGTATTGGCACCCACACCTCCAGCAACCACTAAATCACGACACTCCATTTGCTCGAGTGCTGCCATTGCTTTATGACTTAAGACATCGGTCACGGCCTCAACAAATGCACAGGCGAGGTTGGCACGAAAAGACTCGGTATCAGAATTGGTGGATTGTGCTTTTTTGACTTGGTGCAGCACTGCAGTTTTTAGTCCCGAAAACGAAAAATCCAAATCCTTGGAATGCAACATCGGTCTGGGCAAATCAAATCCTGCAGCTTTTCCGGACTCAGCTAATCGTGACAGAGCGGCTCCTCCCGGATAATCAAGCCCCAATAATTTGGCAGTCTTGTCAAACGCCTCACCCGCTGCATCATCAACTGTTTCCCCAAGCAGTTGATAGTCCCCAATCCGATTTACGAGCATGAGTTGAGTATGCCCCCCAGAAACCAGTAGGGCAACAAAGGGGAATTCAGGTGGGCGCGAGGATCCATCTGCTAATAAAGGGGATAGCAGATGACCCTCTAAATGATGAACTCCCACTAGGGGTTTTTGGATTGCAAGCGCCAGAGCATTGGCAAAGGCTGATCCCACCAGCAGGGCGCCTGCAAGGCCTGGCCCCTGGGTATAGGCTAGCCCATCGAGCTTATCGATGGTGCAGGAGGATTCTTTTAACGCCTTGTTTAATAAGGGAATTAAGCGTCGAACATGGTCCCGCGAGGCTAGTTCAGGCACAACCCCACCATAATCCTGATGCATCTCAATCTGTGAATGCAATGCGGCCCCTAAAATACCCTCAAACGCTGATTTGCCAGTCTCCCAGGCCCCTGTGTCATAGACGGCAAGGCCAGTTTCGTCGCAGGAGGTCTCAATACCGAGGACTATCATTGGGGGCGGGGTCGTGCTAAAATCCGTGTTTTAGTAAATTTTGATCATTTTCTAGCAATCAAAGAGTAAAAGCGAGTAAAAACAGCATGACCACAGTCCGCCTTCGCGAAAACGAACCATTTGAAGTGGCATTGCGCCGCTTTAAGCGCACCATTGAGAAGAATGGTCTATTGACCGATCTTCGTGCACGTGAGTTCTATGAGAAACCCACGGCCGAGCGTAAGCGCAAAAAAGCAGCCGCTGCAAAACGCCATTACAAGCGCATTCGTAGCCAGATGTTGCCCAAAAAGCTTTACTAATTAATTTGGTCCTTGCTGGCCATACAAATTAATATGCCCCGATTAGCCGGGGCATATTTTTTTGGGAACTCATCATCCCCATCTCAAACCAAATGTAGTTCAATTCGCTTTCCCAAGGCAGCCGCATATTTACGAAGAGTATTAAGGCTAGGGGAGTGTTTTCCAGAGGCTAAAGCACTTTCTAGCCTTGCAATGGCTGGCGCTTGGGTTCCCATCCGTTTGGCAACCTGAGCCTGGGATAATCCAGCCTCTTTTCGTGCAGCAAGGATTTCATCCAAAATTGAGAGTTCTTCGCTATTGAGCCGATTGAGTTCAGCCTTTACAGCTGAATTCTTAAGCATCTTGTTGACCATTTGTTTATGGGTCAGAGCTTTAGTCGATTTGGTTGTCATTTCTTAAACTCCTTCATGCGTTGCTTAGCAAGCTTTAATTCTCTATCGGGGGTCTTTTGAGTTTTCTTTATAAAGCTATGAAGCATGACAATTTTTTGTTTTACAACTAAGCAAAAGAAAACACGCGCAATACCCTCTGCACCTTTAAGCCTTAGTTCAAATAGGCCACCTCCAAATGCATCGGTATGAGGTAAGCCTAAGTTGGGTCCATGCTCCATCATTCGGTCAGTTAAGCCGATATATCGGGCTTGAAGCGTAACTGGCAAATTCATGATTTCTTCCTGAACCTCTTGACTGTAATAAATGATGGAGTATTTCATCGAACGATGATAACAAATTTGTTATCGTTGGGCAAGAGTAAAAAATTGCTGTTGCATTTATCAATGCAATCAAAGCAGTTACAAGCGCATTCTTTAATCTCTTGGATAATGGATCCATTCGATTGATATTTGGAGAACTTAAATGACTCTCAAAGAGCAAATTACCGAAGACATGAAGTCAGCTATGCGTGCCAAAGAGGCCGAGCGTCTTGGCACCATTCGCTTGCTGTTAGCGGCAATCAAACAGCGAGAAGTCGATGAGCGTATTACGGTGGATGATGCTGGAATTATTGCCATCATTGAAAAACTCATCAAGCAGCGCAAAGATTCAATTGAGCAGTTTCAGAAAGCAGGGCGCACTGACCTAGTTGACCAAGAATCAAAAGAGTTAGGTATCTTGCAAGCGTATATGCCAGCCCAACTATCAGAGGCTGAAGTGCAGGCGGCGATTCAAAAGACAATTTCGAGCTTAGGAGCTGCAGGCCCACAAGATATGGGCAAAGTGATTGGGGCGCTCAAGTCGCAACTTGCTGGGAAAGCAGATATGGGAATGGTATCTGGATTAGTAAAAGCCGCTCTCGCAAAATAATGCTTTAATCCATGGCGCTCATTCCTCAATCCTTTATCTCCGATTTACTTAATCGGGTCGATATTGTTGATGTGGTCGGAAAGCACGTCAAACTCAAAAAGGCAGGCGCTAACTACCAAGGCTTGTGCCCCTTTCATCAAGAGAAGTCACCCTCGTTTTCAGTATCTCCCACGAAGCAGTTTTATCACTGCTTTGGTTGTGGGGCGCATGGCTCGGCAATCGGTTTCATGATGGAGTACTCTGGTCAATCGTATGTCGATGCCATCGAAGATCTTGCTCGCTCGGTAGGTCTCACTGTTCCACGTGAGGAGCGCAATGTTCGTGATGTGATTGCGCAAAAGCAGGCCCTCGCGCTTGGTGAGGTGATGACGATAGCGAGCGATTGGTATTCCCAGCAACTAAAAGGATCGCAGCGGGCCATTGACTATCTGAAGGGGCGTGGTTTGACCGGCGAGATTGCAAAGCGCTATGGCCTTGGTTATGCGCCCGATGGCTGGCAGGGGCTCGAAGCGGTGTTTGATTCGTATAGTAAGGATGAAACCGCCAAATTACTGATTGAGGCTGGCTTAATTATTCAGGGAGAGGGGACGGATAACCAGGGTAAGACCAAGCGTTATGACCGCTTTCGCGATCGAATCATGTTCCCCATTCGTAATCCCAAAGGACAAGTCATTGCCTTTGGCGGCCGCATCTTAGATCAAGGAGAGCCTAAGTATTTAAATTCTCCGGAGACTCCTTTGTTCTCCAAAGGAAATACTCTCTACGGATTATTTGAGGGGCGCTTGGCAATTCGAGATCGGGGATTTGTGTTGGTGTGTGAGGGCTATATGGATGTTGTGGCCTTGGCTCAACTGGGATTCGCCAATGCAGTCGCTACTCTAGGTACTGCGTGCACGCCATTCCACGTTCGTACGTTATTACGCCAAACCGATCGGATCGTATTCTCATTCGATGGGGATGCGGCTGGTCAACGTGCCGCGCAGCGTGCGCTGGAGGCAACCCTACCCATCTTGAGTGACGATAAAGAAATTCGTTTTTTATTCTTGCCTAGTGAGCACGATCCCGATAGCTATATTCGCCAATATGGCGCTGCCGCGTTTGAGCAAGCGATTCAGCAAGCGATGTCATTATCGGGATTCTTTTTCAAGCTCGCGAGCGAAGGCAATGATCTCGGAACCCCTGAGGGTCGAGCTAAAACCCACCATGTTGCTAAGCCCTGGTTGCAATCGATGCCAGCAATTGCTTTGCGCTCTCAACTGCTGCGTGAGCTTGCGAATCGCACCGCATCGAGTGTGAGTGAGCTCGAGCAATTTTGTGCATTGACTCCTGCTACTAAAACTCCGCTCCCTACCACTCAAGCCCAAACTAAACCGCAGACTATCAAACCAGCAATTACAAAACCGATCGCCCCACGATCGGCAAAACAGTCCCGTGCCAACATTGAGCCGCCCAAGCCAACCGATTTATCAGAACATATCATGCGATTACTGATCCAGTTCCCGATTCTTGGAAAAGGCATGAACCCTGATCAACGTCAATTGGCATTGGAGGTCGCCAAAAAACGATCGAACAAGGCGCACGATTTAATGAGCGATCTGATTCATCAGTGTGACATTCTGGAGATTAATTCGCAAAATCCAAATTCCTCTTTTGCGGTTTTCCAAGATCAGTTGGCATCTAGCCCATTAGCCGAGCTCTATCAAATTCTCCGCCAACGCATTTTGGGGTCTGAGATCGAGTATCTTGGGGCAAAAGAAGATCTCGATGGGGTCCTCAGTAAGTTGGAATTGGGTCATCTAAAAGTCGAAATGACTGAAATTGCCGAAAAAATGACTCAGGGAACTGCAAATACACAAGATTTAGAGCGCTACCGGGAAATTAGCCAGCGTTTGAGTAAGGGGTAGGAAAAACAGAAGATCGATGACTTAAATCGATATTTTTTATGCTTTTGTAGGTCTTACTTGACTCAATCGAGTATAATACGCATTTCCAGAAAAAACTATTTGAATCAGCCACTTACCTCCTTGGCCTGAGAACCTTTGGATGATCGATACGGGTAAATGAACCAGATCGTCCGGACATATGGCTTAAGTAAGTAATCACTAACTTATTAGATTGATCGATTGCAAAGATACCCATGAAAAAACCAGCATCCAAAGCCGCTTCTAAAAAATTAGCAAAACCTGTGGCAAAAGCAAAAGCTCCAGTTAAAAAGGCAAAGCCAGCTCCTGCAAAGAAGTCAGTAAAGGCGGTTGCTAAAAAGCCAGCTAAGACCCCAGTAAAAAAAGTTAGCAAACCAGCGGGTAAGGCAATTAAGGCGCCAGCCAAAAAAGTTGTTTCTAAAAGCACAAAGCCCGCGGCAAAGACTGCCAAGCCAAGTGCTAAATCAGTGAAGGCCGCACCAAAGCTGACCGCGAAAGAATTGGCCAAAAAAGCAGCCGAAGAAAAAGCCTTAAAGAAGGCCCAAGAAAAAGCAGCTAAAGAGCAGGCAAAGGCAGAAGCCAAAGCTGCCAAGTTAAAAGCCAAAGAGGCTGCTGTCGAGCTTGATGAAAATGGTCAGCCGATTAAAAAAACCCGTGGTCGTAAACCAAAGGTCGAAGTGGCGGGCGAGCCTGGTGTTGACAATCGCACCGATCGCCAAAAGGCGCGCGACCGCAAAGCAAAAGAAAAGGCCCTCCTCAAAGAGTTTGCTGCACAACAATTAGGTAGTGAAGAGCAACAAGAGTTGCGTCGCGCACGCTTGAAGACCCTCATCAAAATGGGTAAATCCAAGGGTTACCTAACCCATGGCGAGATGAACGACGTGATGTCCGATGAGTTGTCGGAAGTAGATGCCCTTGAAACTCTGATCGGTCTGCTTAATGACATCGGAATTACCGTTTACGAGCAAGCCCCCGATGCAGAAACACTACTCTTAAATGAGCATGGCCCTACCGCAACCTCAGAAGAGGAAGCGGAAGAAGAGGCAGAGGCCGCACTATCGACCGTTGACTCGGAGTTTGGTCGAACCACCGACCCCGTGCGCATGTATATGCGTGAGATGGGCACCGTTGATCTGTTAACCCGTGAGGGTGAGATCGTCATTGCCAAAAAGATCGAAGCCGGTCTCAAAGATATGGTGATGGCTTTGTCTGCTTGCCCGGTCACAATCTCGGAGATCCTTACCAATGTCGACAAGATCGTTTCTGGTGAAATGGAAATCGATCAATTTGTTGATGGCTTAGTAGATCCCAATGCCGAAGATATTCCGATGGCTGCTGATGAGCCTGAGGATCTGGAGATGATGGATGAGGGCGAAGAGGGCGATGATGAGGAAGGTGGCGGTGGTGGTGCAAGCACTGCCAGTGCGAAGCAACTCGAAGAGCTAAAGCAGCGTTCCCTCGAAAAGTTTGCGGTGATTCGGACGCAGTTTGACAAGATGCGTCGCGCCCATGATCGCGACGGCTACAACTCACCCGGTTACCTAAAGGCGCAAGACGCGATTCGTAACGAGTTACTTGGCTTTCGCTTAACGGCAAAGAGTGTTGAAAAACTCTGCGATACCATGCGTGCGCAAGTCGATGAAGTTTGGAAGCTTGAGCGTGGCATTGTGAGTATTCTGGTTGATAAGATCGGAATCCCCCGCGCTGAAGTTCTGCAAGCATTTCCAAAAATGGCCATGAACTTGCGTTGGACCGCAAATCTTCTTAAAGACCCAAAACCCTATAGCGCTCTCTTAGAGCGTAATGTCCCAGCGATTCAAGAGCTACAACAAAAGTTGATTGATATTCAAACGAAGGTGGTCTTGCCCCTTAATGAGCTTAAAGAAGTCAATAAGCAAATGATTGCGGGCGAGAAGAGAGCACGTGAAGCGAAGCGCGAAATGACCGTTGCAAACTTACGCTTGGTCATCTCGATTGCTAAGAAATACACCAACCGTGGCTTGCAGTTCTTGGATCTGATTCAAGAGGGCAATATTGGTCTCATGAAAGCAGTCGATAAGTTTGAGTATCGTCGCGGTTATAAGTTCTCTACTTATGCGACCTGGTGGATTCGTCAGGCGATTACTCGCTCGATTGCAGATCAGGCGAGAACCATCCGTATCCCAGTGCATATGATTGAAACCATCAACAAGATGAATCGCATTAGTCGTCAGATTTTGCAAGAGACAGGACATGAGCCCGATGCCGCAACCTTGGCTCAGAAGATGGAGATTCCAGAAGATAAGATTCGGAAGATCATGAAGATCGCGAAAGAGCCAATCTCGATGGAAACACCGATTGGCGATGATGAGGATTCGCATTTGGGTGATTTCATCGAAGATTCCAATACTCTGGCTCCTGCCGAGGCAGCATTGCATGACTCGATGCGCGATGTGGTGAAGGATGTACTTGATTCATTAACACCACGTGAGGCAAAAGTATTGCGGATGCGCTTTGGTGTCGAGATGAGTACGGATCACACACTCGAAGAAGTTGGTAAACAGTTTGATGTAACGCGTGAGCGCATTCGTCAGATTGAAGCGAAGGCATTGCGTAAGATGCGTCATCCCAGCCGCAGTGATAAGCTGAAGACCTTCCTCGAAGAAGATTGATGAATTCTTAGGGGCCCATAGCTCAGTTGGTTAGAGCAGAGGACTCATAATGGACTTAACCATGAGGTCTAGTAGCAAAGACCTCAATGATTTCAAGCGGTTAGTGGTGAAAACGATGGTTTAAATTCACTACACACCGCTTACACACCAGGGCGTTTTTCATGGTGTGTAGTGAATAGAGTTTTAGTGTGGTTTTTGTGTAGTAAAACAAGTTAAGTAGGGCCCATAGCTCAGTTGGTTAGAGCAGAGGACTTAAGGGTGGTAAACCTAAAGCATTGCAAAATGTCATGGTTTACCGCCAATGGGTTGCATGCGAGCAAGTTCACTCTGCTTGTATGTAGAACTACTCAAATTCGGGGAAACCTCTGCATAACAGCGTGGCGATCCCGAGCCAAGCTAACTAGCAATAGTTAGAAGGTGTAGAGACTGTACGGGTAGGTCGTAATGACAAGAGACAGTCCAGACTACAAACCGGAAACGGGCAGTGAAAACTGTAGTAGTAAGCATAATCCTTTGGTCCCAGGTTCAAGTCCTGGTGGGCCCACCAGAAAACAAAAGGTACGTACTGATCACATCCTTTACAGTTCGTACCGAGCACATGGTTTACACTTTTTACCGTTCACACGCCAAGCACTTTGGGACCAAATGGATTGTCTAAGGCTTGCACCTTATTCGATTCCAAATCAAAGCACCCTAAATCGTAATCCATAAAGCTGACGAGCCAGAGAGCGTTACTTTAAGTAACGCTTGTTAAGATTGCTTACCTATGCTATTATGCATGAAATTTCATTAAAAAATCATGCAAAAAGAGCCTGCAAAACCCCCCTTAAATACTTCGCCTGAATTACGCGATAGCGCATTGGGGAGACTTCTCTCGCGTCTAAAGAAGGGTCATGTTTATAGAAGAGAGGATCTTTTAGGAGACTCCAATGCGGTTGACCGCCATTTAAAACAATTGGTTGATGCGGGTGATTTAGAAAAGCTGGCGCAAGGGCTGTATTACGCACCTAAGTCCTCCACTTTTGGCAGGGTGCCTCCAAAAGACGATGAGCTAGTAGAAGCTTTTTTAAAAGACGAGAACTTTTTGTTACTTTCACCTAATAGCTACAACTCCTTGGGGCTAGGAACAACCCAGCTCTATAACAAAACTGTGGTGTACAACCATAAACGCCATGGCGTCTTTAAATTGGGTAATAGAAGTTTTGAATTTCGGGTAAAACCGCGCTTTCCAAAAAAGCTGGATAAAGAATTCTTATTGGTGGATCTACTGAATAACCTAGATTCGCTTGCCGAGAATAAAGATGATGTATTGGCTAAGGCAGAGAAGCAGTTAAATAAGTTTGAAACTTCTAAATTGCAAAAAACAGTTAGCGCTTATGGGGCGGGAAGAACGAAGAAGCGGGTTTCATCTTGGTTGCGCAATACGCAGAGAGCGAGTACATAGTGCTTTTGCATGAACATAAGGATTTCAAAGATCTGATTGCTTCTATATCAGACAATATGGGTATTGATCCCACATTGGTTGAAAAGGATTATTGGATCATGCATTGCCTTTGGGGATTGCAGCAACAAGGATTTACATTTGAATTAAAGGGCGGAACTTCATTATCCAAGGGGTTTGAATTAATTTATCGCTTTTCCGAAGATATTGATATCCGCATTGAGCCGCCAGTAGGCATGGATGTTAAGACTGGCAAAAATCAAGATAAAGAAGCGCACATAAAATCTCGATCTGACTTTTACGATTGGGTGGCCGGTGAACTGAAGATTCATGGTATACAAGATGTTGTGCGAGATCATGCATTTGATGACTCAGAAAAAATGCGCAGTGGTGGGATCCGCTTAAATTACCAATCAATAATGCCATCGTTAGGTGGTTTAAAGGATGGTGTTTTATTAGAGTTAGGCTTTGACGATACGGCACCCAATCAGCCGGTAGATATTTCATCGTGGGCATACGATCATGCGATTAAGTATGCCAAAAACATTGATGACAATAGAGCCAAAAATGTCTCGTGTTACTTGCCTGAATATACTTTTGTAGAAAAATTGCAAACCATCTCTACGAAGTATCGTCAATACAAAGATGGCAAAGGATTTCCCAAGAACTTCCTAAGGCATTACTACGACGTATATTGCCTCTTGGATTGCTCATCAGTATTGGAATTTATTAAGACTGATAGGTATCAAACTAGGAAGGTAGAGCGTTTTTCCAAGTCCGATAACTTAAATATTTCTCAAAACCCAGCTTTTCTTCTAAGTGATTCGGAAGACCGAAAGTTGTTTGAATCGGAATATCAAAAAGTAGCTAGCCTATATTACAAAGGCCAGCCAAATTTTTCTGATCTATTAAATCGAATTAGTCAGCATCTAAAGGTCTTGTAGGTAAATCCACTTTGGAGCAGCGAAGTCGAAGATGGTTGCTCCAAAAATCCTTTGGTTTCGAAAACCAAAGCTGGAGAGGCCACTTCCTTTAAATCCATGAATTTGCTTGCACATTTGCTCACACACCGATCCTTAGGCGACGTAACCTCTTGATATCATAGAGGTCTGCTATGGATATCTGTGCTCATAATCCTTTGGTCCCAGGTTCAAGTCCTGGTGGGCCCACCAGAAATCAAAACCCTCATCATCAATCCTGGGGGTTTTGTCTTTTGAGTGTTACTTTGGATCGCATCATGCCTAGAATGGACCCTATTTTGGCTCACATTGACTGCAGTCAATCATGTTTCAGACCCAGCTTTTTATGATTTATTCAATGAGTAGAAGAGTAAGAGAGTAAAAAGAACACATGGAATTCGAAATACCAGAAACTCTGGCCAATTCCCTACTTAGAATGATCGATCAGGATTCATTGCTTGCTAGGCGGCTCGGCGAGTACGGCCTTTCCCGTGGCAAACGTGTGGTATCCAGCCGTCTTTTCGACGCTACCTCATTGAACGCACTCTACAGTCTGAGCCGTACAGCCAACGAGCGTGAACTGATGTTCCAAATGATTGCGTTAGACAATATCCACGCCGCGCCGGCTGCCCGAAAAATCCCCAGCTTAGAGCATCTGATTCCCGGTCTGATCGCTTGGCTGTCACGCGACATGATCGATGGATGGCTTTATAGGTTCGGCAAAGATGGCGTGTTACTGCCCTGGTTGGTCCATTCTATGCGCTATGTACAGCCTGTCGATGGCGCAGCTTACGTCATCATCGGCCTTCTAGCCAATACCTTGCAGGCCGCAGAACGTGAGCCGATTACCGATCCAAGGCTAAGGCGTACCGGCATGACAAACAGCATTACCTTTTATGCCGAAGATATTCAAGATCGCACGATTCCCGAATTGATGACGGGTTATGGATACTTCAAAGAATGTGTGGAATTCAAGAACGAACACGAGACACATTTAAAGCGTTTCATGCAGATGCAGCCGAAGTTTGGTGCGCAGTTTGTTGTTTCTGGTACCGTCTGGATGTCTAGCGAGGGACATCGCCCACAACTCGAATGCGTGCGGCTGCAGGCGGGCACAACTGCTCGCTGCGTTAATGACGAAGAGTTACTGGAACGCCACTTTGATACCACCGCCGAAGCAAGCTTCTGGCGCGAAAGCGGTATCAGCGAGGGTTTTGAGAGAATCCCCCAGCATTGCTATCTTTACTTATTTCACCTGGATTATCACCGCAGCATATGGGCGCATGTGCAAAATGTGAAGGCCTATCGTTATAAGCCAGAATTACGTGACAAGCTCGTTCTGCCAAATGCTCATCGCGACTTGATTGATATCTTGACCGCTAATCGTAACTTCTTAATGGAAGACATTGTCGAGGGTAAGTCAGGCGGCACAACCATTCTGTGTAAAGGCGCGCCTGGTCTTGGCAAGACGCTGACAGCAGAGGTCTATGCTGAAGTCGTGGAGAAACCGTTATACCGGGTACATTCTGGTCAACTCGGGGTGACGGCAAGCTCAGTGGAGGCTAACCTTTCGAAAATCCTGCGGCGCGCGGCGCGCTGGGATTCGGTGCTATTACTCGACGAGGCTGACGTCTACATTCGCCGCCGCGACAATGATCTTGACCATAACGCTATCGTGGCCGAGTTTCTGCGGACCCTGGAGTACTTCAACGGTTTGCTGTTCATGACCACCAACCGCGTAGCGGATATTGATGACGCTGTCCTATCGCGCTGCATTGCTATCATCCAGTTCGAGACACCGACACAAGAGCAGGCGAAACAACTATGGAAATCGCTCGCGCAGCAGTTCAACACCGAGCTGTCTGATGAACTAGTTGAGCGCTTGATAGTAACTTACCCAGCTGCCAGCGGCCGCGATATTAAGGAGTTGCTCAAGCTGACGCTCAAATTCTGCAAGGGTAGGAATTTGTTACTGAACGAAGAAGCATTTGCGCAGTGCGCGGCCTTTCGCAGCATCAGCAAATCTGTCTAAGATGGCAACGTTTGACACGTCTCTCCTGGGTGATTTGCTACTGGGCCGACTCAGTTTTCGACCAGGCGCTGTGCCCGACAGGGAAGCTTTGCCCGCTGGTCGTCACAACCTAGGTATTGCTAGCGAGCGCGATGCTGTATTGATCGTGCCTGAAGGCCTGCAACCTGGAGTTTCAGTCGCTCTGCTTGTGATGTTTCATGGTGCTGGTGGCAGCGCTGATAAGGTGCTGCCATTTTTGATCGAGCATGCGCGTCAGCATGGCTTTTTACTTCTGCTGCCGCAGTCTCAGTTTCCGACTTGGGACTTAGTGGTGGGCGGTAATGGCCCAGATCTAGAGCGGCTAGACAAAGCATTGCGCGAAGTGGCCTCACGTTTTTCTATTAATCCATCCCACTTGGGATTTGCTGGGTTTTCAGACGGAGGCAGCTATGCGCTGTCAGTGGGTTTGACCAATGGCGACGTTGTTAGTCATGTGATCGTATTTTCTGGAGGCTTTATGTCAGTCCTTCAGCAAAATGGCGCACCCCGTATTTTCATCGCCCACGGTTTGGAGGATGAGCAACTGTCAATTGAAACTAGTGCACGTCCCCACGTAACCAAACTTAAAGCCGCAGGTTATGACGTAACTTCTTTAGAATTCAGAGGCCCGCACCGTATCGAGCCACCAGTAGTTGCGTTGGCGATTGATTTCTTCCTGAAACCGACGGCGTAGCCGTAATAAGCTGGGCGTTTACTTTTTGATTAATAGTATCTTGCGGATATAGCTTTACAATTTCAGCATCATGATTCCTTCTGAACCAAATAATACAAATTCAATTGATCAAGCAAAGGAAGAAGATCAATCCTTAAGCCAAGCCAAGCCTGAGATTAAGTCTGAACCCAAGCCCACCATGAGTAAGCGAGAGATCATGGAAGAGTTATCACGCCAACGTTTTCCATGGGAAGAGTAATTGTTCACTCTTAGGTATTGCTAGTGCAGTCCGGTTTTTATCTCTCAATGATTCTTGCGAGTTTGGGCGCTATCTTATTTGCTGCTAAAGCGATTGTGGTGAAATTTTCCTACCAATATGGTGCGACTGCGGATGTCGTCCTGACCTTGCGCATGGTATTTTCACTGCCCATCTTTTGGCTAGCAGTTTGGTGGAACCAACGAGCCACATCACCACAGCCACTCCTTAGGAGAGATGTAACCAAAGTTTGTGCGATTGGCTTATTGGGATACTTTTTATCAAGTTATCTGGATTTTCTGGGATTGCATTACATCTCTGCAGGATTAGAGCGTGTGATTTTATATTTGACCCCAGCGATTGTGTTGGTGCTTTCCAAATTCTTTCTCAAAAAAGAGATTGATCGCAGGCAATATTCGGCAATGGCGGTTGCTTATTTAGGAATCATGATGGTATTTATGCATGATATCGAGCTCAATAACCAGAGCGCAGTCGTCTTGGGAAGTATTTTGGTATTTCTAGCAGCTGTGGTTTATTCCATCTATTTGATTTTTGCTGGTGAGTTAGTCGGCCGCGTGGGCAGTATCCGACTAGTTGCGCTTGCAAGTGCATCAGCCACCGTCGCAACTTGTATTCAGTCTCTCGTCCTAGGGGCAGACCAACTCTTTGTGCAGCAGCCCGAGGTGTATTACTTTGCTTTGATCAATGCATTGTTCTGCACCTTCATGCCCATGCTCTTTATCATGATGGCCGTTAACCGCATTGGTTCAAGTTTGACCGCTCAGGCAGGCACCATTGGCCCAGTAGGGACGGCATTTTTAGGGTGGTATTTCCTGAGTGAGCCGGTGAGTGCCTTGCAACTTGCAGGGATTGCCGTGGTGTTAATTGGGATTGCAATCCTGCTATCAATTGGCAATAAGCCCAATCAAAACACAGCGCCAACCCCAACGGAGTAGTTGCTTAGTTTTTAAATGTCACTACGTGATCAGCGCCTAAGCGAATCCCAATCTTTTCACCAATCGCATGGTTATGGTGGCTGGGGACGAATGCAAACACCTCTTGGCCTGAGCTCAGTTTGAGAGTGTATAAAAAATCAGCACCTCGAAATGCTTTACGTACCACCTCGGCTTGCATGGGGCTTTCATCATCATGCTGAATATCATCGGCGCGTAAGAGTACATCAATCTGTTTTCCAGGACTCAGTTCCTCGCCAGGATCTAATTGTAACTGCCCCAGTTCAATTTCAACAGCTCCCCCATCGTGGGTTTTGCCTTTGATAAATACACCGCGACCAATGAACTCAGCGACATAACGCGTATTAGGCTTGTGATAAAGGTCATAGGGTGTATCCCACTGAATAATTTTCCCCTCATTCATCACCCCAATATGATCCGCAATCGCAAACGCCTCAAATTGATCGTGTGTCACGAGAAGGGCAGTGACTCCATTGGCCTTGAGGATATCGCGCATCTCACTCGCCAAACGTTCTCGTAAATCAATATCCAAGTTAGAGAAGGGCTCATCGAGCAAGATGAGATCGGGTTCGGGCGCCATGGCACGTGCCAGTGCCACACGTTGCTGTTGTCCGCCTGAGAGCTCATGCGGATAAGCACTTGCTTTATCAGCGAGTGCGACGCGTTCTAACCAGAGCATCCCAATACGTTCACGCTCTGCGGCTGAACCGGTGCGGAGTCCAAACATGACATTCTCAAGAACACTCAGATGTGGGAAGAGGGCAAAGTCTTGAAAAACCATACCAACTTTACGTTCCGCTGGTGGAATTCGAATACCGGGTGAGCTCACCGTTTTGCCATAAATCTTGATTTCTCCTGCTTGCACAGACTCAAAGCCGCAAATGGCGCGTAGAACCGTAGATTTGCCACAGCCAGAGGGGCCCAAAAGACAGGCAATATCCCCTTTGGGGAGTTGGAAACTCAAGCCATTGACAATACGAATCACGCCTGAGCCTTCCTGCTTTGGAAACTCAATGGCTATGTTTTCAAGGGAAATCAGGGCTGGATTGGAATTCATCCCTATAATTTTCGCATTGAATCATAAAAATTCATAAAAACACCACAACCTACCCATCTATTTGATCCTTCACCGCAGTTGATGCGCACTAGCTCCATTCTTTTAGCCCTCGCTCTCAGTCTCCCGATTCTGGGACTGATCTTAGCGGCTCTATTAGGGCAACCTAGCCCCATCGCATCTGATGGGATAGTCGCCGAGCGTACGCTAACCCATCTCTGGAACTATGTGCTGACGGATTACATTGTCACGACGATCCTGCTGTGTTTAGGTGTCGGTATCGGCGTCTTTGTATTGGGCGTTGGAAATGCGTGGTTAGTGGCGAACTATCAATTTCCAGGAAAGGCCATCTTTGAATGGGCCTTGATCTTGCCACTCGCAGTTCCTGCCTATGTGATGGCCTATTTGTTTGTCGATTTCTTACAGCATGCTGGTCCTGTGCAAACCATGTTACGTGAGAACTTAGGTCTTTCATGGGCATTGCCCGATCCGCGCTCCTTAGGTGGGGCGATATGGACCTTCTCCATGTGTTTATATCCATACGTTTACTTAGTGGCTCGTACCTCTTTTTTAGATCGCAGCGCACGATTTATGGAGGTTGCCGAGACCCTGGGATACACCAGTGTGCAAGCATTCATGAAGCTGGTATTGCCTATGGCTAGACCCGCAATTTTTACTGGTATTGCGTTGGCATTGATGGAGGTCTTAGCCGATTTTGGAGCAGTATCGTACTTTGGCTTGCAAACCTTTGCGACCGGCATTTTTAAGGCTTGGTTATCGTTTGGTGATCGCAGTGCTGCAGTTCATCTATCCCTCATGCTCTTAAGTTTTGTCTTGATCGTATTTTATTGGGAGCGTCACAATCGAGCCAGGCAACGCTATGCCCTCACCAACACTAATACCCGACCTGCGATCCCAAAGCGCTTAGTCGGTCCGCACGCGCTCTACGCATTTTTATTCTGCGCCTTAACCCTATTTTTTGCATTTGTTTTGCCAATGGCAGTTTTATTTGATCTTCTAAGCGAGCAGGGGCTAGAGGCTGATCCGCGCTATTGGGGGTGGTTAAAAAATTCCTTAAGCTTATCCGCGTTCACTGCGATATTGGCTGTACTCTGCGCACTCTTTTTAGCGTATGCCGCACGCCTGACCCAAAGTAAAACTCTGCAAGGAGTCAATCGCTTACTCACGGTTGGCTATGCTTTGCCTGGAGCAGTTTTGGGTGTTGGTATTTTGTCTCTGTTGGGCTTATTGGATATTGCTTGGTTGATGTCGGTAAGCGTTGGTATCTTGGTCTATGCCTATCTCATTCGCTTTTTATCTGCAGGCTTGCAAAGCATTGAGACCGGGCTAACCCGTATTACCCCAGCGATGGATGGCACCGCTGCGCTCTT
Organism: Polynucleobacter acidiphobus; assembly: GCF_003065385.1. Classification (NCBI taxonomy): domain Bacteria; kingdom Pseudomonadati; phylum Pseudomonadota; class Betaproteobacteria; order Burkholderiales; family Burkholderiaceae; genus Polynucleobacter; species Polynucleobacter acidiphobus. The sequence continues at coordinate 397,974 of NZ_CP023277.1, forward strand.
GGGCGCTAAACCGCTGGAGATGATTTGGCGGATTCATTTGCCATTACTAAGACGTAGTGTTTTAACGGCTCTGTTATTTGTGTTTGTGGATGTCATGAAAGAGCTACCAGCCACCTTATTATTGCGACCATTTAACTTAGACACCTTGGCGGTCGCTACCTATCAATTAGCAGCCGATGAGCGTCTGGCTGAATTAGCTTTACCTGCCTTAAGCATTGTTTTGGTTGGACTTTTACCGGTGATCTTGTTATCAAGGGCTATCGCTCAGAAACGTTAAAAACCACATAAGTATCAATATTATTGATAATCATTCTCATTCGTATTACAATGCAATCTTTGTAATCACGGACAGGAATGGTTTGACATGCAAGGAATTTGCTCAGGCTTCACATCTTCAATCAAGAAGGTATCCCTCATATTTGGTTTGGGTTTTGCAATTAGTGCACTACCTAGCCATGCTGCTGAGCCAAATACGGTTCTTAATTTGTACTCCGCGCGTCATTATCAAACCGATGAATCGCTCTACGCTAACTTCACAAAAAGTACCGGCATTAAGATTAATCGGATTGAGGCGGATGACAACGCCTTGCTTGAGCGCTTAAATAGTGAGGGCGCTAAAAGCCCAGCCGATGTGATCTTGCTTGTTGACGCAGCACGATTGTGGCGTGCTCAGGTCAATGGCATGTTTAAGCCGATTCAGTCCAAGGTATTGGATCAGCGCATACCAGCCAACCTGCGGGCCAAGGCTGATGCAGATGGAACCACCTGGTTTGGATTTTCAACTCGGGCGCGCATTATTGTGTACAACAAAGATCGCATTAAACCCGGCGATGTGAATACTTATGAGAAATTAGCTGACCCAATTAATAAAGGTAAGGTGTGCACTCGTTCCGGTTCGCACCCCTACATGTTGTCATTGGTTGGCGCCCTGATTGAGCGTGATGGCACTGCGGCTACTGAGAAGTGGGCTAAAGGTATGGTTGCCAATATGGCGCGTGCACCCAAAGGTGGTGATACGGATCAAATCCGCGCTGTCGCATCGGGTGAGTGTGCCGTTGCTTTAACTAACTCCTACTACTTAGCGCGCCTCATGCGCTCAACCAAGCCTGAGGATATTGTGGTGGTTGCTAAAGTGGGTCATATTTGGCCCAATCAAAATGCGGGTGGTGTGCACATCAATATCTCAGGAGGTGGGGTGGCCAAGAATGCGCCTAATCCTCAAGCCGCTGTGAAGTTTTTGGAGTACCTGGCTAGCGACGCGGCTCAAATCTACTTTGCTGATGGCAATAACGAGTGGCCCGTAGTGGCATCGGTTCGGGTTGATAATCCAGCCCTAAAGGCCTTAGGACCCTATCAGGTTGAAAAGGTCTCGATCGCTGCCATCGGCCGCAATCAAGTCGCAGCGCAGCGTATCTTGGATCAGGCAGGCTATCGGTAGACGGCTAACCGCGACCAACAAATGGCATCTTGCTTGCCATGATGGTCATGAACAAGATATTGCTTTCGGGCGGCAGTTTGGCCATCTGTAAAACAGCCTGCCCAACATGATCGACATCCATCCGCGGCTCGACTTTGATCGAGCCGTCGGCCTGCATAATGCCATTGGCCATGCGCTCGGTCATCTCGGTGGCGGCATTGCCAATATCAATTTGACCGCAGTTAATATTAAATGGCCTGCCATCAAGGGCGATGGATTTAGTTAGGCCGGTAATTGCATGTTTGGTCGCGGTATAGGGTGCAGTATTAGGTCTTGGCGCATGGGCTGAAATCGAGCCATTATTAATAATGCGACCACCTTGGGGTGACTGGGCTTTCATCATCCGCATAGCCTCTTGCGCACATAAGAAGGCGCCACACAGATTACTGTTGACGACATTCATCCACTGCTCATAACTCAGTTCATCCATGGGAATGGCTGGTGCGCCCATTCCTGCATTGTTAAATAACACATCAATGCGACCAAACTTGGCTTTGAGTGTTGCGAACAAAGTCTTGACCTCGTCGGGCTTGCCCACATCGCAGACTACGGCTAGGCAGTTGCTGTCATTGCCACCAATATCGTCAATTGCTTTTTGCAAACGTTCTAGATTGCGCCCAGTAAGCACGACCGAGAATCCATCGGATAGCAGGGCTTTGGCAGCGGCCTTACCAATACCAGTTCCAGCACCGGTAACAAGAGCAACACGCAGGGGATTTGAGTTCGTTGGCATGGGTTTAATCAGGGCATAATGGTTAAAAATAGAATGATAAAGCCATGAACCTTTTGTATCAGATCGCCTCTCGACCTGCCTACTTGGTGACGGCATTTATCGCGATCATTGCCAGCATCTTTTTGACGATCTGGCTGATATTACCCGGGCCTCCCAAGACGCTGACGATTGCTACTGGTTTTCCGGAGGGGCTCTACCATCAGTTTGCCAAGCAACTTCAAGCAGAGCTCGCGAAACAAAAGATCACTTTACGGATTCAGAATACGGGCGGCAGTGCGGATAACTTAGCACTAATGGCGGATCCCAAATCGGGTGTCGATTTAGCGATTATTCAGAGTGGGGTGGGCGACCCTAGTCGCTACCCAAAGCTCACTGCATTGGCAGGGCTCTTCTACGAACCTCTCTGGGTTTGGTATCGACCAGAAACGTTTGCCAAAGATGGGGGATCTTTGCAGCAACTCAGTCAACTCAAAGGAAAAAAAGTATCCATTGGTAATGAGGGGAGTGGCACCAATTTACTCTCCCGGGCGATTCTCAAACTCAATGATATTGAGCCCACGCAACTTCATTTATTAACCCTCAATCCCGACGAGGCGATTTCACAGCTACGTAAAGGGGGGATTGACGTTGCCATGATTGTTCTAGCGGGCGAGGCACCCCTCTTGAAAGATTTCTATCAATTACCGGGTATTCGCCTAATGGACTTTGATCAAGCAGAGGCATACACCCGTGTTCTGCCTTTTCTCAAGCGGGTTGATATCCCAAGGGGGATTGTGAGTATTGCGCATGATTTACCAAAAGAAGATATCCATGTGATCGCGCCTACGGCAACCTTAGTAGCACATTCGAATATCAATCCTGCAACGGTGAGTCTTTTGCTAGGTGCTTCCTATGACATATTGCGCAATTACTCGCGCTTGCAAAAACCCGGTGAGTTTCCTTCCAGTAAAGGCTTGGATTTTCCTATGGATTTAGACGCAGAGATTTTCTTAAAAGACGGCCCTTCATTTTTCTATCGACATCTGCCTTTTTGGGGTGCGGTATGGCTTGAGCGCGTCATCAAGATTTTGATCCCGTTGCTCATCATTTTATTTCCCATTTTTGCCTATCTGCCTGCGATTTTGAACCTAAGCTTGAGGATTCGACTGGGTCGACTGTATAAGGTCTTGAAGAATATTGAAAAGCGCTTTACCTCCTCAAGAAATGCAGATGATTTATTGACTGAGCTAAATGACCTTGAGAAACGCATTGAGCGACTCAATGTATCCCTAATTCAGTCAAAAGAACTCTATGATCTCCGTTCGCATATTGCTTTAGTACGTGATCAGTTAAAACAGGCAAAATAAGATTTCAATGTTAGCGCCCCCATTTACCCCTTTTGATCAACTCCAGCTTTCCTTGCAAGAGCGCGGCTATGCGGTGATATCCCCCGATAGCCTAAGCCAATTAGTGAGGGTCTCTTTCAAGGATCTGGAGACCTTGAAGACCTATTGGAATAATCTGCCGCGTGATCCGTATTTAAAGGATGGCGGGCGTTATCGCTTTCGTCGCCATGCTAGCTATTGGATTCATCAAGGAGCTCTTGAATTAGTACCCCATCGTGCCCATTGGCAATCAGTTGATTACAACGCTCTGCATGGCGGGATCGAGCGTTGGTTTGAGCCCATAGAGCCCGAATTGCAGAACAACTCTACTTGGCAACAATTAATGTTGGGGATCTCGCAATTATTTCCTGCATCTCCAAGATGGTATGTTGAAGCCCATCCTTTTCGGATCGATACCAGCGATGGTATTGGACGCCCTACACCTGAAGGGGCGCATCGCGACGGTGTCGACTATGTTGTGGTGATTTTGGTGGATCGAGTGGGTGTCAAAGGCGGGGAGACCCGTATTTTTGAAGCACAAGGCTCGATTGGTTTGCGGTTTACCTTACAGGATTCTTGGACAGCCTTAGTTTTGAATGATGCGAAGATGATTCATGAGACCACACCAATTCAACCGATCGGAACCCATGGCTATCGAGACACCTTGGTGATTACCTTTCGGCGTAACGGTTTTCAAGAGCCACCACACCGGCAAGATCAGCAATAAATCATTATGAGCATTCTGAAAGGGAATACACCATGGATGTTGGTAGCCCAGGTCGGTGCTCTATTAGGCTTTGCTGCATACGCCGTGACCCTGACCACTTTGCAAGGCGAGTGGGGCCTCTCTAATTTTGAATCCGGTCTAATTGCTAGTGCATTCTTTGTTGGATATATCGCAGTAGTACCATTTGCCACGGCGCTAACCGATCAGATGGATGCTCGGCGTATTTATATGACCGGAAGTTTGTTAGCGATTGCGGGTCAATTGGGAATGGGCTTTATCGCTAGTGGCTTTATCAGCGCTTGCGCTTGTATGATGGTGAGCGGCGCTGGGTTGGCAGCTACCTATATGCCAGGTCTCAAAATCCTTTCCGATCGAGCTATCCAAGGGGAAATCACCCGTCATATTGCGTTTTATACGGCGTTCTTTGGGGTTGGCACGGGCCTCTCCTACGTCATCTCAGGGTGGATCCTCGATCTGGGTGATTGGCATCATGTTTACCGTTGGGTCGCTTTGGGCCCAGCATGCTCCCTCCTGATCGTGTTGGTGTTGATTCAGCCAATACGTCATTCTCACTGGCAAGAAAAAATTACCATCGATTGGCGCAATATTTTTCCGATTCGGAAGTGGCAACAAGTTTTGCAAAATCGCAATGCCTCAGGATACATCCTCGGATATACCGTTCATTCACTTGAGCTCTTTGCCTCGCGCAGTTGGTTGGTTGCCTTTTTTATCCTTAGTACCCAGCTCTCGGGCGAGCAATTTATTCTGGCGGCTACGACACTTGCTGGAGTGATTAATTTCTTTGGGGTGCCTGCCTCGATTTTGGGTAACGAGCTTGCCTTAAAGGTGGGTCGCCAACAATGGGTGTGTATCGTGATGATCACCAGTGCTATTTTTGGGGTTGCTCTCGCTTACTCCATGGGGCATGCCAGTTGGATTATTTTGGCACTGGCGATTGGCCATGCTATTTTCATCATGGCGGATTCTGCTACGCTGACCGCAGGGCTGGTGACAAGCGCTGACGAGAAGCTCAAGGGAGCGGCAATGGGCTTGCACTCACTCATGGGTTTTGGGGGTGGATTATTGGGCCCAGCCATTTTTGGCTTTGTACTTGATCTCACTGGATCTCAGTCCGATCGAGTTTCTTGGATCTGGGCTTATGCTTCGATCGTCGTTTGGGGAGTGTTATTTGTGATCTATGAGCGTCGCAAGGGCTGGGTCCGCTAAGACATCAAGAAGGCATTTCTGGCTTTTTGAAGTCCACCAGCGAGGTCATGGCAGAAATACTCCGAACTCATCTTGTCATAGAGGCCAGAACGCAGCGCAATATCATGGGTTTGATGATTTAAGCCGCAGATATAGACCGATACACCCTGGGTTTGGCAATGGTGTATGAACTCCATCAAACTATCCATCCCAGTCGCATCCATGTAAATTACATTCTTAAAATCCAATATCACTGCACATTGGGGAAGCCGCTGCTCGATTTTCTCAAGTAGCTGAATGGCTCCAAAAAAGAGGGCGCCATAAATGCGATACGCCGCTACCTTATCCTCTTGACCCTCAAGAAATGGAAAGTCAGCGATGGGTGCGTTTTCAATGCGTGAGAGACTGGAAATCCGATAGACAAAGGTTACAAATGCCAAGATTAATCCCACTTGCACGGCAACCGTTAAATCCACTGTGACTGTGAGTAAAAAGACACTGATCATGGTGATGCGGTAGGGCAGACGAAATTGTTGGACATCGATGAACTTTTTCCAATCCCCCATGTTCCAGGCAATAAAAATGAGGATGGCGGCCAAGCAGGCCAAGGGAATATTTTTTGCCAACGGTGCTGCCAATACGATGATGAGCAGTAGAGTCACCGAATGAACAATCGCTGAGATTGGGGTTCTGGCCCCAGATTCAATATTGGTGACTGTGCGGGCAATGGTGCCAGTAACCGGCATCCCACCAAAGAAAGGCATGAAAAAGTTAGCAATCCCTTGGCCCATGAGTTCTTGATTGGGACGATGGCGCTCATGCGTTAAGCCATCAGCAATGCGAGCGCAGAGAAGGGATTCAATAGCACCTAATAGTGCCAGGGTCATCGCTGGGGCAATCACCAATTGAGCGCTCTCCCAAGTAATTCCTTGCCATTGAGGGCTGGGAAGGCCAGACGGAATCCCTCCAAATCGAGTGCCAATCGTCTCCACTGGTAACGAAAAGATGGTGGTCACCAAAGTTGCGAGTACCAGAACCCAAATGGTTCCTGGAATCATCCCCAGCTTGCCGAGGCGCTTATTAAACAGTCGCCATAGAATCAGAAAGATCAGACTTGATAGTGACAGAGCCAGCGTCGCTGGGTTCCAGGTACTAGCCAGATCAATGAGTGTTTGTACCATGCTAACGAATTGCGATGGCAATTGCGGAATTTGCAAACCAAAGAAATCTTTAATTTGCGAGAGGATGATGAGAACTGCAATGCCATTCGTAAAGCCAACAATTACGGCGATCGGAATAAAGCGAACTAGAGTTCCTAGGCGAAACAGTCCCATCAGAAATAAAAAAACGCCCGAGATGGTAGTGGCTAATAAGAGATTGGCAACCCCATACCGATCAACAATGGCATAAACAATGACGATAAAGGCACCAGCAGGCCCCGCAATTTGTACTTTAGTACCGCCAAATAGGGCAACAATCAATCCCCCAATGATGGCGGCAAAGATTCCAGCTTCGGGATTCAAGCCGCTGGCAATTGCAAACGCCATTGCTAGTGGCAGTGCAATCACTCCTACCGTGATACCAGCCAATATATCCTGTGAGAACTGTTGACGCGAATATTCGCTAAACGAATCAAGGATGGCTGGTCGAAAGAAAGCCATTGTGGGTTTTTAGGCTTTAAACCAATTCCCTAACCACTGAGTAATCCCATAGGCCAACAGTGAGCATGATGCTGTCAGAATACTGCCCCAGGCGATATCAATCAGAGCAAGCTTACTTGGAAAATCACGAATCACGGCTAGATTGGTGAGGTTATAGGTCATGTAGCAAAAGAGTCCAAAAAGCGCACCATAAATGAGTGCATCAAGCCACACTTGTTTTTGTAGGGCGGGATAAATCACAAAAATTAGGGCTCCAAGTCCGTACAACAAATAAAAGCCTAAAGCGGCCATCAGATTGGGATTGGGGGACATGAGGGTGCCCATTTCACTGCGATACAGGCCTTTAGCAATTCCTAATAACCAAATTAAATCAATCACTAAGAGGCAAAGCAGGAAGGCAAGGTAGGGGATTAAATACTTGAGCATTTTGGTCAGAACCAGCCGCACCGAACGTCAATCAGACTTAACATAGTAGTTCCAGTATAAATCGTTCAATTACTTCGTTGGAGGTCTCTATGTTTCAGAATTTAATCGTACCCGTTGATGGCAGCGATGTCAGTATGAAATCCTTAAAGAAAGTGGCTGAGTTAGCAAGGGCGGATGCTGCTAAAGTCACCCTAGTATATGTATCGGATCCATTGCCACCAATCGCTTATGCCGATAGCACCATGGGTGTTGTTTTTACCGATACTGAGCATAAAAAGACCTGCGAGGCCTTTGCAAAAAAAGTGTTGGCTAAATCTGCTGAAAAACTAGGCAAAGGATTAGTGATTGATACCCGCCATGTTTTCCATGTCAATTTGTACGAAGGAATTATTGAAGCCGCCAAGAAATCAAAGGGCGATGTGATTGTGATGGCATCCCATAAAAATACTGGTCTCAAAGGGATTATGCTCGGCAGTGAAACCCACGCAGTGATCGTGCACACCAAATTGCCAGTGTTAGTTTTGGGCTAGTTTCTATTTCTTTTTCTGTTGGCCCGCCTCAGCGCGGGCTGCAGCAATGTTTTCATCCATGCCACGTGCAAACTCGCTATCAGCAGGAACTAAGCCTTTTGCTTTGGCCCAATATTCTTCTGCCTTTTTGTAGTCACCCATTTCAAAATAAGCGGTGCCTCCCAGGGCAAGTGCTTTGAGATTATTGGGGTCGATCTGCAGTGCTTTTTGTACCAGGCGCATCGGCTCACCTTTAATGCTCTTATTCTCAAACGCCAAGAGATCAGCATAGTCCACTAAGAGTTGGGCATTATTGGGGTTGAGTTCCAATGCCTTTTTATAAGCCGCCCGAGCCTCTGCCATCCGGTTTAATGCAGCATATGAGCGACCCAGCATTTGCCAGCCCTCAGCGTTATTGGGCTCCTTCTCGAGCCGTTGCGCTAAACGCTCAACCATCCCCTCAATATCTTGTTGCGTCAGTTGCGGTTGGCCTTGATTGGCCTCTGGCAAGTACAGGGCCAATGGGGACCCGACCAAGAGGTATAAAACAATCGCCCCAATGGGTAGTATGGTGGCAATGAAAATGGTCGACCATTTTTTCTTGCGTTGATGTAACTCGCCATCTAAAACAAGTTGATCGGCCGCGATCGCTCGCTCTTCTTGGAGTAAGCGTTTTTCAATGTCAAGGCGCGAGTCGTGCAATTGCTCTTGGGTGATGCGACCTTCTTGGTGATCTAGTTCAAATTGACGCAATTGATTTCGAAGAATGGCAATATTTTCGTCTTGCTCAAGGCTAATTTTTTCTGGATTGAGCTTACTTTTGCGAAACGGAATAATGATGAGCAAAACTGCAACCACGGTCATCAATACAGCAATCAGGATGAAAAGAGTCATTACTGGTTTCCTAGTTTGCGGTCTAGCAGTTGTCTGGCGCGCTCAATGTCTTCTGCTGAAAACGTTTCTTGGGACAACTCTTGTTTGCGTTGCTTAATCTGGCGAACCAATAAGATGAGACCAAGCAGCATCAGCAAGAATGGACCAACCCAAAGCATTAAGGTGGATGCATTGAAGGGCGGTTTATACAGTACAAAGTCCCCATAGCGCTCGGTCATGTACTTTAAAATTTCTTGTTTTGAGCGCCCCTCACTCAGTTGTTGGCGAACCTGGTTTTTCAGATCCACTGCGAGATCAGCATTCGATTCCGCAATTGTTTGATTTTGACAGACCAGGCAACGCAATTCATTGGCAAGCTCTAAAACCTTCTTTTCTAGAACTGGATTGTCAGAGACCGTGGGAGCTGTATTATTTTGCGCAAATCCGCTACCGGGAATAGCAAAGCTAAACAAGAGTCCAGTCAAAAGAATAGACAGGTATTTCATGATTGGAGGCTGGAAATCAAGGGGATAATTTTTTTCTCAATCGCATCTTTGGTAAGTGGCCCGATGTGTTTGAGGCGAATCACGCCAGAGCGATCGATCACAAAGGTTTCGGGAACCCCATAAACCCCATAATCAATTCCGACTTGACCCTTAATGTCTGATACCGAGAGTTGATATGGGTCGCCAAATTGCTTGAGCCACGCTTGCGCCGCCTCAGGCTTATCTTTGTAGTCAAGTCCAATGAGGGGCGTACTTTGGGTTTTTGCAAAGTCAACCAGCAAAGGATGTTCATCCCGACATGCTGCACACCACGAGGCCCACACATTCAAAACCCATACCTGCCCCTTCATCTGATCAGGAGAAAAACTTGTTTGCTCTTTACCAAGCACAGGTAAGTTAAACATCGGAGCAGGTTTACCAATAAACGGCGAGGGCACCTCACGCGGCTTCAGTTGTAAGCCGATTCCTAAAAAAATCAGTAGAACTAAAAAGATGGCGAAGGGAAGCAGGTAACGCCGCATCTCACGCCTCTTTCTTGCGATAACGACGATCGGTAATTGCTAGGAAGCCACCGAGAGCCATGAGGAAGCATCCGCCCCAGATCCAATCAACAAATGGTTTGTGATAGATCCGCACACTCCATTCACTTTCATTAATTGGCTCCCCTAGGGACACGTATAGGTCGCGTGTCAGACCAGAATCAATCGCAGCCTCAGTCATGGGCATTTGGCTTGCGGTGTAAATCCGTTTCTCGGGGAACAAGCTAGTTACTGGCTTGCCATTCTTGCTGACATCAAATTGCCCCTGAATGGCGGCATAGTTAGGACCATTGATGGTTTTTAAGCCAACCATCTTGAAGTCGTAGCCACCTGACTGCGATACGCTACCAATTTGCATACGAACATCTTGCTCGGTTTCGAAGCCGCGCACTGCAGTAACGCCGATGATAAATACCGCTACCCCAAAGTGCGCTACTAGCATGCCGTAATAACCAGCCGGCTGAATCCGTAGGTTTTGCCACCAGGTTTTCGTGGGATTAATTCGAGCACGATCAATTAATTGACTAACTCCAGAGCTAATAATCCAGGCGGCAATTAATAGCCCAAAGCCAATCATGGGAGTCCAGGATCGCAACACGAGGGGGGCAATAATCGCGGAGATGGCGCTGGCTGCAAGTGCCCACTTCAATTTAGTTGCCAGTTCGATTGGGGGTGATTGGCGCCAGCGTGCAATTGGACCAACCCCCATTAAAAATAATGCAGGCGTCATGAGCGGCACGAATACTGCCTCAAAGTAAGGTTCGCCCACTGAGATCTTGCCAAGATTTAAGGCATCTAAGATCAGGGGATAGAGGGTGCCTAGCAATACTGCGGCGGCGGCAACCAATAAGAGAACATTGTTGACGAGAAGCATACCTTCGCGAGAGACGGTCTCAAAGTTACCCCCGATATTGGCTTTTGGGGCTCTCCATGCAAATAGCAATAATGAGCCACCAACGATTAGACCTAAAAAGCCCAGAATAAATACACCACGCTCAGGATCGGTGGCAAAGGCATGAACCGAAGTGATCACACCCGAGCGAACCAAGAAGGTTCCTAAGAGCGATAGTGAGAAAGCCAAAATCGCCAAAAGGGCGGTCCACATTTTGAAGCCACCTCGTTTTTCAGTAACGGCAAGCGAGTGCATCAATGCAGTACCGACGAGCCATGGCATAAAGGAAGCATTCTCAACGGGGTCCCAGAACCACCAGCCACCCCAGCCGAGTTCGTAATATGCCCAAGCGCTTCCAAGCGCAATACCAATCGTTAAGAAGCACCAGGCGGTGGTAACCCAAGGGCGTGACCAACGTGCCCAGGCAGCATCGAGTCGACCAGATAAAAGCGCAGCAATTGCGAATGCAAAGGCAACGGCTGAGCCCACATAACCCATGTATAAAAATGGCGGATGAATAATCATCCCAGGGTCTTGTAATAAGGGATTTAGATCACGTCCTTCGGGCGCTGGTGGAAAGAGCCGATCAAAGGGGTTAGAGGTCAGGATGGTAAATAGCAAAACACCCACGCTCAAAATACCCAACACGGCCAGAATGCGCGCAATCATTTTGTCTGGTAAGTGTTTCGAGAAAACGGCCACAGCTAAGGTCCAGGCCGCCAACATTAATGCCCATAGCAAGATGGAGCCCTCATGACCACCCCAGACAGCGCAGATTCGATAAATCAAGGGCAAATTGGAATTAGAGTTTTGTGCCACGTACAACACACTGAAATCATTTTGAATAAAGTTCACTGTGAGGCAAACGAAGGCAATTGCGACCCAGATAAAGAGGGCCCAAGAAGCAGGCCTGGCAATGGCCATCAGATGGGGGCGATTACTCTGGGCGCCCACCATTGGAAACACTGAGAGGATCAGCGCAGTTACCAGCGCCAAGATCATCGCGTATTGGCCGATTTCAGCAATCATTTTTTACCCCCATACTCTTTCAGAGTGGGTGCGGCTTGAGGATCCTTTGATTTGGCTTTTTCTAGAGCCTCGGCGGCTTCAGGTGGCATATAGTTCTCATCATGTTTAGCAAGCACTTGCTTTGCCTGAAAGATTCCGTTTTGATCGAGCTGACCTTGAGCAACCACTCCTTTGCCTTCCTTAAATAAATCCGGCAAAAGACCTTCGTATTGGACGGGGACATCATGTGCAGTATCGGTCACGATAAAGTTCACCTTCAAACCGCCAGGATCGCGTGCAATGCTACCTTCCTTAACCAAGCCGCCAATGCGGAATAGTTTGTTCTTTGGTGCCTCATTGGCATAGACCTGAGATGGACTAAAGAAGAACACTAAATTACTTTGGAAAGTCTGTAATACCAAGTAGGCTGCAACGCCTAATGAGGCCAGACCACCAGCGATCGCAAGACCGCGCTTTGTACGGGGTTTCATAACCCCCTATTTTGCCTAATTTCTTTGGGACTCGCGAATTTCAGAAATTAGGGTTTTTCGAAGGGTCTTATTCCTTCTTCGCAGCAGGGCTATCTCAATGACTAGTGCCAAAATGGTGACCAGATAAGACCCCCAAACAAAGAGGGCGTAGCCACCCATGTGAAGAAAGTCGGAGAAGCTGGACCAATAAAACATTACAGAACCTCCTTGACCCAGTCGGCATGGCGCTCACGTTCAAGAATTAGATTCCGACACCGATACAGGGCAACCGCAATCGAATACATCCAAAAAGCAAAAACCATGATCAGCATGCCCGTGAGCATCTGAGTAGCCATGGTTGGCGCCTTGGTCAAGCTGACAGACGCCCCCTGATGGAGGGTATTCCACCATTTCACCGAGAAGTAAATAATGGGGACGTTGATCACCCCCACAATGGCTAACAATGCTGCGCTACGGTCGGCCTTGCGCACATCTTCAATCGAGGCATGGAGCGATAAGAAGCCAAAATACAGAAAAAGTAACACGAGCTCTGAGGTGAGGCGAGCATCCCAGACCCACCAGGTACCCCAGGTTGGTTTACCCCAAACGGCACCGGTCCACAGCGCAATGAAGGTCATGATGGCTCCGGTGGGCGCTAGGGAGAGTGCCAGCATACTGGCCAAGCGAGCATTAAAAATGAGACCAATTGCTGCCCAAAATGCCATGACCAGATAAATCAGCATCGACATCCACGCTGCCGGAACATGGATAAAAATGATGCGATACGAGTCACCCTGCTGATGATCGGTGGGGGCAATACCTAAGCCGATCACTAAACCAATGATGGTCAGGATCACGCCGCTCACCACAAACCAAGGGATTAGCGATCCAGCAAGCCCATAAAAACGTTGGGGGGCTGCATACTTAAACCAATTTAGATTGAGTAAAGACAAAGTGATAAAACCCAACAGATTAATAAACTAAAAAGTATTGTAAGTCGATTGCGTGCGACCGTCTTTTATTCCAAGGCAATCCGAATGCTAGCGGCACTGGCAAAGGGGGCTAAAAATAATGCGATGGCGAGCATGGCGCCAAGTAAAGAAAAGTGGGCCGCAACCCCAAGACCACTCTGGTAAGACTCGACCGCCCCGGCTCCAAAAATGAGTACAGGAGTTACTAAGGGCAAAATGATCAGAGCCAACAGGGTCCCGCCCCCGCGACTTGCTAGAGTTAAGCCGGCACCAATAGAACCGATTAGGCTCAATAGAGGCGTTCCCAGTAGAAGGGATAAAAACAAAACACCGACCGTATCCATCGGTAAATTAAATTGCAAGGCAAGGATTGGTGAGATGAGGGCAAGCAATAGACCACTGCTCATCCAATGCGCAATGGTTTTGGCAAGCACCACCAGTGGCAAGGGTAGGGCGGTTAGAGCAATTTGATCTAAAGACCCATCGATAAAGTCCTCTGAAAATATTTTGTGAAGCGAGAGCATGGCCGCCAGCAAGGCAGCAATCCAAAGCATCCCTGGCGCAATTTGCATCAACAAGTTTTGCTCTGGTCCAATACCTAAAGGAAAAAGACTGGCTACTACGGCAAAGAAGATGAGGACCGCAAGGCTATCGCTTTTGCGTCGTAGAGCGAGTCGCAGGTCGCGCGCAATCACGCCTTGGAAGATTGCAAATCCGGAAGCGCTTTGACTCATAGCTCCAACCGAATCACACAAGGGTCGCCATCGATCTGTAAATCTTGATGACTGCTAAGTGCCACGATCCCTCCATGATTAACATGGTTGATTAATAGGCTTTGTAGGGCAAGGTTGGCCTCTCGATCCAAGGCATTGAATGGCTCATCCAAAACCCAAATTGTTTTTGCTTGAGGAAGACGCAAGCGACTGAGCGCGATGCGTTGCTTTTGACCTTGCGATAAGGTGCGAATAAAACGATGGGCTTGGCGTTCTAAGCCCGCTTCACGAAGAGCCTGCATAGCCTCTTCATCGGAAATCAATTGTCCGCCTAACAATGCCAATGACAGGAGATTCTCGAGCGCGCTGAAGTCTGGCTTTAGGGCGGGGATATGCCCAAGATATATCAGCTCACCATGAAATTGATCGCGGTCCTCAGTGATTGGATCCGACCCCCAAAATACCTGACCAGCATGGGGTGATAGTAGGCCGCAAAGAATGCGCAGAAGGCTTGATTTACCTGAACCATTATCCCCAGAAATGCGCAGAATAGACCCTGGTTTGATTTCAAGGCGGAGATCTTCAAATAAAGTGCGACCTCCGCGCACGCATGCAATAGACTCAAGCCGTAAGGATTTAGACATGCGTTCTCATTCTTTTGGAATGCTACCTAACATTAATAGCTGTTTGGTGAACGAGCCACTATCGCTTGGGCGCATGGTCCACAAATCGAGCTGAATTTTTGGGTTATAGGGATCCACATAGATGCCATTTTTTCGTAATTCGTAATGCAAATGGGGGCCGGTGGAACGGCCGGTCGAGCCAACATAGCCAATCTCCATCCCACGCCGAATATCATTGCCGACGACTAATTCATTATTGTAATTACTCAAGTGGGCATAATAAGTTCGATAGTTGCCTGGATGGTCAATGATGATGAGTTTGCCGTACGCCCCGCTATATCCCAGAAATGCCACTTTCCCATTTGCCACACTGAATACTGGCGTGCCAGTAGGCGCCGCATAGTCAATCCCCATATGGGTTCGATAGCGTCGGTCTTTGCCTTGGGCTTGCGGATTATTGGGATTGGTTCGTGAGCGAATCGGGACTTGCCCAACACCCCGTGAGATCCGTCGATAGCTCAGAGGGTTGGTCCAAAAGCTACGCTCAATGGAGTCGCCGTTGGTAGTAAAGAATGATCCCGGAATATCATCACGATCCAACCAAAACGCATCGGCGAGCACTTGATTGGTTGCCAGATTCAGAATCTCGACCGCCCAAATTTGTGCCCAGCGATCCCGGGTGCCAAAATCAACAATGACGCGCACTTGCTTAGGACTATTTTCTAGTGAGGCAGAGTCATCTGGATAGAGTTGCTTCACGATCGAGTTGAGTTCCCAGGCAAGCTCAACCGGCAATCTATCCCCTAAACGCTGGGGGTCATAGAGAACCTCTTGCAAGGGGATAAATAGCTCGGTCCAAAACTGCATTTGATCAGCAAGGTTTTCTTCTTGAACGAGGTATCCTCCAAATCCCGAGGTAGTAAAAGTCAAAATTTGAGATTTCTCATTTCGGCTTGGCCCATTCATGATGCTAAGTGACTCAAAGCGTCCCCGTTTTCCGAAAGCAACGACATAAGGAATGCAGGGACCACTTGCGGAGTCGAAGAACCGACCCGTTTGATTCTTAAAATATTCCAAAAACTCAGGATCGTTGATTCCAATCCGACTCGGAAGGTTGCTTTCTCGAAAGCCTCGTTTGAGGCAGCCACGTTGAACCTGAAAATCAGGGAGCGCATCGAATTGGCTGTACTCCTCGGTGCCGGGATCAGTCAGCTGTTGGTTTTGCTCTGCAGCCGATTTGCTCTGCAAGCCAGAGCCACCACTAACTGTTTTACTTTGTGCTCGTTGATTGACCTGAATCCCCTTTTGGGGAGCAGCCACTTTTTTGTTCGCCGGATTCGATTTAGTATTTGGGCTGGATTGAGACAGCACTAGCTGACTGCACAGTATGAGACCAATTCCAAAACATACTTTGCCCCAAAGAGCCAAAGATCGAACACTGAATCGAGAGGTATGGGATTGATACACACCTCAATTATCCAATATCAAGAAGGGTAATCGAGGCATTTATGCCGTAGTGCAACAATTTCGCATCTAAAAACTGGGTATGATCAGGCATTGACCTTAACGGAGCGGTAATCGATGCAAGCTGTGATGATTCGTCTGATGACCGCTGCCTGTGTATTGAGCGCCCCTTCCTCGCAGGCCTGGGCCAAAAGTTGCTCAGAACCATTGGCTCCACAAAATACTGCCCGCCCAGGATCCAAGCCAGTGAGCTACGACGATTGTGTCAAGCAGGCTCGTATGGATTGTGAGCGAACTGCACGAGATCGTAAGTTGATCGACGTTGCTAAAGAGAGTTTTATGAAACGGTGCCTCGCAGAATCCATCGGCAAATAATCGCTACAATCATTTTCTTTGATTGGTTAACCAAAAGAGGAAAAAATGCCGATTATTGAATCCGTTCAAGTGGCCAGCGTGCCAGTTCCCTTAGATGTTGTCACATCGTTTGCGACTCGAACCGTGAGCGAGCGCCATTACTGCATCGTTAAAGTTCGCAGTAAAGATGGTCACGAGGGGGTTGGCTTCTGTTACGTCGGATCTGCCGCCGGCAGTATCGCCAAAGTGGCCGTTGAGCAATTATTGGCTCCGAAATTGATTGGGCAGAATAGCCATCGCAGCGAAGGACTTTGGTCTGAGATGTATGCGGAATCGATTTTGCAGGGCCGTTCGGGCTCTGTCATGCGTGGTATCTCGATTCTGGATACTGCAATTTGGGATCTCAATGCCCGCTCCGTTGGTTTGCCTCTTCATCAATACTTGGGATGCGTGGTAGATGATCGTGTCCCCGCCTATGCCAGCGGTGGTTACTACTTAGAAGGTAAAACCCCAGCCAAATTGGGCAAGGAGATGGAATCCTTTGTGAAGCTTGGCTTTAAGGCAGTGAAAATGAAGGTTGGTCGCCTATCACCTCGCGAGGAGGAGGCTCGAGTCAAAGCTGCTCGCAGTGCCGTTGGTGACGATGTCCTCTTAACGCTCGATGCGAATAATGCCTGGCGCGATTTGCCAACCGCCATGGAGTATGTACGCCGCTTTGAGAAGTACAACCCCTATTGGCTAGAGGAGCCGTTTTCTCCTGATGCTATTGATTTACATGCCCGCTTAGCAAAAAATACCTCCATTACGATCGCCACCGGCGAAATTGAGGTCGGCCGTTGGCGCTTTCGTGAGCTGGTTGATGCCGGTGGCGCAACGATCCTGCAGGCGGATGCGGCAGTGTGTGGTGGCATTAGTGAATTCAGACGGATTGCTGCCTATGCAGACTCCAAAGGAATTACGGTTTGCCCTCATTGGTTCCATGATCTACATGCACCCTTAGTTGCAGCAACACCCAATGCTCGCTTTGTGGAGTTTTTCCCAGATAACCAAGTCTTAAACTTCAGACGCCTCATTAATAAGCAATTGGCATTTAAGAACGGTGATCTGATTTTGCATAAAACACCAGGATTGGGATTTGAGTTTGATGAAGCTGCGGTTAAGAAATACGCCGGCAAATCAGCTTGGACGACAATCAAAAAATAGTACGAAACGAATCATAAAAAAAGCCGCTTGATGAAAGCGGCTTTTTAATTGGTGACCCTGCTAGGCGGTGGGCTTGGGCTTGGCCTTAAAGTACTTAAAGAACTGCAAAATGAGTACAAAGCCAAATCCAGCAAAGCCAATCATATCGGCAGTTGGCGAGGTATAGGCCAAGGCAACACCAGAAACAATCATTAAGGTGCGCTCCAGAATGTTGGTCTTTTCAATAAACCAACCCTGTAGACCACCGGCCAGCGCCACAATTCCGACGATGGCGGTTAGCGTTGACCAAACAATTTCCATCCAATTGGCCTCGGCCAAAGCAGTGGTAGAACCCATCAGTAAGAGGCTAACCCCTGATTTATCGAGTACGAACATAAAGGGCACCAAAATCGCAGGCGCCACGTATTTCCAGCTTTGTAAAGTTGTTTTATATGGATTACCTTTACAAATCGCTGCCGCCGCAAAGGGCGATAGGGCAGTTGGTGGTGAAACCTCCGATAACACTGCGTAGTAAAAGATAAACATATGCGCCGCAAAAGCGGGAACGCCCAAGTTGATGAGTGCGGGTGCCGCAATCACAGCACAAATAATGTAGGAGGCTGTGACTGGTACAGCTAGACCCACAATCCAGACAATGAAGGCAGTAAATATGGCGGTGAGTAATAAAGAGCCGCCTGCATACTGAATTACAATCGAACTGAACTTTAAGCCCAAACCAGTTAATACCACGGTACCCACAATCAGACCAGCACCAGCGCAGGTTGCCGCAATGGCCAGAACACCGGTTGAGCCAGAAGCGAGCGCCTTGGTTAAATTGGATTCATAAAGACCTTTGAGGATGGGTTGCTTACCCATAAACCACTCGTAGGGGATGATGGCAGTGTCTCTGCGCAGCATGCTGGTTAACGCAGAAATAATCGTTGCCCATAACACAGCCATGACGGGCGTGAAGCCCATCATCATGAATAAAACAATGGAAATCAGTGAAAAGAAATGGAACCAGTATTTTTTACTAAGGGACCATGCGCTCTCGACCGCCTCAAAATGCATCGCTTTCATGCCGTACTTACGAACATCGATTTCCACCATCGTAAAAAGTCCGAGATAAAACAAAATGGTCGGAATAATCGACATTAATAAAACATCGAGATACGAAATCTTCAAAAAGTCGGCAATCAAGAAGGCTGCTGCACCCAATACCGGCGGAGAAATGATCGCCCCTAGGCCACCAGCTGCTAAGAGGCCGCCAGCTGCGTTTTTCTCGTAACCTACCTTATCGAGCATTGGGGCTGCTACTGAGCCGACGGTGACGGTGGTGGCTACGCCGGACCCAGAGGGGCCGCCCAGCAAGAATGAAGAGAGAACAATGGTGCGTCCTACACCAGATGATTTACCGCCCATGGCAGCAAATGAGAAGTCGATAAAAAACTTGCCCGCACCCGTAAATTGCAAGAATGCCCCAAAGATCGTAAAGAGAATAATGAGGGTAGCGGATACATCAACCGCGGTACCGTAGATACCCTCTAGGGTCATATACATAAACCCAACCAGACGGTCTACTGAGTAGCCTTTATGGGTCCAGGGGGCTGGAAGCAAGTCTCCAAAAAGTGCGTAGAGTAAAAATAGTATGGTCACTGATACCAAAATAGCGCCACTGGTGCGACGCACAGCCTCTAGGATTAATAGGATCAGTATGGAGCCCCAAACCACATCCATGCGGTCGGGCGCAGTATTGCGATCGCCAAAATCATCTCCACCGGCAATTGCGTAATAGGCAATATAAATCGCCAACAGGGCGCAAATCACATCCCACCACTTCACTTGATTCTTGTACCGCGCCAACATCGGAAAGCTTAAGAAGACCAAAAAAAGCATAAAGCTCACGTGTACTGTTCTAAGCACTTGGGTTGGAACAATGGAGTAAGCGGCGTACAAATGAAACAGCGACATACCAACCGCCATCAAGGTCAAAAAGATCGCAAAGATCCCTTTGTAATTATTGGAGTCACCCTCTTCTTGTTTAATCAGCGCATCTAATTTTTCTTGGGTTGCGCTATCAATTGCACTTTGGCTCATGGTATAGGTCTTTACTGAAAAATGGCCGCATTAGCGGCCATTCAAACAAAACGAAGAAACGAATTAATTGACTTTAATGTTTTTCTCTTTGAAGTACTTCAAAGCACCAGGATGAAATGGAACTGGTGTTGACGCAGCTTTTTGACCTTCGGGGGTCACATTGATGTACTCAAAGTGTGAACGTACCAAGTCAATCTTGTTATCAAACACGGCTTTCACGATGTCATAGGCCTCTTTTTCAGACATCTTTGAGCTGGTGACCAAGATATTGGCAACAGAGATCACGTTATTGTCTTTATCCATACCCTTATAAGTGGTCTTTGGAATCACATCCTTGAAGTAGAGGTTGCCATATTTTTTGTTCATGGCATCGACTTCTTTGGAGTGATCAATCATCACAATCTTAGTACCAGGAGTATTAGCCAAGTCAGTAACAGCGGCAGTTGGTAAGCCACCTACCCAGAAGAACGCATCAATCTTACGGTCTTTCACAGCATTGACTGACTCTGCCACACCAAGACGCTCACGCTTCATGTCTTTATCTTTATCGAGACCAGCAGCTTCAATGACGCGAAAAGCCATCACCTCAGTAGCGCTGCCAGGGCTTCCTGTGCTCACACGCTTGCCTTTGAGATCTTGCATCGTTTTGATGCCCGATGCCTCGGTGGTCACAATGTGCATCCGATTAGGATAGAGAACTAACAAGGTGTTGAGGTCAATTTTTTTACCCGAGAACTTGCCTTGACCAGTTTGTGCATCTTTAGCGGCATCGGCCATTGAGAAGCCAATGTAAGGCTTACCAGTGCCGATCAGGTTGAGGTTATCCACTGAGCCGCCAGTTACCTCAGCAGTCGCAGACATCCCAGGCACTTTTTTGGACAGAACAGCTGCTAGGCCGCCACCCATGGGATAGTAAACACCGCCGGTACCGCCAGTCGCGACCGAAAGATTTTGAGCTTGAACGCTGCCCCAAAGCAGTGCAAAGCACAGAGGCAACAATTTAAGTAGTTTCATGTAGATATCTCCTGTAATCATTATTGATCGTTACTACAAGCCGTAAGTCTATACCAATTTAATGGCCTTAAAGCCCTTCCATCTGGAAGTTAATTTTTTGCAGTTCGCAAACCAGTCTGTTTTGCTGCTCTGCATCGAGGGATAGTAAAGGAGGTCTCACGCGTAACCAATCAGGATCGCCGCTGTAGTGTGCGACCGCTGCCTTCATGCCAGGAATCATCGGGAACTGGGCAAAAATGGCCCGTACTACCGATAGGGACTCTTGGAGGGCATCTGCCCCTGGTTCTAGCCATCGCGTTGCCAGTTGGGCAATTGCTTTTGGATTGACATTCGCAGTAGCTGAGATGCAACCCACGCCCCCGGCTTTTAAGGTGCGCAGTAAAAATACCTCACTGCCTGCATAGACCCGAAATGCTGAACCCGCCAAGGCTTTAATCACAGATTCGGTATATGGCCAATCCCCCGAACTATCTTTCATCCCAATGACGGTATTGGGATAAGCTTTCACCAAGCGCTCCAAAAGGGGAATACTTAGGCCAATTTTGGTCACCGGAGGAATGTTATAGACATAGATTTTTAAGTTTGTATCAGCCACTTTTTCGATGACCTCAGCGTAAAACGCAAATAAACCGTCATCGGCGACGTCCTTGTAATAAAAGGGCGGGAGCATCAATACCCCAGCGCAACCAGCATTCACCGCGGCTCTTGTCATAGCAACTGCATCATCAACCGAGCATGCACCAGTACCGGGCATCACATTGTTTGGATTGAGTCCACCATCAATTAATTCCTCTAACACCATGATCTTTTGGCGCGCCGACATGGAGTTGGCCTCGGAGTTTGTTCCAAATACTGCTTGACCCACTCCATGACTTTGCAACCACTGGCATTGCCGTAGGAGTTTTTTGGCATTCGGACTACCATCGGCATTAAATGGGGTTAGCACTGGGGATAAAACGGCAGAAAAACTTGAGGGATGTACGGGCATCACAATCTCCAATTACATGGCAATAGGGGTTGGTAGAGGACGTTGATTAAAAAAAGCATCGAGATTATCAATCGCAAGATTCGTCATTGCTTGACGCGTCTCTTGGGTGGCGCTGCCAATATGTGGCGTGAGTAAAACATTGGAAAGCTCTAAAAAACGTGGATCAGGATTTGGCTCATTTTCAAATACATCCAAGGCGGCCCCAGCAATGATTTGGTTTTGCAAGGCGAATAGCAGATCTGATTCATTGACAACACTTCCGCGAGCAACATTAATCAAGTAGGACGAGGGGCCTAAAGCCTCAAGCACCTCCCGATCAATCATGCGCTCAGTTTCCTTACCGCCGGGGCAGCTCAGAATTAAGATATCGCTCATGCTTGCTAGCTCAATTAATGAGGAAATGTATGGATAGGAGAGGTGCTTGTCATGCGGACCATGGTAGGCAATCTTTACCTTAAACGGCACGAGGCGAGCTGCCAGCTCTTGACCAATTCGTCCCATGCCCACAATCCCAATTGTTTTGCCTGCCAAGGAAGTTGTAAACGGAAATGCTCCCTTACTCCAATTTTTATGAAGTACAAATTCATGCGCTTTTGGAATTTGACGGAGTAGAGCAAACAACATGCCGATCGTGAGCTCGCACACTGCATCGTTGAGTACCCCTGGCGTGTTCGATGCCATGATTCCTCTTTGCTTTAAATAATCGAGCGGAAGATTGTCATATCCAACGCCACAGCAGGCAATCATTTTGACCTGGGGTAATTGATCTAACAGAATGGGGGTAATCGGATAGCTGGGTCTCGTCAAAATCGCCTGAACATCTTTTTGTGGAATGGGACCTTGGGGGTCAGGCATCATGACTGGTGTTAGGCGGCGCAAGACCTCATCTTGCATGATTTCAGGGAAAAATCCCACTTGTAATACGCTATTGACTGGAATCATGTCTCGATTCTATTTTTATTGGAATAATGTGACATTGTAAGTCGATATTTTTAACATTTTGGATACCACCCATTGAGCACCATTAACGATCCTAAAGCTGCATCGAACAGCGCACCCCAAACCGGAATTCGCAAGGGCCTCACTCGCTACGGCGATACCGAATTTTCTCTATTCATGCGTAAAGCCTTCATTAAGGCAATGGGATTTAGTGATAGCGCTCTTGACCGGCCGATCGTTGGAATCACGAATACCTATAGTGACTTCAACCCTTGCCATGGCAATGTGCCACAAATGATTGAGGCGATTAAGCGGGGTGTGATGCAGGCAGGGGGGATGCCGATGGTGTTCCCAACCATCTCCATTCACGAGTCGTTTGCATTTCCAACCAGCATGTATTTGCGCAATTTGATGGCGCTTGATACCGAAGAGATGATGCGCTCGCAACCGGTGGATGCTGTAGTGCTTGTTGGTGGTTGCGATAAAACCATCCCCGCCCAATTAATGGCTGCCGCCAGCCTTGATGTGCCAGTGTTATCCATTCCGACGGGCCCAATGTTGACCACCTTGCATCAAGGCGATCGCTTGGGGGCTTGCACCGATTGCCGTCGATATTGGGGAAAGTTTCGGGCTGGAGAAATTGATCAGGCAGAAATTGATGAGATCAATGGCAAATTAGCCCCAACGACCGGTACTTGTATGGTGATGGGAACCGCCAGCACCATCGCCTGCATGGTTGAGACCGCTGGTTTGAGTTTGCCTGGCACAGCTGCTGCCCCAGCAGTCACTGCCGAACGCTTTCGTTTATCGGAGCTCACCGGCCGCAGAGCGGTTGAGCTGGGTAAAACGGCGAGCGAGGGTCGCTTTTCGCCTCGCACCATTTTAAGTCCCGAAGCGTTGACGAATGCGCTTGTGGTCCTGCATGCGATCGGCGGCTCAACCAATGCCTTGATTCATTTCACGGCGATCGCAGCACGTCTGGGAATCAAACTGGATTTGGAACGCTTTGATCGCTTGGGTCAAAATATTCCAGTCTTGGTGGATTTAAAGCCCAGCGGCTCCCACTATATGGAGCACTTATACGAAGACGGTGGCTTGATGGGTGTCTTGCGAGAGTTAAAGCCCCATTTGCACCTCGATTGCTTAACGGTATCTGGTAGAACATTGGGCGAGGAGATTGATGCAGCAAAAGTTACCAAAGCCCGCAAAGTAATCCGGATTGCGAGTGAACCAATTTACCCTGTGGGCGGCTTGGCTGTTTTGAAGGGCAATTTAGCACCACGCGGGGCAGTGATTAAGCACTCAGCAGCCAGCCCCAATTTGCTCAAACATCGCGGTCGGGCGGTGGTCTTTAAGTCTTTGGAGGATTTAGCTTTACGCGTGGACAGTCCAGATTTAGACGTTACGGCAGACGACATCTTGGTCTTACAAAATGCGGGCCCTAAAGGTGCGCCAGGTATGCCCGAAGCAGGCTACTTACCAATTCCCAAAAAACTCGCTCAAGCCGGAGTTAAGGATATGGTTCGGATCTCGGATGCGCGCATGAGCGGTACCGCCTTTGGCACGATTGTGTTGCACGTTACTCCAGAATCGGCAGAGAACGGACCACTTGCCATTGTTCAAGATGGCGACATGATTACGCTGGATGTTGAAAAACGTCTATTGCAATTAGAACTGGATGATGCAGAAATTGCGCGTCGAATTGCTGCTCTTGAAACACCAGCGAAGCGCTTGAATATTCCAAAAACGGGCTATCGTCATCTCTATCAAACGACGGTTACGCAAGCGGATGTTGGGTGTGATTTTGACTTTATGGTTCCATCCGCACATGGCGTGGTTCCACTATTGAAGGGAAATTGAGATGTTATTTAATCCAGCCGAAACCAAAGTATTAATTGTGGGTGGCGGAACCATGGGGGCTGATGTTGCCCTGGTCTGTGCTCGCGGAGGGTGCGCAACCCAAGTGTTTGAAGCAAGCGCCGAGCGCCGTGCTGTATTACCTAATTATTTTGAGACTAAATTGCAAGAAATTGGCTATCCGCAACGACTGCACCTACTATCAGTGGTTGATTCGCTCAACCATTTTGATTGGTCAGAAATTGACTTAGTGATTGAGTGCGTTCCAGAAAAGCTTGAAGTCAAGCAGGATTTATTTGCTCAACTCGAGCAGGTAGTTAATCCTGAAACTGTTCTAGCCAGCAACAGTTCTAGTTTTCCCATTAGCGAAATCGCTAAGGGTTTAAAAAGTCCTGCTCGTATGATTGGCCTGCATTTTTTTATGCCCGCACATTTAGTTCCTTGTGTGGAGGTGATCTATGGTGAAAAAACATCACGTTTGGTAGCAGACAGTTTGAGTCGTTTAATGACCGCGTGTGGCATGGTTCCAGTTACAGTCAAAAAAGATCTGCCAGGTTTTTTAGCTAATCGTTTGCAACACGCGCTCTCTCGTGAAGCCTTTGATCTTATCGATGCAGGGATTGTGACTCCCGAGGATGTTGATAAAGCGGTTCGTTTTGGTTTCGGGTTCCGTTACTTGGCTGCGGGCCCAGTATTACAGCGTGATCATGCCGGTGTTGAGGTTCATGCGGCAGCCGGAGCCAGTATCTATCCCTCGCTGAATAATAAAGGTGAGATTGCGCAATGCCTTAAGGAAAAGGTTGACTCTGGAAATCTCGGAATGAAAACAGGCCAAGGGTTTTATTCCTGGGATGCCGAGGCGATCAAAGCAGAGCGCCAGCGGTATGATGATTTGCTTCGTGCTGGATTGAAGCTCTTACAAAAAGAACTTCCTGAAATCAAATAAAGTGAGCACGCCGGTTCGTATTTGGGATTTGCCAACGCGCCTATTTCATTGGGCTTTGGCGATCTGTATTGTGCTCGGTATTGTGTTTGTGAAAATCGGTGGCAATGCTATTCAGTGGCATGCCTATTGTGGCTACACTGCGCTCGCACTGATCTTATTTCGAGTGATTTGGGGTTTTGTGGGATCGCAGCATGCACGCTTTGCTAATTTCGTGCCCAGCCCCGCAAGGTTAATTGCCTTTCTTCGGGGTCAAGCCGATGGCGGACTTGGTCATAACCCGCTCGGCGCCTTATCCGTTATCGCTCTGCTGACAGTCGTTTTGATCCAGGCTCTGACAGGCCTATTTGCTGATGATGATATTTTTTTCCAGGGGCCGCTCGCAAAATACGTCTCTAATGACACAGTTGCGCTACTCACTAGTATTCATCGCTTCAATCAATACCTCATTTTTGCTTTGGTCGGACTGCATATTGCTGCAATCTTGTACTACTATTTCATTAAGCGAGAAAATCTGGTCGGACCTATGGTGACTGGCGATAAATTAACCGATACAACTCCGAAGGTGGAGGAGACGGTTGATTCATCTCGCCAACGCATGCTGGCACTGGCAATATTTTTATTGATTATTCTCGGCTTATATTTTCTGATCGCTTGATCAAAAAATACAGGCCGAGTTGTGCCGAAAAATTACTTCTTACGGAAATCGTCGTGACAGGCTTTGCAGGTTTGACCTGTTGCGCCCAATGCCTTCTTCAAACTCTCCGGATTACCTGATTGGGCTGCAGTATTGAGCTCAGCAACGGCAGCTTGCATCTTATCGGCAGCAGACTTGAACTTGGCGCTTTCCTTCCAAATGGCTGGTTCAGCTTTCCCACCTTCGGTGCCAGGGCCAAATGCTTGCCAAGGTAAGCTTGAGAGTGTGCTAATAATGGCCGCATTACGAGCGACATCATCTTTGTTGTAAGGAACCTCACCCTTCACCACTGCAGACAATCGACCCATATGTGCACCCATCAGAGCAAAGGCGCTTTGGCGATATTTGATGGCATCTTCTGGTTTGGCAAATTGGGCCATCGCGGGTGTGGCCAAGGTAAGAGTAAGGGCCGGGATGAGAGTTTTGATGGAAATGCGAAGTGATTGAGTATTCATAAATCCTCCATGAGACTAATCAGAATTGATTCAGATTTAAGAATACTCTAATTTTGTGATCGGGATGTGGCAGGTCACCCAAGCGCACTAAGCGCCAAAAATCATCCTGATGGGGTAGGTGAGGCCCCGCACGATTGAGATGAAGAACTCACTTAAGGGAACCATCCACCATTGAGAGATAACTCCGGTAAACACCAGGCCCAAGACAATAAAAAAGCCCCAGGGCTCTAATTTCCCTAATAACAGGGCTTGGCGGTACGGTAATAATCCCGCCAGAATGCGGCCACCGTCCAATGGAGGGAGGGGAAATAAATTAAAGACCAAGAGGCCAATGTTCCAAAAGACACCCGCCTTAGCCATGGAGATCAAAAACGGCTCATTAATACCTGACCCTTGAAGCAAGATCCAAGCAATAGCCCAAGCGATCGCCTGAAAAAAATTAGAACCAGGCCCAGCGAGTGCAACCCAAATCATATCGATCCGAGGATTGCGCAAGTGATCAAAGCGCACTGGAACCGGTTTGGCGTAGCCAACTAAGAAAGGGGAGTTTGCCAGGATGAGCCCAATCGGGATTAAAACGGTGCCAATTGGATCAATATGTTTTAGAGGATTTAGGGTAACTCGACCAAGCAAGAAAGCGGTGTTATCGCCAAAGCGTTTGGCCGCATAGCCATGAGCCGCCTCATGGATCGTAATGGCAAAAACCAAAGGAATCGCATTAATTGCAATAGCTTGGATAGAATAGTCAGAAATCATATTAAGATCATATCGAGAGGAGACTATTGTGACCGATGAGAAGAAACCCCTAGCCAAATCTGCTGTGAAGGCGCCCAAGCTTCCAACCCGTCCGCCCGTCGGCAAGGGGCCTCAAAGTATGGGGGGAAAGCCGCAACAGGGGTTTGGGGGCGGTAAAGGCATGATGCGCAAGGCCGGCCGAGGTCGTTAGGCGCCCAAAATGTGGATAATAATACTTATGTCGTTTAGATAAAGGGGCGGACCATGAACGAATGGCAAAACGAAAGCAAAGACGTCATCAATAAAAAGATGATTACCTTGATTGTGATGTTGGCAGCCGCTACCAGCCTGGCGATTTTGTTTGCCTTGGTCGCAGCCCATATGGGTTACGTGTTTGGTTAAATACCAGTGCTTCTAGCACGATGAAGTAAATCGGTAACGCTTGCCATGATGTCAAGTAATTCCGCAAGTTATTCACCTCCCGGGGGCATTAAGGCCCCGGCTGCACTCGAACAAATCCTTCAGCAAGCCGGTATTACCGTTAACGGCACTCAGCCTTGGGACATGCAAGTTCATGACCCAATGGTTTTTGATCGGATTTTGCAAACATGGTCTCTGGGTCTTGGGGAGTCGTACATGGATGGTCAGTGGGACTGCCAGCGTCTTGACGAGTTCTTTTATCGTTTAATGCGCGATGAATTGGATGAGAGCGTGCAGGGTTTGGCTAAAGTCCGCCTCCTTTATGAAATCGCCCGCTCAAAACTATTCAATTTGCAATCCAAAGATCGAGCCTTTCAAGTGGGCGAGCAGCACTATAACGCGGGCAATGATCTCTTTGAAGCCATGCTTGATCCTCGCATGACCTACTCGTGCGCCTATTGGGCCCATGCGAAGAATTTAACCGAAGCACAAGAGCACAAGCTTGATCTGATTTGTAAGAAATTACAGTTAAAACCAGGTGAGTCGCTCCTAGAAATTGGCTGCGGTTGGGGTGGGTTGGCCAAATTTGCGGCTGAGCTCTATGGTGTGAACGTTTTAGGTATCACCGTATCGAGCGAGCAGCAGGCCTTGGCTACCGAACGGTGCCAAGGTCTGCCAGTTGAAATTCGATTAATTGATTATCGAGATCTTACGGGATCGTTCGATAAGATCGTTTCAGTTGGGATGTTTGAGCACGTTGGGCAAAAAAATTATGCAGAGTACTTTGATATCGCTCATCGCTTGTTAAGTGATCAAGGAATTTTTCTCTTACACACCATCGGCAGTTACGCAACGGTTAAAAAAACCGATGCTTGGATTGATCGCTATATATTTCCGAATGGGCATTTACCGTCTTTGGTCGAGCTATCGCAAGCATTGGAGCGTCGGTTCTTGGTCGAGGATTTGCATAACTTTGGACATGATTACGACAAAACGCTGATGGCGTGGTTAAGCAATTTTGAGCGTGCTTGGCCGCAGTTACAGACTCAGTATTCCAAGCGTTTTTATCGGATGTGGCGCTATTACCTGTGCTGTTGTGCTGGATTTTTCCGCTCTGGCCAAGGGCAACTTTGGCAACTGGTACTGACCAAACGTTCTCGTGAGCAAACCTATTTGGGCTATCGACCCAGTTTGTAATCATTCATAATCCCAGTTATGGGAACATCTAATGCCTTTGGATCAGTCATTGCTATCTTTTGTGGCGCAGGCCTTGGGGCGCTCTTACGAGCCTGGTTTATTTCATTATCAGTCCCGATTTCAAGTCTCATTCCGATGGGAACCTTAATTTCGAACTTAGTCGGCTCCTATCTGATTGGAATTGCGCTCGCATTCTTTTTGGATCATCCAGCGATCTCCCCCCAATGGCGACTTTTTATCATCACTGGGTTCTTGGGTGGGCTCACCACGTTTTCAAGTTTCTCGGCTGATGTTGTGATGTTGATGCAGCGCGATCAATTGATGCTCGCTTTGGGCCTTGCCCTCATGCATGTCTGCGGATCTTTATTACTAACCTTTTTAGGGATTTGGACTGTCCACGCCCTCAAATAAACCCAAAAAATCCCAGGATTGCGCCCAGGCCAATAAGATAAAGAGGGTGGCGTTTACTGAGCAAGACAAACAGAATGCTAAAGATAGTTAATGCATAGGCTGCCCAATTGCCATTAATCCGAATGGCAATTTGCCAGGCAGATGCAAGCACTAAGCCAACCGCAAGAGCACTTGCTGAGTACTCAATCGTTTTCTTCCATTGCAAATGTTGCAGTTTGGCGATCACCTGCTGAAGGTAAAAAATCAAAATGCATGATGGCCAGCAAACGGCTAGAGTCGCTAACAGTGCGCCCGCCAAGCCAAAGGCATTCCAGCCAATTAAGGTGACGGTTAGTAGGTTAGGGCCCGGAGCTGCTTGAGCAATCGCAAAATAATGAATGAATGTTTGCGGGTCAATCCAGCCCTCTTGATTAACCGAAATGTCATACAGGGTTGGGAGAAGGGCGTTGACCCCACCAAATGCAATTAAGGAGAACAGGGACAGTTTGATAAATAGTCCTAAGAGGCCAATCATCATCGCGCTTTTCTCCAAGCAACCAGTAGCGCGAGCGGCAAGGTGATGGCGACGACCCAGCCAAGTGCTAATTGATAGATCGTGGCGATCACGATGCTAATTGCAATCACTATCAGCATCGGTGGGTAAGTCAATTCATCTTTAAGCATCTTAAATCCGGTAGCGGCGATTAAGCCAACGCCCACCGAGGAGATGCCTCGCAAAATACCTTGTACCCGCTCAAACTCTCCATAGTGGTCATAGAGTAAAGCTAGCAAAATCACAACGGTCATGGGAGCTAGCATCAACCCACCAACAGCGGCGAATGCCCCTCGTACACCCCCAAAACGCTCGCCGACACACACAGCGAGGTTGACAATATTAGGACCCGGAACTAATTGGCAAACACCCAATAGCGCATTGAATTCTTGAGAGCTGAGCCACTGTTTTTGTTCAACCAAAGCTCTCCTAGCCCACGGCAGAACGCCACCAAAACCCGATAAGCCAATGAATGTAAACGTAATGAATAAACGAGCTGGGCTGAGCCGCATATCTTATGAATTGGCAGGGTAGGGCATCGGGACGGGCTTGCCATTGAGCCAGGCATCAAGCGTATCAACAAGGCCTTGGGCAAAACCCTGAAAAATAGGCTCAGCCACAAAGCCTAAATGGGGGGTCATCAGCAAATTTGGGATGCGATGAAGCTCCGAGTCTTTTGGAAGTGGCTCTTGATCAAAGACATCGAGGGCGGCTTGAGATGGTCTACCGGATTTGAGTGCTGCGATTAAGTCTTCGGTCACAATGAGACTCGAGCGTGAGGTATTTACCAATACAGAGTCCGTTCGCATCATCGCTAAGCGATCCTGATGAATGAGGCCTTTGGTGCGCTCACTGGCGACCAAATGCAAACTCACAATTTTTGAGGTTTGAAGGAGGGTTTCTAGCGGCAAGAACTCACACCCAGCCGCATTGGCGCGTTCGTGGGTCATATTCGGGCTCCAGCAAACCAATTCCATTCCAAATGCAGCGCCTACTTTGGCGACTAAGCTACCGATGCCGCCTAGTCCAATAATCCCAAGACGTTGCCCATGGAGCATGGGCAACACCGAATGGGCATTACGCCATTGGCCGTCACCTATCATCTGAGACTGATCAACCACCTGCTTGCTGGCAGCCAGAATGAGGGCCCAAGTGAGTTCAGCGGTGGTTTCTTTGGATGGCCCACCGCGCGTACAAGCGACCGTCACCCCTTGATTGAGGAGGGCGGCGTGATCAAGTAAAGCATTGCGTATCCCGGTAAAAACAAATAACTTAAGCTTTGGTAAGCGCCCGATGAGCGATGCATCAAATCGGGACCGATCACGAACTAATGCAATGGCATGTGCATCCTTAACCGCTTGGAAGAGCGATTCACCATCGAGGGGCTCATGGAAAAATCGCACATCGGCACGCGATTGAATGTGCGACCAATCCGCATAGTCTTGCAAGCAACGCTCGTAGTCTCCTAAGACGGCAATAATCGGTTTGGTATGCATACAGATTCGCAGAATCAATGAATAAATCGATGATAATTGATGTTTAACCGTAATCCTGAGGAAGCAAAATGATTCTAGAAGTGGTTGATATTCGTATCGATGAAAGCAAGCAAGCTGAATTTAATGAGGCAATCTTACGGGGCGTTCGCACCACCATCGCTCCTGCTAAGGGCTTTCGGGGCTTTAAAGTCAATCACAGCATTGAGTCACCTAACCGCTATCTATTGATGATTTATTGGGATACCCTTGAGAACCATATGGTGGATTTTCGGGGATCCCCAGCGTTTACCGAGTGGCGCAGCATTGTTGGCCCATTTTTTACCCAAGCACCTGCCGTTGAGCATTTCAACTTAGTTGGTAAGTCTGACTAAGTTCGACTAAGTCTGATTTTTCTTGGGCTTGAGTCTACCCTGGGGTTTGGCGGCAAGGCTGGGCTCTAGGGTTTCACGCTCATCAAAGACGAAGCAATCGCCCACATAGTGATCGCCACCAATATCTTCAAAGTATTGCAAGATCCCACCGTCTAATTGATAGCTGTGCTCAAGACCGCGTTCTCGCAAATATAGCCCTGATTTTTCACAGCGGATCCCACCCGTACAAAAACTGACCAAGGTCTTATTACTCAGTTCGGGAAGATGCTCCTCAATCGCCTGTGGAAATTCACTGAATTTATTGATATTGAAATGCAATGCATTCTTGAACGTTCCGTACTCCACTTCAAACCCGTTACGCGTATCAATCATCACCACAGGGCGTCCCAAATCATCTTGGCCTCGATCGAGCCATTCCTTTAATTTCTGCGGAGAAATAAATTTAGCCCGACCTTTTTCCGGGGCGATGGTCGGATGATTCATGCGAATAATCTCTTTTTTGATCTTGATCAAAAGCTTACGAAAGGGTTGCGTTGCTGACCAACTATCCTTCGTTTGAAACGACGCCAGTCGTGGATCATTTCGTAAAAAGACCAAAAAACTCTGAATATTGGTTTCGAGACCAGCCAGAAATAGATTGATACCTTCTTCTGATAGCAGAATTGTCCCTTTAAGGCGAAGTTCTGAGGCAACTTGATGCAGCGATTCTTTCAGTTGCTCGAGCTCGTTCAGACGGACAAACTGATAGCCGGCAATATTAAGGATGGAAGGGGTGCTTAAGTTCGAACGCTCATGATTCATGACACTATTATCGATCAAGTTTATGGGTACACTAATAGCACCGAAACACACCCACTTTATTCAATGACAATCGATCGTTTAATTCCGTACCAACCCCTTGATTTAGCAGAACCTGCCGATCTAGTTGCCGAGATTCGTAAACGCCGTGGCGGTCAGCTGATTAATCTGGATCGAATGCTGTTGCATAGTGAGCCTGTGGCCCGTGGCTGGAATCATTTTATTGGTAATGTGCGACAGCAACTCTCACTCGATCCAAAGTTACGCGAACTCGGAATGTGTGGTGTTGCGGTTCTCAATGGCGCCGAGTATGAGTTTTTCCATCATGCCCCACCGTTTCTGAAAGCGGGAGGCACACAAGCCCAAGTTGATGCAATGCGGTATTTGGGAGGTGACAACTTTGACCCTAGCTCCTTTAGCCCATTAGAGCGAGACGCTCTCGAACTAACCTTACAAATGACCCGAGCCATTCAGGTTGATCCTGCGTTGATGAAGCGCCTGCAAGAAGCCTTAGGTAATACTGCATTAGTTGAGTTGGTAACGGTGATTGCGGCGTACAACATGGTGTCACGCTTTCTGATTGCTTTAGATATTCATCCTGAAGATCAGGCTCCAAAGGCTTAAATAATGGACCGTCAAATTATTCAGGTGATTCCAAGTGTTGCAACCTCTGATGGGGCGGGCGTTCGCTTACGTCGTAGCTTGGGCGGTCAAGATCGGCAGCGCTTAGATCCATTTTTGATGCTCGATGAGTTTTCATCCAACGATCCGAATGATTATGTTGCTGGATTTCCACCCCATCCCCATCGTGGTTTCGAAACGGTGACCTATATGATCGAGGGCCATATGTTGCATGAGGATCATTTGGGTAATCGTGGTCACTTAAAAAGTGGTGGTGTGCAATGGATGACCGCCGGTCGCGGAATTATTCATTCAGAAATGCCTCAGCAGGAGAGTGGTGCAATGCGCGGATTTCAGCTATGGATTAATTTGCCCGCTCGCGAAAAAATGAAGCCTGCAGGGTATCAGGACATTCAAGATGCATCCATTCCAAGAGTGTATCTACCCCAAGGCGGATTGGTTAAAGTGATCGCAGGAGATTACCAGTCGCCTGATGGCTCTATCATTCAAGGCCCTATTCATGGATTGAGTACCGAGCCACTATTTTTTGATATTCACTTATCTGGCCACGATACTTTTAGCCATCCAATACCGATCCTCCATCACAGTTTTATCTATGTGTATGAAGGTGATTTAGCCGTTGGTGGCCAAGTGGAGCGAGTGCCATCTCAGGCGGCGCTCGTTTTGGGTGAGGGCGATCAAGTGACGATGCAATCTGGTGCACAGGGGGCTAAAGCCATTTGGGTGGCTGCAAAACCACTCCACGAGCCGATTGTTCAGCATGGACCCTTTGTCATGAATACCCAAGAAGAAATTATGCAAGCGATCACAGACTATCAGCAGAATCGACTGACCTGAAAGTCTGACTGGCACATTTATAAAACCGATTGTTTGCCGTAATATCGCTTATAGACATCAATCCCAAACTTACAGATTGAGATAAATAACAGGGCTCCCAAAATATCGCCAATGAGCATGGCAATCGCATTTGAGAGACTGCCGCTCGGGATACCCATTAGTACAAACCACACTTGATGTAATCCGGTACTCAAAAGAGCAAAGACTAAGACGCTAATCGCGATCATCTGTATATTGAGGTTGCTCAAATCCGGATTAATTTTGAGATTACGAATCACAAGCAGGCGCGCGAGATAGGGGCCAAAACCTGAAATAAGTCCAATTCCTACAATACTGATGATGTCTTCGCCCAGATCGCGCCCAAAGGTAATGAGAGCGGATGCAGTAGCAATGCCTAAGGCTCCAGATAGCCCAAAAATCAGGACCAGAAATAGCCTGAGTCCAGCGGGTAGATAAATCCAATTCACGCCGGGAGACACTTCCAAAAATGCCATCAGCCAATCATTGGCATAAAATAAAATGGCATATGCAAGGCCGCATCCAATGACCACCCTAAAGGAAACCGCAGATTCCTTTGAAAGATTTGCTGGGTCCATAAAACTTGATGCCGATTATTGTGATTAGAAGTCTTTTAGTATAGTGTTGATATTATTTTTTTGATTGGTGAATTCCGCTCATGCCACAACGCTCCTTGTCTTATTTACGTTTTCTGAATTGCCTAGATACGCTTGATCGTATCAATCCAGGGAAGAAATTGGATTTCACGGAGGAGCAGTTGTTAAATCGGGTGATGTTGGCCTGGGATCGTCAACAAACGATCTTGGTTGGGGATTTATTAACCGCCCATGAGCTTGGCTCGCAAGCCACCCTTCATGGACGGATCAAAAATTTGCAGGCGATGGGCTATATCAAACTGTCCATTGACAAAGCTGATGCTCGCAAGAAACACATCATCCCAACTAAATTGGCTTTAAGTCACTACGAAAAGCTCTCCATGCAGATGGAGAGTGTTCTGCAAACACCTTAGGTTAGAAGCGGTTTCCAAACAGTACCAACATCAAATCGGTGGAGTCGGCTGGAATCGAACAAAAACTTACTTTCAGGTAACTGATCACGTGTTCATATATCGGCAATAAATTCATTTTAGGGAGTACCAAACCCCGCGACCTTGACCGTGTTGTTCTAGATGGCTTAATTGAGTCAACTTTCTAAAATGCACCTTTAGAGCGTTTCGATTGGCGCCAGTATGATGAACGGCATCGCTGATGGTAATCTTGCCATGTTCACGAGCAAGTTCAACAATTTTGAGCGATAGGTTTGGCAAAGGGGCTAAGGTAATCTTTTCCTGCTCTACTTTTTTCTCAAGTTTTTGGACTTGTGTAGCCAAAGACTGAAAGAAAAACTTAACCCATTGCTGCCAGTTGGGGCTCTCAGTTCTGATCGTTCCCTGGGTCTGGCGGAGGGCAAGATAGTAGCCTTCTTTATTCTGCTCAATAATGCTTTCCAGGGAGCTGTATGGCACATAGATGTAACCAGTCTTTAGTAACAGCAATGTTGTTAGCACACGCGATAGGCGACCATTGCCATCCTGAAATGGATGAATTTCTAGGAAGATGACGGTCCATAGGGAAATAATGATGAGTGGATGCAATTCATCTTTATCAAGTTCTGTCCTAACCCATTCAATCACCTCTGTCATTAGGCGTGGTGTATCAAATGGTGTTGCTGTTTCAAAAACAATCCCGATTTGCACACCTTGTTCATTAAAGGCGGCAACACTGTTTGAGCTCGTTTTATATTGACCTCGATGCCATTCATCTTTTGAGCTAAAGCCCAATAGTTTCTGGTGTAACTGTTTGATGTAATTTTCGGTAAAGGGGATTTCATCCCAAGCTGAGAAAATCAAATCCATAACCTCTGCGTAGCCCGCAACTTCTTGTTCATCACGAGTTGAGAATTCTTTTATCTGTAGGTTTGATAGCAGTTGCTCGACTTCTCGGTCGGATAACTTGCTGCCTTCAATGCGTGTTGAGGAGCCGATGCTTTCGATAGTGGCTACATGACGTAGTTTTGAGAGTCTCTCGGGAGCAAGCGCCCCTAGTGCGCGCCATGCGCCCTTGAATTCATCAATTTTTGAGATGAGCTTAAGGAGTTCAGGGCTAATTTTTAGGGTGCTTGACTTGATCATGCCTCATTTTACACCCATTTTTACACCCAATTACACCCAATTATTAAGGATTTTTTACATATTTCCAATTTTTTACACCCAATTACACCCATTTTGATTTCCTTAATGAGCCCCCAAAATGTTGGCGGATATAAGCTTGGTGGATAGGGCCAGGAATAAGCGGGATAAGCAATTCCCCCGGGGGTTAACCAGAATAAAGAGGTGGAAAAGGGGGTAAAAGAGCCCCAAATCTACTTGACAAATTGGTGGAGTCGGCGGGAATCGAACCCGCGTCCGCAAACACGCTACAACAAGTTCTACATACTTAGTCTAATTATTTGATTTAACCAAGGCAACGCGAATCGACACGCTTTGCATTAGCGATTCACTCAGTTTTCGTATCAACTCTCGTGACGCGGGTTGATCTTATCTCTTGTAAATGACCCTGATGTAGCTTGCGCTACCTGACCCAAGAGAGAATCAGTTCAGGGGCAGCCGCAATCAAGCGGCTAGTGCGTAACGTTCGTCGTTAGCAGTTATTGCATTCCCATTGATTTACGAGATAACGGGTCCTCGGTATGCCCTTGATGCTTTGTAATCCACGTCGAAACCATGTCGACCCCGAATTATTTTCACACTAGGACAAATATTTTAAGTCTTTGGGGAATAAATTGCACAGCTATTTTGTAAACAGAATTTGGCGCAGATCCTGTGGGCGATGAATCAGGTAGTCTGCACCCCAGGCGTGCGGCGGCTCTTCGCACCCACAATAGCCATAGAGAGCGGCTGCTGTCTGCATCCCAGCAGCCTTACCAGACACAATGTCACGAATATCATCACCAATATAAACGGCTCTCTTGGGATCGACCTTGGCCAAGCGAGCGGCGTGCAAAATCGGTTCTGGATGGGGCTTGGAGTGGGGCGTGGTATCGCCTGAGACCACGCAATGGGCTCTTTTCAGTAAGCCCATTTGCTCCGTGAGCGGTTGGGTGAATCGTTGTTGTTTATTGGTGACAATCCCCCACGGAATCTTTTGCTCATCAAGTTCTTGTAAAAGCGCTTCCATCCCCTCATACAGTTTGCTGTGAACTAAGAGCGCTTCTTCGTAAAAGTGTAAGAAGCGATCGCGCAGGGAAATAAACTCAGGGTGATCGGGATCAATTCCAAAACTTTTCTGGATTAGTCCCCGCGCTCCAGCGGATGCCATGGGTCGGAGGACCTCATAGGCCATGGGCGGACGCTGGTTGGCAATCAGCAGACGATTGGCTGCTGCAACTAAATCTGGTGCGGTATCCGCGAGCGTGCCATCGAGATCAAAAAAGACCCCCTCAAATACTGGCGTGCCCATTATTGAGGCTTGCGGGTTGCCATCATGTAATTCACATCCGTATCACTACCCAAGCGATAAATTTGTGTGATGGGGTTATAGGTCATACCCTTGAGTTGCAATACCTCTAGGCCGGCAGTCCGAGTAAATTGTGCCAGTTCAGAAGGCTTAATAAATTTCTCATACTGATGCGTACCCTTGGGCAGGAGTTGCAAAATATACTCCGCACCAATAATCGCTAAGAGGTAGGATTTTGGGTTGCGATTGAGGGTGGAAAAGAAGAGATGGCCACCAGGTTTACAGAGATTTGCACACGCTTGTACCACGGAGGCTGGATCAGGTACATGCTCAAGCATTTCCATGCAGGTGACCACGTCATATGAATGGGGTTCTTCTTTTGATAAATCCTCCGCTGAAATCGAGCGATATCGCACGGTAGTACCGCTCTCTAATTGGTGCAATTCAGCGACTTTGAGTGCTTTGGTCGATAAATCGATACCAGTCACGCTTGCCCCCACCTTGGAGAGTGATTCAGTAAGAATGCCGCCGCCACATCCGACGTCGAGCACTCGCTTACCTTCTAAATTCGTGATCGATTCAATCCAGCCAAGGCGCAAGGGATTGATCGCATGCAAAGGTTTAAATTCGCTGGTCGGATCCCACCAGCGATGCGCTAGGGCGCTAAATTTATCAATCTCAGCTTGGTCAACATTGCTCATTGAAAATACCATTTAAGGAGTTAAGTAAGACTATACAAAAAAAGCAATAAAAAAGCCCGGCAAGCCGGGCTTTTGAAGTCCAAGGGACTAAATTACTTGACAGCTTGTGTGCCAACCACTTCGATCACAGCGCGACGGTTCTTGGCACGGCCTTCAGCAGTTGCATTGCTAGCGACTGGATCAGCCTTACCTTTACTTTCGGTGTAAACACGAGTAGCTTCAACACCACCATCATTGGTCAAGAATGCCTTAACCGCATTGGCACGGCGTTGACCGAGGGCAATGTTGTATGCATCAGTACCGATGC
Organism: Polynucleobacter acidiphobus; assembly: GCF_003065385.1. NCBI lineage: Bacteria > Pseudomonadati > Pseudomonadota > Betaproteobacteria > Burkholderiales > Burkholderiaceae > Polynucleobacter > Polynucleobacter acidiphobus. The sequence continues at coordinate 436,621 of NZ_CP023277.1, forward strand.
TATCGGTGTAACCAACAATAATGACTACCTCAAGCTTCATCTTTTTGATGTCTTGAGCAAGCTTATTCAAAGTAGCAACACCTTCAGACTTCAAATTGGACTTGTCAAAGTCAAACAAGGTGTCTGCTTGCAAGGTGATTTTCTTCTGAGTCACTTTGCTTGGTGCTGGTTTTGCAGGAGCAGCAGCAGGCTTAGGGGCGAGCCAGCCGTCGCAATTTGGAGCGGCGGTTGCTGGGGTCCAGCTAGCATCACGCCAGCAGAGTGTGCCGTCACCGTTTCTCCATGGAGTGCCGGTGGAGTTTACCCAGTTATCAACATTCTTTGGCTGGGCCATGACTGAACCGGCAGAAATCGTAATAACTGCAGCAAGCATCAGTTTTAGGGTTTTGTTCATTTTTTATCCTCAAAAAACATTTAATAAATTAATGCAACCGAATCGCCTAAAAGCCCAAAAAAGCCTAAAGCGCTACAACATAAATAGGTACTAACTATCGGAATATTAGCACAGGTTATGTGTCTGTGAAATGATATTATTTCGAGATGGAACAAGCCGCTAAAGAAACTCTCCCGATATCCCTAGAAGACGAAATGCGGCGGTCCTATCTGGACTACGCCATGAGCGTAATCGTCGGCCGAGCCTTGCCGGACGTGCGGGATGGGTTAAAACCCGTACACCGCCGGGTTTTATACGCCATGTATGAATTAAACAACGATTGGAACCGGGCTTTTAAGAAATCTGCCCGTATCGTGGGTGATGTGATCGGTAAATACCATCCCCATGGCGATACGGCGGTTTATGACACGATCGTTCGCATGGCCCAGGATTTCTCGTTGCGCTACATGTTGGTCGATGGTCAGGGTAACTTTGGATCGGTCGATGGCGACAACGCCGCGGCGATGCGTTATACCGAGATTCGTCTGCGCAAGATCGCCCATGAGCTATTAGCTGACCTAGATAAAGAAACCGTTGATTTTGGGCCCAACTACGACGGCAGTGAAAAAGAACCGCTCATTCTTCCTGCAAAAGTTCCCAACCTACTAATTAACGGCTCCTCCGGCATTGCGGTGGGTATGGCCACCAATATTCCTCCCCATAATTTGGATGAAGTGATCAGGGCCTGTTTGCATGTCTTGCATCAGCCGGATTGCACGATCGATGAGCTCATTGAGATCATTCCGGCACCTGATTTCCCGACCGCTGGAATTATTTATGGCGTTCAAGGAGTTCGCGAGGGGTATCGCACTGGACGAGGCCGCGTCGTGATGCGGGCCAAGACCCATTTTGAAGACATGGACAAGGGCCAGCGTCAAGCGATTATTGTGGATGAGTTGCCTTATCAAGTAAATAAGAAAAACCTGCTTGAGCGCATTGCTGAGCTGGTTAACGAGAAGAAAATTGAGGGCATCTCAGATTTGCGCGATGAGTCTGACAAGTCGGGGATGCGGGTTGTGATTGAACTCAAGCGCGGTGAAGTGCCCGAAGTCGTTCTGAATAATTTATACAAGAGTACTCAGCTTCAAGATAACTTCGGTATGAATATGGTGGCCTTGGTCGACAATCAGCCAAGACTCCTCAATCTCAAACAAATGCTCGAGTATTTCTTGGCGCATCGCCGTGAGGTGATTACCCGGCGCACCATATTTGAGTTACGCAAAGCGCGCGAACGGGGCCATGTGCTTGAGGGCTTGGCCGTTGCCCTTGCCAATATCGATCGATTCATTGCCATCATCAAGGCAGCTGCTAATCCAGTCGTTGCCAAACAGGAGTTAATGGCAGAGGCCTGGGACTCTTCATTAGTGCGTGAGATGCTAGCTCGTGCTGAGGGCGAGGCTCCCGGTGGTCGCAATGCCTTCCGGCCCGAGGGCCTCTTGCCAGAATATGGCATGCAAGACAGCGGACTCTATCGCTTATCCGATGATCAAGCCCAAGAAATTTTGCAAATGCGCCTGCAGCGCTTAACTGGTCTTGAACAAGACAAGATCGTGAATGAGTATAAAGAGGTGATGGATCAGATTGCTGATTTATTGGATCTGCTCGCAAAGCCTGAGCGTGTCACCAAAGTCATTGAAACTGAGTTACTTGAGGTGAAGGCAGAGTTTGGTTCAGAGGGCAGTGACTCGGGTCGTCGTTCTTATATTGAAATGAACGCCACAGAGCTGTTTACGGAAGATCTAATTACTCCGACCGATATGGTGGTCACACTCTCTCACGCTGGATATATGAAGAGCCAGCCTTTAAGCGAATACCGGGCGCAAAAGCGTGGGGGTCGAGGTAAGCAAGCTGCGGCTACTAAAGACGAGGACTGGATCGATACTCTGTTTGTCGCCAATACCCACGATACGATTTTGTGTTTCTCCGACCGAGGTCGGATGTATTGGTTAAAAGTTTGGGAGGTTCCGCAAGGAAGTCGGACTTCGCGCGGCAAGCCAATTGTCAACATGTTCCCACTGGTAGAGGGCGAAAAGATCACAGTGATTCTGCCGATTCAGGGCTATCAAGAGGATCACTATGTGTTTATGGCAACTCGCCGAGGCACTGTGAAGAAAACCCGTTTATCGGATTTTTCGAATCCTCGTAAGGCCGGAATCATTGCGGTTGACTTGGATGAGGGCGACTTTTTGGTTGGGGCAGCCATCACAGACGGCAAGCATGATGTGATGTTGTTCTCGGATGCAGGTAAAGCTGTTCGTTTTGATGAGAATGATGTGCGACCCATGGGTCGAACCGCGCGCGGTGTCCGTGGCATGAATTTGTCTGACGGTCAAGAGGTGATTGCCATGCTAGTTGCGCCTGCGGAAGTTGCCGAGGGGGCTGTGGCCGTAGTTGAAGATGCAGCAGCGCCAAATAGTGTGTTAACCGCAACCGAGAATGGTTACGGTAAGCGCACCCCGATTGCTGAGTACACCCGTCATGGGCGCGGTACGAAAGGCATGATTGCGATTCAGACGAGTGAGCGAAATGGTAAGGTCGTTGCTGCAGCTTTGGTTTCCCCAGAGGATCAAATTATGTTGATTACTACTGGTGGAGTACTCGTTCGTACGCGGGTATCAGAGATTCGGGAGATGGGTCGTGCCACACAGGGCGTTACTCTGATTAACGTCGATGAGGGAACCCATTTATCTGGATTGCAGCGCATCGCAGAGAGTGATTCGGATGAAGATGGCGACGACGTAGGCGATGCGCAAAGCAATAGCGAATCCGATGCAGCACCTGATGCCTAAGCAAAGCTTCAACTAACCGGACTTCATGATGAGTTTTGACCGCCGCATTTATAACTTCGCAGCGGGGCCAGCAACCTTACCTGAAGAGGTATTACAGCAAGCTCGCGATGAACTGTTGAATTGGCAGGGCCTCGGCACCAGCGTGATGGAGATTAGTCACCGCAGCAAAGAGTTTATGGCGGTCTATGAAAAAACCTTAGCCGATCTTCGCGAGCTTATGGCCATTCCAAACGATTACGAAATCTTGCTCTTGCAGGGTGGCGGAATTGGTCAAAATGCGGCGATTCCGATGAACCTGATGCCCTTAGCCAAGGAACCCAAGGCAGATTTTGTAGTGACCGGGATTTGGTCTGAGAAATCAGTCAAAGAAGCGCAAAAATACGGGGAAGCCCACATCGCTGCGAGTTCACAAGCGCAAGGGTTTCGGTCGATTCCCGAACAACAGACATGGACCCTGTCCGAAGATGCGGCCTACGTGCATATTTGTGCCAATGAGACGATTGGCGGCGTTGAATTTGCTGAGTTTCCAAAGCTTGGCAAGACCCCTTTAGTTGCTGATATCTCGAGCAATATTCTTTCAAAAGCCATGAACGTGAGCGAGTGTGGCGTACTTTTCGCTGGTGCTCAGAAGAATATTGGCCCCGCTGGGGTCACTATTGTGATTGTGCGCAAGGACTTAATGGGGCACGCGATGCCGATTACTCCTTCAATCTGGGATTGGGCTAAAGAGGCAGCAAATCAATCGATGTTCAATACTCCTCCTACTTTCCCAATTTATGTTTCCGGCTTAGTATTTGAATGGATCAAGCGGCAAGGTGGCGTGGCGGAGATGGAGCGCCGCAGTCAACAGAAATCATCCCTACTGTATGGATTCATTGATCAAAGCTCTCTCTATGAAAACCGCGTGGATCCAAAGTGCCGCTCGAGAACCAATGTCACATTCTTTCTGAAAGACGAAGGTTTAAATGCAGAGTTTTTGGAACAATCTAGCGCTGCGGGCTTGGCGGCTTTACGTGGCCATAAGGCTGCAGGAGGGATGCGCGCCAGTGTCTACAACGCCATGCCGATTGCTGGCGTTGAGACCTTGGTGGAGTTCATGCGTGAGTTTGAAAGGCGTGCCTAATGTCAAATGATGATCAACGGTTAGCTCCGCTACGTGCTCAGATTGATGCGATCGATCAAGAGCTCTTAGAGCTTTTATCGAAGCGTGCAAGGGCTGCTCAAGAAGTGGGTCACATTAAGAACGAGTCATCAACCCCGATTTTTCGTCCTGAGCGAGAGAACCAGGTGATTCAGAATGTTTTACAAAAGAATCCTGGCCCATTATTGCCAGATGGCCTTGCTTCGATCTGGCGCGAAATCATGTCGGCATGTCGCGCACTCGAATCCAAACAAACCATCGCATATTTGGGTCCAACCGGTACCTTCTCGGAGCAAGCAGCGCATCAATTCTTTGGGCAGTCGATTGATGGCTTACCATGCGCGAGTTTGGATGAGGTCTTTAAGGCGGTTGAAAAGGGGGCTGCCACCTTTGGAGTTGTTCCTGTTGAGAACTCCAGTGAAGGCGCGGTTTCGCGAACCTTGGATTTATTGCTAGAAAGTCCATTGCAAATTAGCGGTGAGGTAGTCTTGCCCATTCGGCATCACCTCTTAACCAAGCATGGAAGTTTGGATGGTGTAAAAACAGTTTGTGCTCATGCTCAGGCCTTGGCTCAATGCCAACAATGGTTAAGCGTGCATGCGCCTCAATTGCATCGGCAGGCTGTTAGTAGCAATGCCGAGGCTGCTCGGATGGCCAGTCAAGATCCAAGTATTGCTGCGATTGCTGGTGAGCCAGCTCAATTGGCCTATGGTTTGCAAATTGTTTCAGCGCAGATCCAGGATGATCCAAACAACCGTACACGGTTTGTGGTGATCGGCCAATACGCTTGTCAGCCATGTGGTCAAGATCAAACATCTCTGGTGTTGTCAGTCGCCAATCAACCCGGGGCTGTTCATCACCTACTGGGGCCATTAGCAAAACATGGGGTTTCGATGACGCGGTTTGAGTCGCGGCCGGCTCGCAAGGGGTCTTGGGAATACCACTTTTATATCGATATTGATGGACATGCGAGTGATGGCAAAGTAGCTACGGCGATTGCTGAGTTAAAAACGATTGCTGCTTTTTATAAAAACCTGGGCTCCTATCCCCGCGCTAAAAATTAAGAGTCTGATTCATGACCAAAAAAATTGGCTTAGATCATGTGCATGCAATTGCACCCTATGTTGGCGGTAGACCCATTAGCGAGGTAGCGCGTGAGTTTGGTTTAGACGAAAGCGCGATCGTAAAGTTGGCCTCCAATGAAAACCCTTTAGGTATGCCAACGTCGGCTAAGGAAGCGATGTTGCGTGCTGCCAATGATCTGGGCCGCTATCCAGATTCCAATGGTTTTGAGCTTAAACGTGTTTTATCCAAGCGTCTGGGGGTTCCAGAAGACTGGATTACCTTGGGAAATGGTAGCAACGATATTTTGGAGCTCACCGCTAGAGCGGTAGCACATGCTGGCGACGCCGTCGTATTTTCTGAACACGCGTTTGCGGTTTACCCTTTGGCAACCCAAGCGATTGGCGCAAAAGCAGTGGAGGTTGCTGCCGATGCAGGGTATGGACATGATCTGTCGGCCATGCTGCAGACCGTGCAATCACTGGGGGAAACTGCCAAGTTAGTATTCGTAGCGAACCCAAATAATCCAACCGGTAGTTACTTGCAACCAAAAGCCATTGAAGCATTTTTATCTGCGATGCCTGCACATGTGGTGGTGGTATTAGACGAGGCATATAACGAATACCTTGCCCCAGAGCAGCGCTACGACGCAATTGCTTGGGTAAAAAAATATCCCAATTTAGTGGTCTCACGCAGCTTTTCAAAAGCCTATGGATTAGCAGGGCTTCGCATCGGATATGGTATCGCGCAACCCCATTTAACCGATTTGTTAAATCGAATTCGACAGCCCTTTAATGTGAATAGTTTGGCGCAAGCAGCGGCTATTGCCGCCTTGGGTGACGAAGCATTTTTACAGCAAGGCTATGAGTTAAATCGAGCCGGTTATCAACAGTTGACCCAGGCGTTTGATCAAATGGGCTTAGCCTATTTACCTTCATCCGGAAATTTTGTTTTAGTGAAGGTGGGCAATGACAACGAAGCCGGTGGACGCGTTAACCGCGAGTTATTAAAGCGGGGTGTGATTGTGCGGCCTGTTGGTAACTATGGGCTGCCACAGTGGCTCAGAATCTCGATCGGCTTGCCAGAAGAGAATGCTATTTGCATTCAAGCCCTCAACGCCATTCTGAATCAGTCACAGGGCAGCGCATGAGCCGCAATCAGTTTGGAACGGTCGCCATTGTTGGTGTTGGTCTGATTGGTGGATCGATTGGCTTAGCGCTTAAGAAGGCGGGGGTCGTTACTGAAGTGATCGGCGTAGGTCGAAGCGCAAGCAATCTTGAAGAGGCCAAAAAACTAGGCGCGATTGATCGTATTGATGACCTTGAGGGTGCAAGTAAAAAGGCCCAGTGGATTGTTTTGTGCGTCCCCGTTGCACAAATGCGCGCATGTTTTCAAACGATTGAACCGCATCTCAATCCGCACACATTAATTACCGACGCAGGTAGTACTAAAAGTGATTTGATTGTGGCGGCCAAAGAGGTTTTGGGCAAGAAGGCTTGTCAATTTGTTCCAGCCCATCCCATTGCGGGTGGAGCGCAGCATGGCGTGGTAGCAGCGAAGGCCGATTTATTTCAGGGAAAGCAAACCATTATTTGTCAGTTGCAAGAGAACTCCGCAGCGGATGTGGCTTTGGTCGAGAGTTTTTGGCAGGCATTGGGGTCGCGCATTAAACGGATATCGGCAATTCAGCACGATGCAATCTACGCAGCGGTTTCGCATTTGCCTCATTTACTGTCGTATGCATTAATGACAAGCGTGCTGAACTCCGAAGATGCAGATCAAAAGCTTGGTCATGCCGGCGCTGGATTTCGGGATTTCACGCGGATTGCTGCCTCGAGCCCTGAGATGTGGCGCGATATTTGCCTTGCTAATAAATCGGCGATCCTGAAAGAGCTAGATCAATACCTCGTGATTGCGCATGCTTTACGTGAGCTGATTGCTAAGGAGGATTCGCAAGCGCTTGAGAAAGTTTTTCTGAAAGCCAGTGAAGCTCGCAAACGGTGGGAAGAGTCGTAATGGCGAGTGAGTCATTGCAGATTGGACCGTTCCAAGGCGCCAAGGGTCAGATGACCCTGCCTGGATCAAAAAGTATTTCGAATCGCGCATTGTTGCTCGCTGCATTAGCAAGCGGTACGACTACTCTTAAGCAACTACTTGATGCCGATGACACTCAGGTGATGCGTAATGCCTTACGTCAATTGGGCGTGAAGGCTGAGGATCATGGTCATGATTGTGAGGTGACAGGTTGCGCCGGTGTTTTCCCAGTCAAGCGCGCTGACTTATTCATGGGCAATGCAGGAACTGCGATTCGGCCGCTCACCGCGGCATTAGTGATGCAAGAGGGTGAGTATCGACTCTCTGGAGTGCCACGGATGCATGAGCGACCGATTGGTGATTTGGTTGATGGACTTTCGCAAATTGGTGCGCAGATTGATTATGAGCAAGCGGTCGGTTATCCACCCATTCAAATCCATGCAGGTAAGCTTGCCTTACCTGAGGTGATTCGGGTTAGGGGCGATGTCTCCAGTCAATTTCTGACGGCTCTATTAATGGCGCTGCCTCTCCTAGCCCGTAAACCAATTCAAATTGAAGTGATTGGTGAGTTAATTTCTAGACCGTACATCGATATCACCATTCAATTGATGGCTCGGTTTGGTGTAGAGGTTAGCAATCCAACGCCCCAACAGTTTGTGATTGCGCCCACTCAAGCTGGAGTTGTGTACAAAAGTCCTCAAACACTCTGGGTCGAGGGTGACGCATCCTCGGCATCCTATTTTTTGGCAGCCGGCGTGCTTGGTCGTGGTCCAGTGCGGGTTCTTGGGGTTGGTAAGGCCAGTATTCAGGGCGATATTGCCTTTGCAGATGCCATCGAGCAAATGGGGGCAAGAGTGCTGCGCGGCGATGATTTTCTTGAGACGGGCGGTGTTGTTCATGCCGATGGAAGATTGCGAGGCATTACGATTGATTGCACCACAATCCCAGATGCAGCGATGACCTTAGCCGTGATGGCATTATTTGCTCAAGGAAAAACACGCTTAGAGAAGATTGCTAGCTGGCGGGTGAAAGAAACAGACCGAATTGCAGCGATGGCAACCGAACTGCGTAAATTAGGGGCAGTGGTTCATGAGGGTGAGGATTTCATTGAGATTCATCCATTAAGTAATGAGCAATGGCAGACCCCGCCGCAGGGAATCGATACTTATGACGATCATCGGATGGCGATGTGCTTCTCCTTAGCAGCATTCGGTCCAAAGCCAATGGTGATTAACGATCCTCAGTGCGTTGCTAAAACATTTCCGCATTACTTTTCAGAGTTGGCACGAATTACGTATTAATTTCCTATGAAGGAGTATTTGGGTTGAGCCTTCCCCCGGTCATTGCAATTGATGGGCCCACCGCCTCAGGCAAAGGGACGGTGGCAATGCAAGTTGCCAACCGTCTTGGCTTCCATTATTTGGATAGTGGCGCCCTGTATCGTCTGGTAGCGCTTGCCAGCCAACAAAAGGGTATTTCGCCATCTGATAGCCGCGCTTTGGGTGAGCTTGCCCTCGCCATGCGGATTGAATTTAAAAACGGTCTGATTTTTCTTGGAAATATGGATGTCACAGAGGCTATTCGAGATGAGTCCATTGGGGTTTTGGCATCCCAAATCGCGGTTTATCCAGAGGTGCGAGATGCCCTGTTGGCACTCCAAAAAGGGTTTCGGAGGCCCCCAGGCTTAGTGGCCGATGGCCGGGACATGGCAAGCCGGATCTTTACGGATGCCGTTTTAAAGGTATTTTTGACGGCCAGTGTGCAGGCTCGAGCGGAGCGTCGATATAAGCAATTGATCGCTAAGGGAATTTCTGCTAGAATGGATGTCCTTTTGCAAGATTTGCAGGAACGAGACGCTCGAGACATTCAACGAGCAACCGCGCCTCTAAAACAAGTTGAAGGGGCGCATTTGCTCGATACCTCGAACTTATCGATTGATCAGGCAGTTGAGCAGGTACTTTCTTGGTACCAAGAAGTAAATAGAAATTAGAAGTAGAAGTTGAAGTTTGGCGCTTAAGTTAGCACCTACGGTAAAAACCGCTAGCTTAAGTTTTATTAACCTAACCCGTCAGTAATTGGCGGCACAAAGTGAACCTCATGTCTGAATCTTTTGCAGCACTATTTGAAGAATCCCTAACTCGTTCTAATATGAAAACCGGCCAGGTTATTTCGGCCGAAGTCGTTCGTATTGATCATAATTTTGTGGTTGTAAATGCCGGCCTAAAGTCCGAAGCATTCATACCCGTTGAAGAATTCCAAAATGACCAGGGCGAACTCGAAGTTAACCCTGGTGATTTCGTATCTGTCGCAATTGACGCCTTAGAAAATGGCTATGGCGATACGATTTTGTCGCGTGATAAAGCAAAACGCCTTGCGTCTTGGATGAACCTCGAGAAAGCTCTTGAAGGGGCTGAGATCGTTACCGGTACGGTGACTGGTAAGGTGAAGGGCGGCTTGACCGTCATGGTAAATGGCATTCGTGCCTTTTTGCCTGGATCGCTCGTCGATACCCGTCCAATTAAAGATACCAGCCCTTATGAAGGCAAGACCATGGAGTTTAAGGTCATTAAGCTAGATCGTAAGCGTAATAACGTGGTTCTTTCGCGTCGCGCCGTGGTTGAAGCTAGCCAAGGTGAAGAGCGTGCGAAGATGATGTCTAACCTTCAAGAGGGTAGCGTTGTTCAGGGCACCATTAAGAACATTACCGATTACGGTGCATTCGTTGATCTTGGCGGTATTGATGGTCTTCTCCACATTACTGACTTGGCTTGGCGTCGTGTGCGTCACCCCAGCGAAATGCTGACGGTGGGTCAAGAAGTAACCGCTAAGATTCTGAAGTTTGACCAAGAGAAAAACCGCGTTTCATTAGGCATTAAGCAATTAGGCGACGATCCTTGGGTTGGTATTGCCCGTCGTTACCCACCCAATACACGCCTCTTTGGTAAGGTCACCAATCTGACTGATTACGGCGCGTTCGTTGAAATCGAGAGTGGCATTGAAGGCTTGGTACACGTCTCTGAAATGGATTGGACCAATAAGAATGTGGCCCCAAGCAAGGCAGTCGCTTTGGGAACCGAAGTAGAAGTGATGGTCTTAGACATTGATGAAGATAAGCGTCGTATTAGCTTAGGTATTAAGCAATGCAAAGCAAATCCATGGGAAGAGTTCTCGCGCAGCCATCAAAAGGGTGACAAGATCAAAGGGGCAATTAAGTCCATCACCGACTTCGGCGTCTTTATTGGCCTGCCCGGTGGAATCGATGGTTTAGTTCACCTGTCTGACTTATCTTGGAATGAGCCTGGCGAAGAGGCCGTTAAGGCCTTCAAGAAAGGCGATGAATTAGAAGCTGTTGTCTTAGCGATTGATGTTGAGAAGGAGCGTATCTCCCTGGGCATCAAGCAAATGTCAGGCGACCCCTTTAACAACTTTACGTCGACCAGTGATAAAGGCAGCATGGTGACTGGTACCGTGAAGAGCGTTGATGCTAAAGGTGCTGTGATTGCCCTCGCTGATGAGGTCGAAGGTTATCTGCGCGCCTCAGAGATCTCAACCGATCGGGTTGAAGATGCACGCAATGCGCTGAAAGAGGGTGATTCTGTTACTGCCATGATCATTAATATCGATCGTAAATCGCGTTCGATTAATTTATCGATCAAGGCAAAAGATAGTGCTGATCAACAAGATGCCATGAATAAGTTACAGGGTGATGCTGGCTCTGGTACAACCAATCTTGGCGCCCTGTTGAAGGCGAAGATGGATAATCAAAGCTAAGGTGATTCCGCCACCCCTTGGGTGGCGGGCTAATTAGACTATGTCAGATCAAGAGCACCAAGCGATAACCCGTTCTGAGCTGGTTGAGAGCCTTGCGGAGCAATTTCCGCAACTCTTGCCTCGCGATGTGGAGCTAGCAGTAAAAACCTTGCTAGACACCATGACCCAAGCCTTAGCTGAAGGCAAGCGTATTGAGTTACGTGGTGTGGGCAGTTTTGTTTTGCATCATCGACCTGCTCGTACTGGACGCAATCCAAAATCGGGTGAGAAGGTCCTTATTCCAGAAAAGCGCGTCCCCCATTTCAAGCCAGGCAAAGAACTCCGTGAGCGCGTTGATTACAAGCCGCTCGATCAAAAAATTATTCTTGACTCAGGTAGCTCGGGTGCCTAATTCTGTAGTGGCAGATCTCCTAGGGATCTAAACTATTCATTCGCCACTGAAATGATTCAAATTGAAACCGGTTGGTTACTCCTAATCCCCATCTTCTTCGGTTTGGGTTGGCTAGCCTCTCGTTGGGATCTGCGTTTAGAGGCGCGTCAAGATGAGCGTGAGCGACTAAAACAACAACGCTCAACGTTTAAGGGTTTGAACCTATTGCTCAATGAGCAGCCCGATCAGGCGATTGAAACCTTGGTCAAGGTTGCCCAATTGGATCCAGAGACAGTGGATCTGCATTTTTCATTAGGTAATTTGTTTCGCCGTCGTGGTGAGACCGAGCGCGCGATTCGCGTTCATCAACATCTGGCCAACCGTGAAGATCTGAAACCGCGTGATCGAGATCATGCCGCATATGAGTTAGGCCGGGATTTCTTGCGTGCCGGTCTATTGGATCGTGCTGAGGCGTCTCTCAATCAAGTCGGTGCTGGCAAATATGCCATACCGGCCAAAGAAAGTCTTCTCGAGATGTATCAAATTGAGAAGGATTGGAAAAAAGCCATTATTGCTGCCAATGAACTTCAGGGTTTGCAAGATAAAAGCCATCAATTGGAAATTGCGCAGTTTTATTGCGAGATTGCGCAAGAGGCGCTGCGACGCACTGATTTTCCTGAGGCTGAGGGGGCGATCCATCATGCCCTATCTGCAATTCCAAACCATGCTAGAGCCTTAATCTTGCAGGGTGATTACTATTTGGCCAACGAGCGCCCCCAGCAGGCGATTGATGTTTGGGCAATTGTGGCGAAAGAGAATCCTGCCTATATGCATTTAGTAGCCGATCGGTGGATGGCTGCACATCATGCTGTCAACCAAGTAGATCTTGGTTTAGATCAATTACTCGCTCTCCTCAAAACTCAAGCCATTGGTGAGCTCTTGGACATCGTGCATAAGCATATGATGCAAATTCGGGGGGCTCAGGCGGCTGAAGCCATGTTGGTCGATGTCATGCAGCATTCTCCGACGCTCAGTGCTTTATCGAAGCTGGCGGAGACTCGTTTAGCCTTGGCAGAAGTTACTGGTCCAGAGACACGGGTGGCGGATTTAAAGTCAACACTTGGCTTACTTAAGCAGCGGACAACTGCTTTGGCACGGTATACCTGTGGAAATTGTGGATTTCGGGCAAGGCGTTTTTATTGGCAATGTCCTGGCTGTAATCATTGGGAGGCATACTCACCCCGACGCACTGAGGGCGCGGTTCCGAGTGGTCCGTCAATGTAATTAAGCACGCAAATCATCCAGTTAATATTCGACATTTGGGGATAAAGATTGAAAGTTACCATTGTTGGCAGTGGCTATGTGGGTCTGGTTACCGGGGCGTGTCTAGCCGAACTCGGTAATACCGTTTTTTGTTTAGATCTCGACCAGAAAAAGATCGATATCTTAAATTCGGGCGGCGTTCCAATATACGAACCAGGATTGCAGGAGATGATTGCCCGTAATCGCGCAGCTGGACGCATTCAATTCTCGACCAATGTGGCAGCGGCTGTTCAACATGGTGAAATTCAGTTTATTGCGGTGGGTACACCGCCGGATGAAGATGGCTCAGCCGATTTGCAGTATGTGATTGCTGCAGCACGTAATATTGGCAAACATATGAATGGCCCTAAGGTCATCGTCGATAAGTCAACGGTGCCGGTTGGCACTGCTGAGAAGGTGACCGAAGCCATCACCGAAGAATTAAAAAAGCGCAATTTAGATCCTGCATGGTGCTCAGTGGTCTCCAACCCTGAGTTTTTGAAGGAGGGTGCTGCGGTTGAGGATTTCATGCGCCCCGATCGCATTGTGATTGGTACTCATCAGGATGCCGCAGGACTGCGCGCCAAAGAATTGATGCGCAAACTTTATGCTCCATTTAATCGTCATCACGAGCGCACCTATTACATGGATGTGAAGAGTGCTGAGCTCACAAAATACGCTGCTAATGCAATGCTGGCTACCCGCATCTCCTTTATGAATGAGCTTGCCAATTTAGCGGATGCGGTTGGAGCTGATATTGAGGCCGTTCGCCAAGGGATTGGTTCAGACTCACGGATTGGCTATGGATTTTTATACGCAGGAACGGGCTATGGAGGCTCTTGCTTTCCAAAGGATGTATCGGCCTTGACCAAAACTGCTTTACAGCATGGGCGTGATTTAAAAATCTTAGAAGCTGTCGAGGCAGTGAATCGCCAACAAAAAACGATCTTGATTGAGAAGATCACCAAACGTTTTGGTGACGATCTTTCGAATCATCGATTTGCGGTATGGGGTTTGGCTTTTAAACCTAATACGGATGATATGCGTGAAGCACCCAGTCGTTTCATTATTGCAGAGTTGGTCAAGCGTGGAGCACAGGTGATGGCTCATGATCCTGTTGCAATGCCTGAGGCACACCATGCCTTTGAGATCGATTTTCAAGGAAAACCCGATCAACTTCAAAAAGTTTCCTTAGTAAAAACTCCGGAAGATGCCTTAGCAGGGGCTAGCGCACTAATCATTGTGACCGAATGGAAGGCATTCCGTAGCCCTGATTTTGATCATCTAAAGCAGGCGATGAGAAACCCGATCATTTTTGATGGGCGTAATCTGTATGAGCCCCAGTCGATGACTGAGCTGGGTTTTGAGTATTACGGGATTGGTCGGCATAATTGAGCTATAAATTGAATCTAAAGTAATGACCGAGAAAGCCGATCGAACCCAATTTAGTAAAGCCCGCCTGTTGGTGGTGGGTGATGTCATGCTTGATCGCTATTGGTTTGGTGATACCAGTCGCATATCGCCTGAAGCCCCAGTTCCTGTGGTACAGGTTAGCAAGATTGATGAGCGTTTGGGGGGCGCAGCTAACGTGGCCCGCAACGCCTCTGCGCTAGGAGCGCAAACCAGCCTTCTGGGGGTGATTGGAGTCGATGAGGCCGGCAAACGTGTGGAGGCCCTATTGCGAGATAGTGGTGTGCACAGCTGCTTACAGGCGGATTCACAAGTACCCACGACCGTTAAGTTAAGAGTGATTGCCCGGCAGCAGCAACTGATTCGTTTGGATTTTGAGGAGACCCCGAGTTCGGGTTCACTCGCTCAGAAGCTCAAGCAGTTCGAGGCACTATTACCCGAGACCGATGTGGTTATCTTGTCCGATTACGGCAAGGGCGCGTTGGAGCAAGTGGCCAGTATGATTGCTTTAGCAAGAGCGAATCATAAGATTGTGTTGGTCGACCCGAAAGGTGATGCGTATGCGAAGTATCGGGGTGCAACAGTGCTTACCCCCAATCGAAGTGAATTGCGGCAAGTGGTTGGAGCATGGTCCAGTGAAGCGGAGCTCACCCAAAAAGCTCAAGCCTTGCGAGAACAGCTTCAGGTTGAGGCTTTGCTCTTAACTCGCTCTGAGGAAGGCATGACATTATTTACATCAGCGGGTGCAAGTCATGTACGTGCGCAGGCCCGCGAGGTATTTGATGTATCAGGCGCTGGCGATACCGTCATTGCTACTCTGGCAGTAGCCTTGGCAGCCAAATGGCCCTTAGAGCGTGCGATGGCCCTAGCCAATCGCGCTGGAGGAATCGTAGTCGGTAAACTGGGAACAGCAACCGTTTGTGCAGAGGAGCTACAGTGACCTATATCGTGACTGGTGCCGCCGGATTTGTGGGTGCGAATATTGTTCGTGCTTTGAATGCCCGTGGTGAAAAAAATATTATTGCCGTCGATGATTTGCGACCCGCAGATAAATATCGCAATCTAGCTGATTTGGATATCGCCGATTACATTGATAAGAATGATTTTTTAGAAGGCTTTCATGAGGGCTGGTTTGGCAAAGTGAAAGCCGTATTTCATGAAGGCGCTTGTTCAGACACGATGGAGACCGATGGGGTTTTCATGATGAACAATAACTATCAATACTCCATCAATCTCTATGAGATTTGCACTGACCAAAAAGTTCCATTTCTTTATGCATCATCGGCTGCGACCTATGGAGGGTCCGATACGTTTGTAGAGGATCGTCAATATGAGAAGCCTTTAAACATTTATGGCTACTCAAAATTTCTGTTTGACCAATACATGCGTGCTCGGATGGCTGAAAAGGCGCCGACGGCTCAGGTGGTCGGCTTTCGGTATTTCAATGTATATGGCCCACGCGAGTCCCATAAAGGGAGGATGGCCTCGGTCGCATTTCATCATTACCATCAGTTCAAAAAAAATCAAACGGTCAAATTATTTGGTGAATATGGCGGCTATGCACCCGGTCAGCAATCGCGGGATTTTGTATCGGTTGAGGATGTAGTGAAAGTGAATCTCTTCTTTTTGGATCATCCAGAAAAAAGTGGTATTTTTAATCTCGGCACAGGTCGCGCTCAACCCTTTAATGACGTTGCACTGGCAACTGTAAATACCATGCGTAAACTAGCCAATCAACCAGCGTTACCATTGGCAGATTTAGTGCAGCAAGGTTTGATTCAATACATTCCGTTCCCAGACGACTTGCGCGGCAAATATCAGTGCTTCACCCAAGCGGACCTGACGCAATTAAGAGCTGCAGGTTACTCGGGAGACTTCTTAGATGTTGAGCATGGTGTCAGTCAATACATTGCCTGGCTATCAGCAAATTCTGATTTTTTAGCAAATCCCCTCTAGACCATTTATTTCGTCAACCCAATCGACCATTGGGCGTTGAAGAAGGCCATGACACATTCGTCATGGTTTGTTCATCAACCTCAAAGGAGAAATTATGGGTTTATCAACTCTGTTTCACACATCTGCTAATGTCTTATCCAAACGATCGATGATTGGCATGATGGTTTTGGCGCTCGCACTTCCTCTTAGTATGTCGCTTGCAAATGCCGCTCCAGTCAATGTCAACTCAGCCAGTCAGACCGAGTTAGAGAGCATTCGTGGACTTGGGCCATCAAAAGCGAAGGCAATTATTGCTGAGCGAGAAAAGGGCGGTGCATTTTATGATTCATATGATTTGCAATCACGGGTTCGAGGTATTGGTGAGCGCTCGGTTAGTAAATTAATGGAGAATGGTTTGAAAATCGAGGGTCAAAGCGGATACCGTGAGACAAAAAGTGGCCCACGCTCAGAGGCGCGTTCCACAAAAAAGAACCCCAAGTATCAAGCTAAAGCGTCTGCGGCGGAGAACGAGCGGTCGACTGGTTCGCGTCAGCGCTATTGAAATCAGCGGTATTGGGTGAAGTTATCGCTAAAATAACTCCATGACCCAATCCAATCCATCTGCGGCACTCTATCCAACGATTTCTCAAACCATTGGTAATACTCCTTTGGTTCGCTTACAGCGTATTCCTGGCGTGGAGAACGAGCGGCGCGGTAATGTGATTTTAGGTAAGTTAGAAGGTAATAATCCAGCCGGGTCGGTCAAGGACCGACCCGCGCTCTCCATGATTAGGCATGCTGAGTTACGTGGCGATATTAAGCCTGGCGATACCTTAATTGAGGCAACGAGTGGTAATACCGGTATCGCGATCGCGATGGTTGGGGCGATGTTGGGCTACAAAATTATTTTGGTCATGCCTGAAAACCAAAGCCTTGAGCGTCGACAGAGTATGGCTGCATATGGTGCAGAACTTATTTTGACCTCAAGTTCAGGCGGGATGGAGTTGGCTCGCGATTACGCAGAGCAATTGCAAAAAGAGGGTCGCGGCAAGCTATTAGATCAATTTGCTAACTCAGATAATCCGCGAGCTCATATTGAGACCACGGGTCCTGAGATTTGGCGTGATACACACGGGCAAATTACCCATTTTGTTTCTGCGATGGGTACCACGGGAACGATTACTGGCGTATCGACCTATCTAAAGTCCATGAATCCAGAGATCCAAATTATTGGTGGACAGCCTGAAGAGGGCTCGCAGATTCCTGGAATAAGGAAATGGGCACCTGCCTACTTGCCTAAAATCTACCAAGCTGAACGTGTCGATCGAATTGAGTATGTGACCCAGGCGGAGGCGGAGGAAATGGCCCGCCGTATGGCTAAAGAGGAAGGTATATTTTGCGGCGTGTCAGCTGCAGGCGCTCTGGTGATCGCATTGCGCGTTGCTCAAACGGTTGAAAATGCCACGATTGTATTTATAGTGTGTGATCGGGGCGATCGCTATTTGTCAACGGGCGTATTTCCAGCCTAATTACTTGGCTTTGGCGGCTTACTCGATTTCTTCGCTTTACTATCTTTCTTGACTGCTTTAGCTGGCGTGGATCGATTTTTACTAGCGGGCGCAGGCCCTGGTTTCTCGATTTGGTCACGTGCAAGCGCACTTTTGTTTTGATACCCTAGCGCCTGTGCAAATTCAGCAACACTTTGGGCATAAAAGTAACTACGGTTGTAGTTCACGATGCTGAGGAAGTTTTGGAGTCCAACAACATAAAGGATATCGGGCTCCTGATTGACTCCGGGCGATGGCAAATCAACAATCAAGGCTTTACTGCCAGGCTCAACCCCGCCTTGCAGAAGATCACCATTGCTGGGCTCCAGAATACCGAGTTGAATTAACTCTGCAACAGTAATTTTGGCAATCGGCTGGCCATCGGCTAGCTCAATAATTTTTGCCTGGGTTTGCTCATTTTGAATGACAGGAAAGTAGATGGGCATACCAGGTTGCCAGCCATGCACTTTGAGAAAGTTGGCTACGCTAAAGATTGCATCACGCCGACTATTGCGAAGATCAATTACGCCATCCCCATCCCCATCGGTGGCAAATTGCAAAATACTTCCAGGCATAAACTGGGGAAGGCCAATTGCACCTGCATAGGAGCTACTTTGATTGAGGCAGCGATTAAAGGCATCCTGCCGATTCTTGGCTTCTTGCCAGCACAAAATAATGAGGTCTTTCAGTTGATTCTGAAAAAGCAGCTCACGCGCTGCTTGATTAGGAGCCTCTGGGTAGTCAAAAGCAAGCGTACTTAATACGTCCTTGACCCGAAAGTTTCCCATTTGTCGACCATAAATCGTCTCCACCCCAATAATGGCCGCAATGACTTGGTGAGGAACTCCAGATTCCGATTCGGCAGCTTCTAGAGCGGCACGATTTTGCTCGATAAAGGTAAGGCCAGCCCGAATGCGAACCGATTCAACAAAGCGCGAACGGTATACCCGCCAGTTTTTTTGAAAGCTAACGGGTGGGGGAGCAACTAATTTTTTGACTTGAGATAAGTTTTGAACATCTTTAAAGCCGCTATCCAGAAATACCAAAGGGATGTTTTGCTGCCGAGAAACCTGATCAAGAAGCTCCTTGAGTGAAGACGGATCTCGTTTAGCGCTGGATATAGTGGATTTGCCAGTATGAGTCTCTACTTCGTTATTTGTAGGTTGTTGATTGGGTGTTGTGGTTGGTTGGGTGGGCGATGCGCAGGCACCTAACAAAACCGTTAGTGTCAGGCTGGATAAAAACGGTAGAAAGTTCAAGATCGCGCTAAGATAATAAAAAGATAGTATTTTTAATACAAATTCACACTAAGTATAGTTAGTTGTTATTCGATAAGAGACAAATATGAGCACAGCCTACATTAGCCATCCCGATTTTATGAAACACGAGATGGGCCGCCATCATCCAGAGTGCCCTGAACGAATTGCTGCGATTGAGGATCAGTTAATTCAGAGTCGTCTTGATGCGCATCTGAAGCGGATTGATCCACCGCTTGCATCGGACGCTGATATCACACGAGTACATAGCGAAGATCATTTGGCATTTGTGAAGAGTAAGGCTCCGAGTAGTGGCTACTCGATGATTGATGGCGATACCATCATGAACCCAGCAACGTTGACAGTCTCCTTGCGTGCAGCCGGCGCAGCAATAGCAGCAGTCGATGCCGTGATGCAAGGTGAGGTCAATAATGCTTTTTGTGCGATTCGCCCTCCGGGACATCATGCTGAGCCTCATCGCTCAATGGGATTTTGTGTATTTAATAATGTGGCAATCGCGACACGTTATGCGATCGAAAAGTATGATTTAGACCGAGTGGCCGTGATTGATTTTGATGTCCATCACGGTAATGGCACAGAGGCTGCATTCATCAATGACCCGCATATATTAATGTGTAGTTTCTTTCAGCATCCCTTTTACCCCTACAGTGGTTTAGATGGCGGGGAAAATATGGTCAATGTCCCACTGCCGGCAACCACCAATGGCAAGATCGTCCGTGACATGATTAGTAAAACCTGGATTCCACGACTTGATGAATTTAAACCCCAGCTGATTATTATTTCAGCGGGTTTTGATGCTCACCGTGAGGATGATTTGGGCCAAATGGGTCTGGTTGAAGACGATTACGTATGGATGACCAAGCAGTTAATGGAGGTTGCCAATCGCTATTGTGGCGGCAAGATTGTGAGTTGCCTTGAGGGTGGATACAACCTCTCGGCATTGGGCCGCAGCGTTGCTGCCCACCTGAAAACCTTGGCCGAGATTTAATCTGAATCACGATAAAATAGAGGTTTAGATAAGTAAAAAGGTTGTCTTTCATGAAGGTTTTGGTCGCAGTTAAGCGAGTGGTCGATTACAACGTGAAGGTTCGCGTCAAATCGGATCAATCGGGGGTGGACATAGCCAATGTCAAAATGAGCATGAATCCCTTTGATGAAATTGCCGTTGAAGAGGCGGTTCGACTCAAAGAGGCTGGCCTTGTTACAGAGATTATTGCTTTTTCAGCAGGCCCCCAAGCATGCCAAGAGACCTTAAGAACTGCCTTGGCGATCGGTGCAGATCGCGCTATCTTATGTGAGACCGATATCGAATTGCAGCCTCTGGCAGTCGCTAAATTACTTCAAGCAATCTATTCCAAAGAGCAGCCTCAGCTCATCATTATGGGTAAGCAGGCGATTGATGATGATAGTAACCAAACCGGCCAAATGGTGGCCGCCTTACTCAATCTTCCCCAGGCAACATTTGCTTCTAAGGTGACCATTAGTAATGGGCAGGCATCGGTCACACGTGAGGTTGATGGTGGTCTTGAGACCGTTGCAGTTTCTTTACCTGCGGTGATCACAACCGATCTTCGCTTAAATGAGCCGCGCTACGTCACTCTACCCAACATTATGAAGGCCAAGAAAAAGCAGTTAGATATCGTAAAGCCTGATGATCTAGGAATTGATATCACCCCGCGGCTGAAAACCATTCGGGTCGAGGAGCCGCCAAAGCGCTCAGCAGGTATCAAAGTACCCGATGTGGCAACTTTGATTGATAAATTAAAAAATGAAGCAAAGGTACTGTAATGACTGCACTGGTTCTAGCTGAGCACGATCAGCAATCATTAAAAATGGCCACGCATCATGCGGTAAGCGCTGCCAAGCAGTGCGCCAATGCGGTCGATATTTTGGTAGTGGGCCATGATGTGAATGCGATAGTCCAGGAAGCCAGCAAGATTGAGGGGGTTGGAAAGGTTCTTTATGCCAATGCACCGCATTTTGCGAATCAGTTGCCAGAGGCGGTTGCGGAGCAAATTCTTGCCCTTGCTTCTAGTTATGACTATTTTTTGGCACCTGCGACGGCACACGGTAAGAGTGTGATGCCCCGGGTTGCAGCCAAGCTGGATGTTGCGCAACTCTCCGATATCACCAAGGTTGTATCCGCCGATCAATTTGAGCGGCCCATTTACGCGGGTAACGCGATTGCGACGGTACAAACGATTGACCCTAAAAAGGTAATTACGGTACGGACCACGAATTTTGATCCTGCCGAGACTAGTGGATCATGCGCTATTGAATCAATCTCTCCAGTAGAGCCATTTACTGCTAGTCAATTTGTGGGTCGCGAGTTAACCAAATCGGATCGTCCTGAGTTAGCTGCTGCAAAAATTATTGTTTCTGGTGGTCGTGGACTTGGCTCTGCAGAGAAATACAAGGAGTTGATTGAGCCATTGGCAGACAAGCTTGGCGCTGCTCTCGGCGCTTCCCGTGCCGCAGTGGATGCAGGTTATGTACCCAATGATTATCAAGTGGGTCAAACTGGGAAAATTGTGGCTCCACAGCTTTATATTGCGGTAGGTATCTCTGGAGCAATCCAGCATCTTGCTGGCATGAAGGACTCCAAAGTGATTGTGGCGATTAACAAAGATCCTGATGCTCCGATCTTTGGAGTCGCCGACTACGGATTAGTTGGCGATTTGTTTACTCTTGTGCCTGAGTTAACTGCCTCGATCTAGGCCCAACTTATTGGCTGAGCTTTTTGGCCTCTTCAATTTGGTAGATAAAGAATTGTTCAAAGCCAATAGCCAGAAAGCTCATCATGACCCCTGCGCCAATCACCAGCGAGAGGATTACGCAAATCACGACAGGCCAACCCGATTCCGTTTTTTGTTTACCTTGAAATGAAGCATTAAATTGCGCATCCCACTTCTCATCGGGACGTAATCCAAACACAATCGTACTTAGCCAACTTGCTTCTATGGCAATAAACCCAAGAACAATTAATACCCAGGCTGCTGCAGAAGACTCTGGGCTTGTATTTAACAGCATAAAACCCAGAATGCCCGCGATTAGGGATGCAAACTGAATCCATGCCCAAAAATTTTTGATACCGAGCAAATAAAAGCAATTCAATCCAGTTCCTGGAAGAAAAAGTCCCAGCGCAGAAAATAGTAATTTGGACCGAAATGGAGTGCTCATGGATTGCTTCGTTGGATTAAGTTAAAACCTAATACTTCGCGGTTGGGTCCAATGATAAGTAAATAATTACCATCCCGTGCAATGCTTCGGTAATCCCTCAGTAAATATAAGAAATCGCGTTCAATATCCTCACGATTTGAAGCGCAGGCCATGCGAGTGGTGGCGATCTGTTCAATTTGAAAGCCCCGAGGATCTTCGATGATTTGGGCAGTGAAGCGATTGCAGCCACTATAACCACTCATTCGACTCTGGCTAAATTGCAAACTAATTTTTGGCCCACCATCATTGGGCATCGTACGAAGACGAACCTCACCCATACTGTTGGGTGTCATATTCCAGCGATTTAGTTCCCATTGAGTGCCAACCAGTTCGGAATAGGGTGGGGTCGTTTTCCCAGGGCAGGGCGGCACTATATTGGCGCAACCGATCAAAAAAATTGGAGATGAACTGATGAGCCCTATTAGCCTTCTCCTGGATTGAGAGATCTGTAGCCCGGAGTTTTTTATATAAGCGATTGATTTATATGTATTTTTATTGGTCACGGTCAATAATCTTTGGTGAAATGATGGAGTTTTTTGGGTATTTCGTCTAGAATATGAGGTTTTCTGTGGTCGTCGCACTCGTTGGTCAAAAACCCTTTTGAGCAACGACGATTCAGTCAACCATTTTGTAATCATTTGATTTTAAGGAAATACCTATGGTCGTCATTCGACTTGCCCGCGGCGGTTCTAAAAAGCGCCCTTTTTTTAGCATCGTTGCTACTGACAAACGCAATCGTCGCGACTCGAATTTCATCGAGCGCTTGGGTTACTTTAATCCCCAAGCTTCTGAAAAAGAGCAGGCAATGCGCCTTTCTCAGGACCGTTTAACGTATTGGTCCGGCGTTGGTGCGCAAATTTCGCCAACCGTAAAGCGTTTGATCAAGGATCATCCAGCGGCCTAAGCTTGGCCATGATTGAAGGGGGAGTGGTGAGCGGTCATCAGCCCCCATCTGATTTGATTGAATTGGGTATCGTCTACGATGCTCAGGGCCTAAAAGGCTACATCAAAGTCCGCCCGTACTCCCCAGACCCGATTGCTCTTTTGGCTTGTAAAGAGGCTTACGTACAAGGCCCTCACTCTGCTGCACTTCCCGCTATTTACCGCGTACAAAGTGCAAAAATTCATTCTGGTTATGTGGTAATGCTGTTGGATGGCATTTGTGATCGGGATGCTGCGTTAGCTCTTAAAGGTCAGACGGTTTTGCTCCCAAGAAAGGCATTTCCAGAACCTGAGCAAGATACCTATTACTGGATTGATTTAATTGGGTGTGAGGTTTACAACGAGCAGGGGATTCGTCTAGGCAATATTGAGGACATGGCTGAATTCGGGGCTCATCCAATTATGACGATTGGCAGTGAGCTGATTCCCTTTGTCCCTGCGATTGTCAAATCGGTTCAGTTGAAGTCGCCTGACTTACCCTCAGGCAGAGTCGTGGTGGATTGGCAACCCAATTGGAGTCAATGAGCATGGATGCGACCAAGATGAATTTTGATGTGTTGACACTTTTTCCTGAGATGTTTGCTGCTCTCACGCAATATGGGGTGACCGGCCGCGCCTGTGAGCAAGGGTTAACTTCTGTAACTACTTGGAATATAAGAGATTTTTCTGAGGATTCCCGAAAAACGGTCGATGATCGGGCTTATGGTGGTGGTCCTGGCATGGTGATGATGGCTAAACCCTTAGACTCTTGTCTTGAGGCTGTGGGCCGCTCCCACCTCAATCAAGGAATTAATCCCGGGCCGGTTTGTTTATTGAGTCCCCAGGGAGAGCAATTTTCACAAAAGTTAGCGACAGATATGCTCAGTTATCGACAATTAACCCTAATTTGTGGTCGATATGAGGCTATTGATCAACGGTTTATTGACGACAAAGTGGATCTTGAGATCTCAATTGGGGATTTTGTCGTCTCGGGGGGTGAATTGCCCGCCATGATCCTCATGGATGCTGTAATCCGCTTAATTCCGGGGGCTTTAGGGGATGAAGACTCAGCTCTACAAGATAGCTTTATGAATGGCCTTTTGGACCATCCCCATTACACCCGTCCAGAGGTTTATGGAAATAAATCGGTGCCAGACGTGCTTTTGGGCGGACATCACGCTAAAATAGTGGATTGGCGTCGGCAAAAGTCTTTGGAGCTGACGCTTAAGCGCCGCCCAGATCTCATTATCAAAGCGCGTGCAAATGGGTTGCTAAGCCCCAAGGATGAGGCGTTTTTAAAGACGCTTGAGTCTTAAAGGGTTTTGCGAAATTAAATTGCATCCTCTATTGAGTCCACTGATGTGGAATTAACGTCAATACGATGCCAAAGGAGTTGAAATGAATTTGATTCAAACGATTGAGCAAGAAGAAATTGCTCGCCTAACTGCCAACAAAACGATTCCGAGTTTTGCTCCTGGCGATACCGTTGTTGTTAGTGTGAATGTAGTTGAGGGTACCCGTAAACGCGCTCAGGCATTTGAGGGTGTGGTGATTGCCAAACGCAATCGCGGTCTTAACTCCAGCTTCATTGTTCGTAAGATTTCATCGGGTGAAGGTGTTGAGCGTACATTCCAAACCTACTCACCATTGATTGCTAGTATTGAAGTGAAGCGTCGTGGTGATGTGCGTCGTGCTAAGTTGTATTACTTGCGCGATCGTTCCGGTAAGTCGGCGCGTATTAAAGAGAAGTTAACTGCCCGTGCTAAAGAGGTCGTTGCTGAGCAAAGCGCTGAGTAATTAATCTGACACCAGCAATCAAGGCGACTTCGGTCGCCTTTTTGTTTATTTAAATCACCTAAAATGATGGCATGGTTAATTCGTCTGCATCCATCCGAAAAAGCTTAGCAGCGCCACCAGGTTTTAATCCACGAAGCGTACCCATTGTGCAGCGCTGCGAGGATCAGGTGCGGGTGGCTGAGCAACGGTTTGATGCCAATGTTCTACGACGGCATTTTGCTACTCCACCACCCTGGACCCTTGAAATTACCGATGAAAATCGGTATGTGTTGGCGAGCAATATCATCGCGCAACGCGAGGCGGAAGGGTTGATAACAGAAGCGGCTATTTTGTTACCACTCGTAATGCAGCCAAACGGCTTAAACGTTCTTTTAACGCAGCGAACTGACCATTTGCATGATCATGCTGGGCAAATTAGTTTTCCTGGCGGTCGCAAGGATTATGCGGATGAATCAATTATTACCACCGCATTGCGCGAAAGCGAGGAAGAGATCGGCTTGCCCAGTGATCATATTGATGTGATTGGGACCATGCCGGAGTATTTGACTGTGTCCGGTTATCGCGTGACCCCCGTAGTTGCTTTGGTTGAGCCCCCTCATGCATATCGTCCAGACCCATTTGAAGTGGCGGATGTTTTTGAGGTTCCTCTGCCATTTCTGATGAACCCAGCGAATCACGAGATACGGGTGTGGCATAGTGATGAGGGTTCGCGGCGGTTTTATGCCATTCCGTATGCGGATCGCTTTATTTGGGGCGCTACTGCTGGGATGTTACGAAATCTATATCATTTATTAAAAGCATGACCTTTTTCTCAATTCTCTTCGCTCTCATTGCCGAGCAATACCGGCCCGTTACCGCATCGCATTGGATTCGGAGGATGAGTGCCACATGGCTCGATTGGGTTGCTAAAGAGTTTGGTGGCAAATCCGAGCAGGGTGCAACTCCCGTGGGCGCCCGTTTGGCCTGCTTGGTTGGATTTGGCTTACCAACGGTGTTGGTATTCGCAGTCTATGTATTTGCATACATCGTGAACCCATTATTAGCATTTGTCTGGAACATCATCATCGTGTATTTGTTCTTCGGTTTTCGGCAATTTAGCCACTCATTTACCGAGGTCCATGAATCGATTCAAAATCATGATCTTCCTGCCGCGCGGCTTGCGCTCCAAGCGTGGGTGGGTGATGAGTTTGATACCTCGCATTTATCCGAAAGTGAGATCATCGCAATTGCTCTAGAGCGAGCCATTATTGGGGCTCATCGCCATGTATTTGGGGTATTTTTCTGGTTCTTAATGCCAATTGGCCCCGCCGGAGTTGTTTTATATCGGCTCGCAGATAAGGCGAGTGAGCGTTGGGAGAAGTTTGGTCTGAATTTATCTGAGGCGGCAAAACATTTTTTCTTTATTTTGGATTGGGTCCCAGTTCGCCTCAGTGCGATTAGCTTTGCTATCGTGGGTAATTTTGAAGATGCCATTTATGCATGGCGCAACTTAACTGGTAAGTGGGCAGATCCACTCTCTGCTGTTTTATTGGCTTCAGGTAGTGGTGCGCTCGGTGTTCGTTTAGGAGAGCCTCTGCGAGAGCCAACCAGTGATGAGGCGTTAGCACGTGCTGAGGCCGGTGAGCCACCCATCTACGAAATTGGTCATGAGCCTAGCGAGCGATCCATGCGCTCGGCAATCGGGCTGGTGTGGCGCGCTCTTATCGTTTGTATGGTGGTTTTAGCGATGTTGACCATCGCTCTTTGGCTGGGCTAATCCCCTGGATCTGAATATCGGCTGTCCTCGAGTCTGAGACCAGCTGTTTAAAGAGTGCCAAGCGCTCGCCTGCAATGACTCCTGCTAAGACGGCCGCTTGAACCGCACAATCAGGCTCATTATCGTGTTTGCAATTATGAAAGCGACACTGACCCAAATAAGGTTTGAACTCCCGAAACGCATGCTGTAACTGACTCTCCGATACATGCGCCAGGCCAAATTCCTGAAAGCCTGGTGAGTCAATGATCGCTCCCAAACCATTTGCATCGCGACCCCATTCTGGTAGATCAAAATAGCGGCAGGCTGTGGTGGTGTGTTTACCGCTATCCAGTTTTTGAGAGTATTCTTGGGTGACAGCAGCTGCATTGGGGACCCAGGCATTCAGAAGTGTTGATTTGCCCATGCCGGATTGACCGACCAAAACCGATACTTTGCCCTTTAAGAGGGGCATTAGCGCGTCGAGCGATTGGGGATTAAATTTTGCAGAGACTTCATGCACCGCGTAACCCATCGATTTATATGGGGCAAGCTGATCACGTGCCGCTTCAAGCTTATCGTGCAGGTCGCATTTGTTCAAAATGATATGAAGATCAATTTGATTTAGTTCAGCCGCAATCACGGCGCGTCCAAGAAGATCGGGCGAGAATGCGGGGGCGGTTGCTAGAACAATCAGTATTTGATCAACATTGGCAGCAATGCTTTTACTCTTAAATGCATCTGAACGATAGAGCAAATTCTTGCGAGGTTCAATCTCCAGAATACGGGCCTGATCCGCCGAGGTAGTTTCTAAAATCAACCGATCACCCACTGCCCCAAGGTGTTGTTTACCAGGAGCACTCACATGAATGAATGGGCCATGATGGGATCCATCGGCCTCAATCCGTTGCGCCAAGTAGTGCCTGCCATACGAAGCGCTTAGAAGGGCACGAAAAGGACCCATTACCGAATATCACTCATGCAAATCGTTGTAGATGCGCAATCCGCAATGGAGCGGGAGGGTGAGAACTATAGAAAGCCGTATAGATTGGATCGGGAGTGAGGGTAGAAGCATTATCTTGATATAGCTTCACCAAGGCAGAGATCAGGGCGCTTGCCGATGACTTCTGGGCTGCAAAATGATCTGCTTCGTATTCATGTTTACGCGAAGCAAGACTTCCTAGTGGCGTGAAGAAAAATCCAAATACAGGCGCCACCAGCATAAAGAGGGCAAGGGCTAGACCGCCGTTATAACCATTGAGATCGGGGGTTACGCCCAGACCAAAATAGAACCAGGGCTGTGAACTAATCCATCCCAAAATGGCTAGCATGACAAAACTGAGAGCAAATGAGACCAGTAAACGCTTACGGATATGTTGACGCTTGAAATGACCTAGCTCATGCGCTAAAACAGCCTCCACTTCTAGAGGCTCTAATTTTTCAATCAGAGTATCAAAAAAGACAATGCGTTTGGCTTTGCCGATGCCCGTGAAATAGGCATTGCCATGGGCACTTCGTTTACTACCATCCATAACGAAAAGACCTTGACTAGCAAAGTCACAACGTTTTAAGAGTTGCTCGATTTGGGCTTTGAGGGGACCATCTTCGAGCTCCTTAAACTTGTTGAATAAGGGCGCGATTACCGTCGGAAAGAGCCATAGCAGTAGGGCATTAAATAGCGTCCAAACCACCCAAGTCCACAACCACCAATACGAGCCACTAGTTGCCATGAGCTCGAGCACCACCCAGAGGAGCGGTAAGGCAAGCGCAGCCGCCAAAGCAATTCCTTTGAGGGTATCGAGCCAAAAGAGGCGTGGAGTCATTCGATTAAAGCCAAAGGCTGCTTCAATCCCAAATTGTTTTTTCCAGGTAAAGGGCAAATCTAAAATGCCGGAAATGAAGGCCAGAGAAACTAAAAGAAGGATTTGCTGGGCAATACCAGGCCCCATAACGCTCAATAGGGTTTGATTGAGCCACTCCAAGCCCCCCAGCAAGGTAAAGCCGATCAACACAAATGTACCAAAGGCATTTTCGAGAAGACCTAAGCGTAATTTAGCAATGGTGTAATCAGCTGCTTTTTGATGATCAGCCAAAGAAACTCGGGAAGCAAATTCATTCGGTACACTAGCGCGGTGGAGAGCGACGTGGCGTATCTGTCGCATGGCCAACCAGTGGCGCATACCGACGCTTAACAGGAGGGCGGCAATGAAGATCAATGTAAAGGTCATGAAAGTATTATAGAGATGAGTGAACAAACGAAGCACACCGCTAATGGGAATGATCCTCTAGTTTGGGTCGATATGGAAATGTCGGGCCTAAAGCCCGATAGCGACCGAATCTTAGAGATCGCGATGATCGTCACTGATGCTCACTTAAACGTAATAGCCACAGCGCCGGTATGGGTTG
Organism: Polynucleobacter acidiphobus; assembly: GCF_003065385.1. Lineage (NCBI taxonomy): Bacteria > Pseudomonadati > Pseudomonadota > Betaproteobacteria > Burkholderiales > Burkholderiaceae > Polynucleobacter > Polynucleobacter acidiphobus. Next base: position 465,767 of record NZ_CP023277.1, read on the forward strand.
TTCACCAAACTGATGAGGTATTAAATGGCATGGATGCCTGGAACAAAGGAACGCATAGTAAATCCGGTCTGGTCGATAAAGTGAAGGCTTCCTCGCTAAGTGAGTCGGAGGTTGAGCAGCAATGCATTGCCTTTTTAAAGCAATATGTAAAAGCGAATACTGCGCCAATGTGCGGTAACTCAATTTGCCAAGATCGGCGCTTTATGGCTCGATATATGCCTCAGCTTGAAGCCTATTTCCATTATCGAAATGTTGATGTTTCAACCGTTAAAGAATTGTCAAAACGTTGGCAGCCTAATTTGGTAAAAGGTTTTGAAAAGCAACAGGCCCACACAGCATTGGCCGATATTATGGAATCAATCGAGGAGCTAAAGTACTACCGAGAACATTTTTTTCGGATGCCTGTGCCAAGTAGTAATTAACTACTTCTTTTTCTTAGGCCTAAAGGCTTTAACAATGGCCTCATCGGTTTCGATGCACGGCCCACCCATGAGCTCTATGCAATACGGTACAGCTGCAAAAATCCCATGAACTAAGACTTTGCCCTCGGGGTCCTTCAAACCTTCCAAGGTTTCTTGAATGGATTTAGGTTGCCCCGGAAGATTGAGGATCAGGGCGCTATGACCTTCAATTTCTCGTAGGACAGCCACTTGTCTTGACAAAATTGCGGTGGGTACAAAGTGCAGACTAATTTGACGCATTTGCTCGCCAAAACCAGGCATCTCCCGAGTTCCCACTTCTAGAGTTGCCTCTGGGGTGACATCCCGGCGTGCGGGGCCGGTGCCGCCGGTGGTCAAGACCAGATCACAGCCCATTTCATCAACGAGTTCAATCAAGCTTGAGGTGATGTGTTCTATTTCATCGGGGATTAGTCGCTCATGGAAAACAACCGGCGTGGTGATGGCGCGCGCTAGCCAACTTCGCAGGCTAGGAATGCCCTCATCGACATAAACCCCTTGACTGGCTCGATCTGAAATCGAGACCAAGCCAATTTTGGCTTCATTGGGAAAACTGCGTTCAAAAGGGCTTGGCTGCTTCATACTTCTATTCTAGCTATCATTAGAGGATGTTCGCATATTCACACGATCAGTTCAGAATCATTATTGACTTTATTTTGGCAGAAGCCAAGCGAGTTGGGGCCACAGACGCCGCTGCTGAAATTTCAGAGGGCCATGGCTTATCCGTCACGGTTCGCAAAGGGGCGGTAGAAACGATTGAGCAGAGTGTTGATAAGCAAGTCGGGGTTAGTATTTATTTGGGTCAGCGCCGAGGCAATGCCAGCACCAGTGACTTCTCACCTGAGTCATTACGAACCACGGTGCAAGCCGCTTTCCACATTGCTAAACACACTGCAGAAGATGATTGCGCAGGATTGGCCGACCCGGATCTGCTCGAGCACCACCCATTGGATTTAGATTTATTTCATCCGTGGGAAATCGACAGTAAAAAAGCAATCGCAATTGCACGGCAGGCAGAGAAAGCCGCTTTTGCGGTCGATCGGGCCATTGTTAATAGCGATGGAGCTTCGGTATCTGCACATCAGGCCCACTTTATGTTGGGGACCAGTAACGGATTTATTGGGGGTTATCCATACTCGAGGCACTTTATCTCATGCGCTCCGATTGCAAATGCGGCGGGGAAGACCAGTTCGATGCAGCGCGATGATTGGTACAGTACCTCTCGGGTACCCACCGAACTTGCTAAACCAAGCTTGATTGGTCGATATGCAGCCCAACGCGCCCTGTCTCGTTTAAATGCGAAGTCATTGAGTACACGTCGTTGCCCAGTCATTTTTGAGGCTCCTATTGCAGTTGGGCTGATCGGATCTTTAGTTCAAGCCACTTCAGGCGCCGCACTTTACCGACGCTCTAGTTTTTTACTAGACAGTCTTGGTAAACCGGTGATGCCAAGCCATCTTGATTTATTTGAGTTGCCGCACTTAAAACGACAGACCGGCAGCGCTCCTTTTGATGAAGAGGGGGTTCGTACCCAAGCACGCTCAGTCGTCGCCAAGGGAGAGCTGCAAGGGTATTTTTTGTCGAGTTATTCAGCTCGCAAGTTAGGAATGCAAACCACCGGCAATGCTGGCGGTGCCCATCATCTGAGATTGCACAGTCAACATACACCATCGGGTGGTTTACCCGGTTTACTTAAAGAAATGGGCACTGGTCTGCTGGTGACAGAGCTCATGGGGCAGGGCGTTAACTACGTGACCGGCGATTATTCACGCGGTGCGTTTGGTTACTGGGTAGAAAATGGCGAGATTCAACATCCGGTTGAAGAAATTACGATTGCAGGCAATCTAAAAGAGATGTTGATGGATATTGCCGCAGTGGGAGACGACACCATTATTCGTGGCACTAAGGAAACGGGCTCGATTTTGATCGGTTCGATGACGATTGGTGGTAAATAGTTAGTGGCGAACTCGATTTAGGGTCACATAACTGAACTGAATATCACCTTCGCTTGCCGAAATCTGTTCCACGATTTGCCAATTCTGTGGATCGGGGATTTCAAAAAAGGTATCACCCTCAACCTCAAGCTCAATCTCGGTAATGAAGACCTGATCTGCTAGGGGGAAAGCTTGATTAAATAATTGTTGACCACCGATCACAAACACTCGTTCAAACTCGCGCAATGATTGCAAGGCCTCTTCAAGCGATGAGACCAACTCAGCACCCTTTGCCTGATAGTTAGAATTACGACTGACCACCATATTGCGTCTTCCAGGTAAGGGTCTACCAATCGATTCCCAGGTCTTGCGCCCCATAATAATGGGGTAACCCATGGTTACTTTCTTAAAAAATTGCAAATCAGCCGAGATCTTCCACGGCATTTGATTGTCTTTGCCGATCACATGATTGCGTGAGCGAGCAACGATCATCGAGATGGCAGGTTTTGTTTTCAATGAATTCAGACCGCAACCGGCGCTTTTATATGGGGGTGAGACTCATAGCCCACGATTTCAAAGTCTTCAAACTGGTAATCAAAGATTGACTCTGGTTTGCGATGAATCTTAAGGCTCGGCAATGGATAGGGTGTACGTGATAGCTGAAGCTTCACTTGCTCCAAGTGATTAATGTACAAATGACAATCACCTCCGGTCCAAATAAACTCACCGGGCTGTAAATTACATTGCTCTGCAACCATATGCGTCAGCAATGCGTAGCTGGCAATATTAAAAGGCACGCCCAGAAAAATATCAGCACTGCGCTGATAGAGTTGGCAGGAGAGTTTTCCATTGGCGACATAAAACTGAAAAAAGGCATGACAAGGCGCCAAGGCCATTTTGGGAATATCAGCGACATTCCAAGCGGAAACAATAATGCGGCGAGAATCCGGATTGGTTTTGATGGTATGAATGATCTCTTTAATTTGATCGATATGCTCGCCATTGGGTGTGGGCCAGGATCGCCATTGGTAGCCATAAACCGGTCCAAGATCTCCGTTGGGAGCGGCCCACTCGTCCCAAATGGATACACCACGCTCTTTGAGCCATTGATTGTTGGTATTACCGCTCAGAAACCACAAGAGCTCATAAATGATGGATTTCAGGTGAAGCTTCTTCGTGGTAACAAGTGGAAAGCCCTCTGCGAGATCAAAGCGCATCTGATAGCCAAAAACCGATAAGGTTCCAGTACCGGTGCGATCCGATTTTTGGGCGCCATGCTCGAGAACATGGTGCATGAGTTCATGAAATTGGCGCATGCGAAATTAAGTCAATGCAATTTGGTATTACTTCTCGAGATGCTCAAGCTTACTTTTGACATCTTTCCAATCATCCGCATCGGCTAGAGGCGCCTTGGATTTTGTAATACTTGGCCACTGCTTTGCGAGCTCAAGATTGATTGCAATAAAGTTTTGTTGATCACCTGGCACATCATCTTCTGCGTAAATCGCATTGACAGGACACTCTGGTACACATACCGCACAATCGATGCATTCATCTGGATCAATTGCCAAGAAGTTTGGACCTTCGCGAAAACAGTCAACGGGGCATACATCAACGCAATCGGTGTATTTACAACGAATGCAGGATTCAGTGACAACGTAGGTCATAGCTCGCTCTGAAGAATAAATACCATCAAAAACACGAAAATAATCAATCACTGGATTTTATCCCAAATGGTGTAAAGTCTTGATTCCACCGATATCGCACCCCTATATAGAGCCATGACAACCAAACCAACAATCCTTGTTGCCCGTGCCATTTTTCCGGATGATTTAGCAAAATTGCAGGATCGTTACAAGGTGTTATCCAATCAGGCTGATCAGGTATTTACCCCAGATGAATTGCGTAATCATCTGGCGAATGTCGATGGCGCATTAGTCACTGGTAGCGAGCGAATCGATCAAAGTGCCTTGGCCGATGCCAAGCGCCTGAAAATCGTAGCTAATATTTCAGTCGGCTATAACAATTTTGATGTGCCAGCGATGACCGCAGCCAAGGTCATGGCAACGAATACTCCCGATGTATTGACCGACACAACCGCTGATTTCGGCTTTGCGCTTTTAATGGCGACTGCCCGACGGATCACGGAATCAGAGCATTGGATCCGAAATGGTCAATGGGATAAATGGTCTATCGTGCACAACCCCCTGGGAATGGATTTGCACCACAGCACTCTTGGCATTATTGGGATGGGTCGAATTGGGCAAGGTATTGCTAAACGGGCCTTAGGTTTTGGAATGAAAGTGATGTATCACAACCGCAAACGCTTAAGCGAGGCGGATGAAAGAGCGTGTGGCGCTCAATATGTTGATAAAGAAACCTTACTCCGCGAAGCCGACCATGTCGTCTTGGTGGTGCCATACTCTGCAGAGAGCCATCATCTAATTGGCGCTAAAGAAATTGCGCTAATGAAACCGACTGCTACGTTAGTCAATATTGCGCGTGGCGGTATTGTTGACGACGCAGCTTTGGCGGCTGCATTAAAAGCAAAAACAATCTTTGCGGCAGGCCTTGATGTCTTTGAGGGCGAACCGAAAGTTCATCCGGAATTGCTCAAGTTAAGTAATGTGGTGCTGGCACCGCATATCGCTAGTGCGACTGAAAAAACTCGACGCGCGATGATTGCGCTAGCGGCTGAAAACCTAGGCGCAGCCCTCGAGGGAAAGCGTCCGCCGATTTTGATCAATACCGAATTGTGGAAAGCCTAATCCACTCAGCTGTTATTGCTGTATATCGTCGGTCTCTTCGGTGAGCTCTTTGAGGGCAAGCTCAATGCCGCCAAATTTCTCTGCAACCCAGTTATAGACCTTACAGGCGATCCATAAGAGGCCAAAGCCCAAAATCGCATTTAGGACCAGGGCGGAAATCACCGTAAATCCAGGAATTGACCCGTCTCGAATAAAGGCGACAAAGAGCGCCAATAAAACGATGGGGACCGAAAAGCATAAGTAAACCAAAACCAAGGTTTTGGCGGTATGCATGGGATCTAAAAATACAATCTCTTTTTTAGTAAATTTCATGATCCCGCCATCTTAAAGCAGTCCATCAAAAATCTCCACATCCACCCAATCGCCAGGCGCAATATTTCCTTGGTCATGATGAAGAACGATGAAACAATTGGCTTCACTCATGGAGCGCAAAATCCCAGCACCTTGGCTGCCCGTGGTTTTAACTGCCCATTGACCCTGAGGATCCTGAAACAGGATCCCCCGTTGAAATTCGGTGCGACCGGATTTCTTTCGAATTCCTGTGGCAGATCGAACTGGAATCAAAGGGATCTCAACCCGTTTGGCACCATTCAGTTGTAATAGCGCATTGCGAACAAATTGATAAAAGGTCACCATCACCGCTACGGGGTTACCCGGTAAGCCAAAAAATACGGTGGGAGTAGACTTACTCGAACTTGGCTTTAGGCTACCGAATGCCATAGGTCGACCGGGGCGCATGGCAATTTTCCAAAATCCAACTTCACCCAGCTCTTCCATCATTTGCTTGGTGAAATCCGCCTCCCCAACCGAGACCCCACCTGAGGAGATGATGACATCAGCCGATTGGGCTGCCGCAATGAAAGCCTTGCGAAGATCATCGGGGTTATCTCGCACGATGCCGCAATCCATCACCTCCATACCCAGTCGCTCAATGCAGGCGCGTAGACTGTAGCGATTGCTGTCGAAGATCTTGCCAGGTGTTAACGATTCATGGATATCACAGAGTTCATTGCCGGAGGAGAGAATTGCCACCTTGGTCAGTTGATAGACTTCAAGCTGATGAATGCCCAAAGATGCCGCAAGACCGAGGTCAGCGGGGCGCAAAATACGGCCCTGCAAAATGGCTGCTTTGTCGGACTGCAAATCCTCACCCCGTAAGCGACGATTCTCGCCAGCACGAACGATGCTCCTGGAAAAGCTCACCAGACCATTGCTAAGAGTCTTGGTAAATTCCTGGGGGACAACCGTGTCGCACGTTGCGGGCATCAAGGCACCCGTCATGATCTTGATGCATTGACCAGGTTCAACGGTCAGCATTTCAGTTTGCCCAGCATGCAGTGTTCCAATGATGGTTAATGCAAGATCTTGGCGATCATCAGATAGTTCACTACTATTGAATGCATACCCATCCATGGCAGAGTTGTCATGGGCAGGAACATCGATGGGGGATAAAAGATCGCTCGCCAAGATTCGACCGAGGCATTGATGGAGAGGTAAGGTCTCTTTTCTGAGATGCATTGCCGACGATTTGTAACTTGATGTGATTAGGTCAGCAATGGCTTGCCGCGCATCCGTTACAGATAAAAAATCCGACTGGAATTCTTGATTTGCTTTATTGGTTTCCATACCTTTAGGTGGTAAATTTTTCTAATTGAGCCAGCTCCTCTGGAGTGTTGGCATTGGCAAACGCAGATTCATTTGTAAAAATAGTGGTGCAAGCATCATGAGACGCAAACCAGCGATCAATCTTGCGTTGCCCATCAGCCAAAAATTGTTCCAAGGAAAGAAGTACTTCTCGTTTCATTAGGCAAAAGACAGGTTGTGCCCAAATCTTCCCTTCAGAATCTTGACTAGATGCATAGGCAATATTCGCCCCTTGCTTTTCTAGTCGATCGGCGAGTGCCACGACTAAATCGGTTGGAAAAAGGGGAGAATCGCAGGGAGCAGTCACCATATAAGGCGTATCGCAAGCCTTAAGGCCAACCAGATAGCCCGCTAAGGGACCAGCAAAATCCTGACTCTCGTCGGTCACAATGGGGTAGCCATAGTGCGAATAAATATCCTGATTGCGATTAGCGTTAATTAATAAGCCTGAGACTTGTGGTGCAAGGCGATGAATGGCATGTTCGATTAAAGGCTTACCTTGAAACGGCACGAGGCCTTTATCGATTCCGCCCATGCGTTGCGCACGACCGCCTGCAAGTAATAGACCGGTAATTTCAGAACGCGCAATCATCCGCAGGCCTAACCACCAATATAGGACATTTCAACTTTGCGTTGCTTGCGTTCTAAATCCTTAGTGTGAAGGTGTCTGATCTCGGAGTAGCGATCATCGCGGTTCGACCATGTTTGCATAACAGCGTTTGCAATTTCAAGATCGGAGCGACCAGATCGCATGAGGGTTTTGAAATCAAATCCTTCGGTGGCAAATAAACATAAAAATAGCTGCCCATCTGTAGATAGCCGGGCACGGGAGCATTCATGACAAAACGCTTGGGTCACACTCGAGATCACACCAATTTCGCCCGCCCCATCCAGATAACGCCAGCGTTGAGCGACTTCGCCGGTGTAATTTGGATCAATTTGCTCAAGAGGGAAGTGTTCAGAAATCATGGCAATCACCTCGGCGGATGGCAACACTTGATCTAGATTCCATCCATTCGAGGAGCCTACATCCATGAATTCAATGAAGCGGAGCGTGATGCCGCGATTACGAAAATACTTGGCCATTGGCAAGATCTCGTGATCGTTTACCCCTTTTTTGACCACCATATTGACTTTGATGCCTTCGAAGCCCGCCTTTTGCGCTGCCTCAATTCCTTTGAGCACATCGCTAACTGGATAGTCGACATCATTCATCGCCTTGAAAATCGCATCATCGAGCGCATCCAAACTCACCGTTAGTCGTTGTAAGCCAGCCTCTTTTAGGAGGACTGACTTCTTACTTAAAAGACTACCATTGGTTGTTAAGGTTAAGTCCAGCGCTTGATGTTGTGGAGTTCGAAGCTTGGCCAGCATAGAAATTAAGGTTTCTAGATCTTTTCGAAGCAAGGGTTCGCCACCGGTTAAGCGAATTTTTTCAACCCCAAGAGAAACAAAAATCGTGGCTAAGCGATGAATCTCCTCAAAACTTAATAATTCGGATTGCGCCAGGTATGGATAGTCTTGATTAAATACCTCTTTAGGCATGCAGTAAGTGCACCGAAAATTACACCGATCGGTGACCGAGATGCGCAAATCGCGCAATGGCCGCTGACGACGATCAAGGGTGCGGCCATGCGCCTCGCTGAGTGTATTTGGGATCAACGGCAAAGGACCCCTGGGGGTCTCTTTGCGTATCGGTATGACAGGCTTCACCATAATTCACATTATGGCCTTAAACGACTAAATCGTTTTATCGATGGTTTTTTCTTGGCCGCCTGTTTCGATTAGCACCATTGGGCCTGTTGGCAGGCTTGCAGGCGCTTTGGGCACTCGCGGAACGCGGGGTGCCGGGCTTTCTGCCTGAATCTGGGTTTGAACTTCTGCCAATTTCGATTGATCTGTTCCCACCCAAACCATTCCTGCGCCTTGCACCACATCCTTTAATGGTTCTTCAGCTAAGGGTGTGAATGCTACTTTGGGTAATTCAGGTAGAGGTGCCGCAGTAAGCACTTCTAGGTTCATCGCAGGTATAGCAATCGGTTCAATTGCAGTTGGAGTCGCTTCTTCACGTCGCTCCCGACGCTGACTGGGACGCCGTCCTCCGGTGGATTCTCGGAAGGTGCTGACAATTCGAGTCAGTGGCACCGATGCTGAGCGACCACCGAGCCCCATCGGAAAGCCTGGATTGGATTCTGATGGCATTGCTGAGTTACCAGCCTCATTGCGCTCCGTTCGTTCGCCACGGTTGCGACCGCGACCTCGACGGTTACGACCCCGGCGGCGTTCTTCCCCAGCGTTTTCAGACTCATCAGCTGCACCTATCACTTGCGGTGCAGGATTAGCAGTTTCTAGCTTCTCTTGAGTATTTTGACGCTCACCCCGGTTACGACCACGACCTTCTGAACGTGGCGGGCGATTTCCTGCAGCCTCGGCCGGCTCGGCAGTTTTCTCAGTGCGATCGGATGAGTCGGCACGCTGATTTTTTTCATTGCGATTGCGACCCCTGTTGCGGTTGCGATCACCATTACGGCCACGATTTTCAGATCGGGGATTTGGTTTTGTCTCTGGAGCTGCCGGTGGCGTGCTCGAAGAAAAAAGTTTTTTGATAAACCCGAGGAAACCGCCTGACTCAGGAGTGGAGGAACTGGGTTTTGGATCCCGAACTGGACGCGGTGATGCGGCGGGCGCTGGTTGACTTGGGGTAATCCCTTTTACTGCAGCCTCAGGGCGAGCACGCACCTCATCATTTTTGCGACCAATGACTGCATCGGTTTCGAGTTCGCGCGAGGCTTCCTCCACCATGACATAGCTCAGTTTTTGCTCATCTAAGCGGGGGTCATCATGACGCAGACGTTCTAATTTGTAATGAGGGGTCTCCAGATGCTTATTGGGGATCATCAAAATATGCACCTTAAAGCGCGTCTCAATCTTGATCACTTCAGCCCGCTTTTCATTGAGCAAGAAGGCAACCACCTCCACTGGCACCTGGCAGTGGATCGCGGCGGTATTCTCTTTCATAGCCTCTTCCTGAATAATTCTCAGGACTTGCAATGCAGAGGATTCGGTATCACGAATATGACCTGTTCCATTGCAACGTGGGCAAGTAACGTGACTGCCTTCTGATAGAGCTGGGCGCAAACGCTGACGCGAGAGCTCCATCAAACCAAATTTAGAAATCTTGCCCATTTGCACCCGTGCCCGATCGTGGCGCAAGGCATCGCGTAGGCGATTTTCAACATCTCGCTGACTCTTCGAGGACTCCATGTCAATGAAGTCAATCACGATTAGGCCGCCAAGATCACGCAGGCGCATTTGCCGTGCAATTTCATCGGCCGCCTCGAGATTGGTTCGAGTTGCGGTCTCCTCAATATCTGACCCACGCGTTGCGCGCGCAGAGTTCACATCGACTGATACCAAGGCCTCCGTGTGATCAATGACGATTGCGCCGCCAGAGGGCAGGGGAACCGTTCTGGAATAGGCGGTTTCAATTTGATGCTCAATTTGGAATCGTGAGAAAAGAGGGACATCATCTTGATAGCGCTTTACCCGAGGCAAGTTATCTGGCATCACCACTGACATGAATGCCTGGGCTTGCTCATAAATATCATCGGTATCAATCAGAATCTCGCCAATGTCGGGCTGGAAATAATCGCGAATAGCTCGGATCACAAGACTCGACTCTAAGTAAATGAGTAAGGGCGCCGAGTTTCCTTTGGCTGCCTCATCAATGGCTTTCCACAATTGCATGAGGTAATTAAGGTCCCACTGCAACTCGGTGGCATCCCGACCAATTCCTGCGGTTCTGGCAATAATGCTCATTCCATCGGGTACCTCAAGTTGCGCCATGGCTTCACGTAACTCTTGCCGATCCTCGCCTTCAATGCGGCGTGATACACCACCTCCGCGCGGATTGTTTGGCATTAATACTAGATAACGTCCCGCTAGAGAGATAAAGGAGGTTAGGGCAGCGCCTTTTTGACCGCGCTCTTCTTTTTCAACCTGAACAATGATTTCTTGACCCTCCCGCAGCGCATCCTTGATCGACGCATTGCGGACATCAATGCCATCCTTAAAGTAGGTTCTAGCGACTTCCTTAAAGGGTAAAAAACCGTGCCGCTCCTCGCCATAGTTGACGAAGCAGGCCTCTAAAGACGGCTCAATTCGGGTGATGACACCTTTATAAATATTGCCTTTGCGCTGTTCGCGGCCGGCAGTTTCAATATCGATATCGATTAATTTTTGACCATCAACGATGGCAACCCGCAACTCTTCTTGTTGCGTTGCATTGAATAACATGCGCTTCATAACACTCTCCTAAATGGGAGACGGACTTGAGCGACACGAAGTGGATGACAAATAAGCTCTGAAGAAAATCCCCAGAGTTCTGGGGTGAGACAAACAAAGTTCCTAAACAGGAAAAGTACCAATTAAATTGGCTTAGGTCTCACATGAACGCTCGCCACAGAGATGTCCTTTAGTTCTCAATGTAGGCGCTCGTTTTAAAAACGGTCATCTGCTTTCGGGGGTCGCGGCAAATATCACGCCAACCCTTGCGCCTCATTAAAACGGGAGAGGGGCAACCCCGGGAGTCTATTCATGGGCGACTCCAAGCTCCGGAATTCAAATTCTTAGTCATCAATGACTTAGAGCCTTGATTATAGGACACAAAACGGTCGACAATGGGGATGATCCAATGAATAAATCCACAAAACCCCCCTCAAAACCCCGCATTTCTGGCAAGGAAGCCTCTAAAACCAAGGTTTTGGCAGCCGTTTTGGAAACCGTGGGACCTGATTTTGCCGGTCAGCGACTGGATAATTATTTATTAAGGTGGGCTAAAGGGGTTCCAAAAAGCCATATTTACCGAATTATTCGCTCAGGCGAGGTGCGGATCAACAAAAAGAGGGCCCTGCCAAGCTCTCGCCTGGTTGAGGGTGATGTGGTTCGCTTGCCTCCAACCCGATTGGCTGAGCCTAAGAAATTGGATCAAGTGATCTCGGAAGCTCAGGCTAAAACCCTGGCAACGGATATCCCCATTTTGTTTGAGGATGAATATTTGTTAGTGATTGATAAACCCTCTGGGCTGGCGGTTCATGGGGGTTCGGGTGTGCAGTTGGGGGCGATTGAGTTATTTCGTAAGGCAAGGCCAGAGAATTCATTTTTGGAACTAGTTCATCGCTTAGATCGCGACACTTCTGGAATCCTGATCATGGCAAAAAAGCGCAGTGCACTTCTGGAAATGCATCGGCAGATTCGGGAGGGCTTAACCGATAAGCGTTATCGCTTAATTGCCCATGGAGCAATGGATGCAATGACTGGCACCAAGCAGTTAAAGTTTCCTCTGCTGAAATATCTACTAGAGAACGGTGAGCGTCGGGTTCGGGTGGATCCAAAAGGACAAGCAAGTCACACGAACATTCGGGTTACAGAGCTCTTCCAACGCGATAGCACGAGTTTTACATTGGTTGAAGCGCAGTTAAAAACCGGGCGCACCCATCAAATTCGGGTGCATTTACAAAAAATCGGACATCCAATCTTGGGTGACGATAAATATGGTTTGGAATCCGGCGATAAGGAGTTGAGGGTTAAGCAACTTTTTCTCCATGCACATCTTGCGGTCTTCTCCCATCCTAAAACTTTGGAGAAAATGCGTATAGAAGCCGATCTGCCAAAACGGTTTCATGATTTTCTTGCACAATGGGACAGCCGTTTTTTGGCTAAAACGCAACAACCGAAAGAGATCGATTGAAGACAAACGAACGTCGTTATGAGTTAATCGTCTGGGACTGGGATGGCACGATTATGGATTCCACGCCAACGATCGTCCATTGCATTCAGCAGGCTTGCCGAGATCTGGATTTTCCGGTACCCGAGGACTCGATTGCGAGCTATGTGATTGGTTTGGGTATTCATGATTCACTGCGACGTGTAGTGCCAACCATCGACCCTAAGCATTTTCCAACGCTCGTCGATCGTTTTCGCTATCACTATTTAGCAAAGGATCATGAACTGCATCTTTTTGAGGGCATGCGAGACTTGCTTGAGAGCTTAAAAACCCAGGGCTTTATGTTGGGGGTAGCAACAGGCAAGCCCAGACGCGGGCTCGATCGATCGTTGCGTCATCATCAGTTAGAACATCTATTTCATGACACACGAACTGCAGATGAGTCCTTCGCCAAACCCCACCCAGGTATGTTGATGGATTTATCGGATCGTCTTCAAGTCCCAGTGCGCAAGATGTTGATGATTGGGGATACAACGCACGATCTTCAGATGGCTCAAGCTGCTGGAGTGGATGCGATCGCAGTTACTTATGGTGCCCACCCAGCCGATGCCTTGCGCTCTGCAAATTCTTTGGCTTGCTTTGATAATGTAGAGGTTTTAGGAAACTGGTTGATGCAGAATTTGCATCAACCATCCCAAGATCCTACCGAATTAAGTAAAGCGAGTTAAGAATATGAATCAAAACCCCGAGTCATCCAATTCAAATGCGCAGTGGGAGCGCAGTGCTCTCGAGCATTTATTGCTTGAGAACCTTAAAGAAAATCGCAAGGCAAGACGTTGGCGAGCCATTCTGCGTATCTTGACCCTGGTTGTTTTGGTGGGTCTTGTGACACAAATCTTTGATATTGGCTTACCGGGGAGCGGGGGCAGTGGCAAACATACTGCACTCGTTAGCATTGAAGGTGAGATTTCACCCAATTCGGTCGCAAATGCATTGGATATTAATTCAGCATTGAGCGCCGCATTTGAAAGCAAAGAGGCTGCCGGGGTAGTACTCCGTATCAATAGTCCGGGCGGCTCTCCTGTGCAAGCTGGCATGATTAATGATGAGATCAAACGTTTGCGTGGCCTGTATCCCGATAAACCTTTTTATGTCGTAGTTGAAGATGTTTGTGCTTCGGGTGGGTACTATGTGGCGGTGGCCGGAGACAAGATTTTGGTGGATAAAGCCAGTATTGTTGGCTCGATTGGAGTCGTCATGGGCGGCTTTGGATTTACCGGGCTGATGGATAAGATGGGTATCTCGCGACGTTTGATTACGGCGGGGTCGGATAAGGGCATGCTCGATCCATTCTCTAAAGAAAATCCCAAGCAAGTCGAGATGGTTAAAAAAATGCTCGATGAAATCCATGAGCAATTTATTACTGTCGTGAAAGAGGGTCGCGGCGAGCGCCTGAAGAATGACCCGGATATTTTTTCGGGTCGAGTATGGAATGGCGAACAGGCAGTTCAGTTGGGATTGGTCGATGGTTACGGCACGGTTGATTCTGTCGCACGCGATCTTTTAAAAACACCCGATGTGGTGGAGTACACCCTCAAAGAGAATTTTGCTGAGCGAGTCGCGAAGCGCTTTGGGGCGGAGACCGGCGCTGCGATTAGCAAGGCCTTATCGCGAAGTGCGGAGATGCGCTAACACTAAGCGAGCATCAAAAAAATAGCAGGTCTATTTTTGACGAGATCGGATAGGGCTTCCGGTTTGGTATAGCGCTTGCGCCAAGATTCAGTCGACCCAGTCCATACCCATTCACTATTTAGCGTTAAATCAATCGCTACGCAGAGACGAGTTTGGGGGGATAGCGAACTTAAGCAGCTTTGCAGCATTGCAGTGTTTCGATAGGGAGTTTCAATCCAAATTTGGGTCTCGCGGTGCCGCCTGGAGTTTTCTTCTAATTCCTTAAGCTTTTTTGAACGCTCTGCGGCTTCAACAGGAAGATATCCATTGAATTGAAAGCGTTGACCATTAAGACCGCTTGCCATCAGTCCGAGCAATATTGAGCTGGGACCTACTAAGGGCTTAACTTTAGCCCCACATTGATGTGCGGCTTGGACAATCTCTGCGCCAGGATCAGCAACGCCTGGAACGCCTGCTTCTGACAATAGGCCCACATCGTGCCCCGCTTGAATGGGGGCAAGCAATTCCTCCGGTTTAAGGCTCAAGGCATGTTTGCGGTCGGGGCCGCGCCACTCTTGCATCACCATCTCTTGTAATGAATGGTGTAGTGGTTCGATTTCATGAACGGCATTTAAAAATGCACGGCTTGTTTTGGCGTCTTCCACAATCCAATATTTAATTTTTGCAATCAGTCGAAGGTTCTCGGCTGGTATGACGTGATGGAGTTGCGCAGCTCGGTTGTCACTACCTAATGTATTGGGCACCAAATACAAGTTACCAATTTGCATGCTATTCAGATTTTTGTGTTGCAGGTAGAGGAATTCCCGCTTGAAGGAGTAGGCTTGTCAGGGCAATTAAAGGTAAACCAATCAGTGCCGTTGGATCTTCGCTCTCAATTTTTTCGAGAAGAATAATTCCCATACCTTCTGATTTAGCGCTACCAGCACAGTCATAAGGCTGTTCTAAACGAAGGTATTGATCCAAAACTTGCTCGGGTAGATTGCGAAATTGAACAGCGGTTGGGACATGGATTGTTTCGCAAAAACCCTGAGCGATTAGGCAAAGTGATGTATGAAAAACAACGACTTGACCCTGCATTTGTTTGAGTTGGGCTAAAGCGGCGGCGTGCGAACCTGGCTTACCAATGATGTGACCATTTAAATCGGCGCTTTGATCGGAGCCAATCACCCAAGCGTTCGGATGCAAGGATGCGATCGCTTGTGCTTTTGCTTGTGCTAACCGAAGTGTGAGATTTTTGGGAGTCTCGCCTGGTAGCGGGGATTCATCTAGGTTAGGTGCAATCGCTACAAATGGCACCCCAAGTCGTTGAAGCAGCTGCTGTCGATAAGGTGAGCTTGAGGCAAGAATCAGGGTGGTGGCCGACGGCATAAGTGAGTAACTAAATGATGTTTGATAATGTCAATGGCTTAAATAAATTACAAATCGTCGATCGAATGACACAGAACTCGCCTTACCCAATTCAATCTCTAGAGATGAACCCCAGCTCCTTGCTTAGAGTTGATATGTTAGCGCCTGTCTCTTATCAAGGCGAGGGATTTATCCAGCTTGCCGATTTTCCACGACTTTTAGCAGAATCAGCTTCTGTGAGTCCGGGCGATGGATTTGATTGCCAAATTGTAGGTTGGCATCGCGATGATCGGCCGTTCATTGAGGTAAAGATTCGGGGGCGGATAGCGATTGCCTGTCAACGTTGCTTAGAGCCCATCGGATTGGAGTTGGAAATACACAAGACCTACGTTTTTTTAAGAACGGAATTGGAGGCGGATCAATTCCCCATGGATCGAGATGACGAGGAGGCAATGGTTGCCTCAACCCACTTTAATTTGCTTGAAGCGATCGAAGATGAGATTTTGCTAGCGCTGCCTCACGCCCCTAAACACCCGGTCGGCCAGTGTCAATTGCGGCCAGTGGAGGCTGACTTGGAACGGCCTAATCCCTTTAAGGCATTGAAAAACCTCAAGAAATAGCCATCATTTTGTTGGCGAATGCGGGTTTTTACCACTTTATATGTTAGAATTGCGCCTTGCTTAGGAGTTCATTATGGCCGTCCAACAGAATAAAAAATCCCCTTCGAAACGTGGCATGCATCGTGCTCACGATTTTTTGACTGCACCCGCGATTGCAGTAGAGTCCACCACCGGTGAGGCCCATTTGCGCCACCACGTATCCCCTAATGGTTACTACCGTGGTCGTAAAGTCGTTAAAACGAAGAACGACTAATTCCTCATTGTTTGATCGAAGCGGCTCAGGCCGCTTTTTTCTTAAACACAATCGACGTTTCATACACATTCAATGAGTATCACTCTGGCAGTGGATGCTATGGGCGGGGACTTTGGAGTTGAAGTTACGATCCCAGCCTGCTGTGATTTTCTGCGAGATCATCCCGACGCTAAGATTGTTGCCATTGGCGATGCCCAAGCGATTGGGCAGTCGATTCGCAAATCCAATCCAAATTTACTAGACCGCTTTCAGATTCTTGGCGCCTCTGAAATCGTCTTAATGGACGACCCCATTGAAGTGGCTTTGCGTCGTAAGAAAGACTCATCCATGCGCGTTGCTATCGAGCAGGTGCGTGATGGCAAGGCAGACGCTGTCATTTCTGCAGGTAATACGGGCGCGTTGATGGCAATCTCCCGCTATATCTTAAAAACCTTGGATGGGATTGATCGACCAGCAATTGCGACGGCGATACCGAATGAGTTGGGAAAGGGCACTACCGTACTTGATCTCGGTGCCAATGCCGATTGCGAGCCAATTCATCTTTTACAATTTGCGCAAATGGCTGATGTGATGTTGCGGGTGGTTAATGGCAACCCACAGCCTTCTATTGGCCTACTGAACATTGGCGAAGAAGTCATTAAGGGTAATGAGGTAGTGAAACAAACTGCGGAACTATTGCGCCAAAGCCAATTGCATTTTTATGGCAATGTCGAAGGGAACGATATATTCAAGGGGACCACGGATATTGTGGTTTGCGATGGCTTCGTTGGCAACGTTGTTTTAAAAGCCAGCGAAGGCTTGGCGAAAATGATGAGTGGCATGATCCGTGAAGAATTTAATCGATCCTTACTAACTAAATTAATGGGCCTGGCTGCTTTATTGCCGTTGAAAAGAGTGCGCCAACGGGTGGATCATCGGCGCTACAACGGCGCAGTTCTGTTGGGCCTCAAGGGTTGCGTCATCAAAAGCCATGGCTCTGCTGATCGCTTTGCCTATAAGGTATCGCTTGAGCGTGCATACGATGCCGCCAAGAATCGCATGGTCGAGAAAATTGCTGAGTCATTTACGTTGAGGTCCGCATGAGTAAGAGTCGATTTGCTCGGATTGCGGGCACCGGCAGTTATCTGCCCGCATTAAGGCTGAGTAATCAAGACTTGGTTGACCGTTTAGCCAAAGAGGGTGTTGAGACCAGTGATGATTGGATTAAGACCCGTAGTGGCATTTCAGCCAGGCATTTTGCCGCCCCCGATGAACTAACCAGTGATTTGGCGGTCAAGGCAGCACAGGGTGCGATGATGGAAGCGCAATGGAATGCCGATGACATTGAGTTAATCATTTTGGCGACCTCAACCCCCGATCATCTAGGCGGTTTTCCAAGCACGGCATGCGTGATTCAAGATAAATTAGGTCTAAGGAATGGTTGTGCTGCCTTTGATGTGCAGGCGGTGTGTGCTGGGTTTTCGTATGCCCTGAGTACGGCGGATGCGTTTATTCGGGCTGGCATGTACCAAAAGATTTTGGTCATCGGGGCTGAAGTGTTCTCTCGAATCTTGGACTTCAAGGATCGGGGTACATGCGTACTTTTTGGAGATGGAGCGGGTGCTGTTGCGCTCGAAGCCTCCGATCAGGCCGGAATCTTAGCGAGCGCCTTGCATGCAGATGGTAGTCAACGTGATATTTTGTGCGTTCCTGGACGAGCAACTTGCGGCGGGATTGAAGGAGTTCCCTTTTTACGCATGGATGGCCAATCTGTCTTTAAATTAGCCGTGAAGGTGTTAGAACAGGTCGCCCACGAGGTTTTGCAAAAAGCCAATATGCAGCCTGAACAAATTGACTGGCTCGTCCCTCACCAAGCTAATATTCGCATTATGGAAGGAACGGCCCGCAAAATGGGAATGTCCATGGATCGAGTGATTGTCACGGTGCATGAGCATGGTAATACCTCTGCCGCATCGATTCCCCTGGCGCTCGATCATGGCATTCGATCGGGTCAAATTAAGCGCGGTCAGCACATTTTGCTAGAAGGAGTTGGGGGCGGTTTTGCTTGGGGCGCGGTTGTATTGCGCTATTAATGAGAAAAAATTGATATGACATTTGCATTTGTATTTCCAGGTCAAGGCTCACAATCCGTGGGGATGCTGAACTCGCTGGCTTCGCGAACAGAGGTGCATGCCACTCTGCAAGAAGCATCCGATGCGTTGGGTGAGAACATTGGTAAGTTAATTGCGGAGGGGCCAGCTGAGGCATTGGCCTTAACCACCAACACTCAACCAGTGATGCTGACCGCCGGTGTTGCTTGCTATCGAGCCTGGTTGGCCTCTGGCGGACCCAAGCCCAGCGTGGTTGCAGGCCACAGCTTGGGGGAGTACTCAGCCTTGGTTGCTGCTGGTGTGATTCGTTTTAAAGATGCCTTACCTTTGGTACGATTTCGTGCAGAGGCCATGCAATCGGCGGTGCCGGTGGGCACAGGTGGCATGGCGGCAATTTTGGGGCTTGATGATCAAAAAGTGATCGAAGTGTGTGCGCTCGCAAGTCGCGAGTGCGGCAAAGTCGTCGAGGCTGTTAATTTCAACGCCCCTGGCCAGATTGTGATTGCCGGTGCGACCGAGGCGGTGACTAAGGCATGCGAGCTACTCAAAGCAGCTGGCGCCAAGCGTGCTCTACCCCTCCCAGTCTCTGCCCCGTTCCATTCCTCGCTCCTGCAGCCTGCATCGGAAAAGCTGAAGAGTTATTTAGAGAGCATTGAATTTCATGCACCTTGTGTGCCAGTCATTAATAATGTGGACGTATCCATTTTGGTGACCCCAGAGCAAATCAAAGACGCCTTAGTTCGTCAAGCAGCTAAGCCGGTACGTTGGCAAGAGACCATTCGTGCTATGGCTGATCGCGGAGTTACTCAGGTTGTTGAGTGTGGTCCCGGTAAAGTACTGGCTGGATTAACAAAACGCATTGATGATCGTCTTCAAGGCATGGCGATTACCGATGAGTCAAGTTTAATGGACGCATTGCAACAGTTAAAAACCTAATTTGTGAAATTCTTATGAACCTCGATTTGACGAATCAAGTAGCACTAGTAACCGGCGCATCGCGCGGTATCGGACAGGCAATCGCCGATGAATTGGCCCTTTGTGGCGCAATCGTGATCGGTACCGCAACCTCAGAGTCGGGTGCGAATGCAATCTCCGAGCGATTGAGTTCATCTAAGGGCATTGGTAAAGTCTTGAATGTCACAGAAGGAGCCGCCTGTGATGCAATGATTGAGGATATCGTCAAGCAATTTGGGCGCATTGATATTTTGGTCAACAACGCAGGCATTACCAAAGATCAATTAGCGATGCGCATGAAAGAGGATGAGTGGTCAGATGTGATTGCTACCAATCTGAGTTCGGTATTTAAGTTATCGCAAGCCGTGTTGCGACCCATGATGAAGGCCCGATCAGGCCGGATTATTAATATCACCTCGATTGTTGGTCATATGGGCAATGCTGGTCAGGCAAATTATGCGGCTGCCAAGGCGGGAGTCGCTGGCATGACCCGGGCTCTGGCACGTGAGATTGGTAGCCGTAATATCACGGTGAATTGTGTAGCACCCGGATTTATCGATACGGATATGACCCGCGCTTTAAGCGAGGACCAGCAAAATAGCCTCAAGGCCAATATTCCCCTAGCACGCTTAGGCACCCCTGAGGATGTCGCCCAGGCGGTCGCTTTCTTGGCCTCACCCGCAGCGGCATACATCACCGGAAATACCCTCCATGTCAATGGTGGCCTATATCTGGCTTGAGTCTCCTGTCAAATGATCGGCGTCACAAACAAACTGATAAAATCCTGTAATTCGTTTTAACAAGTCCCGGAGGGAATGAATGGACAACATCGAACAACGCGTTAAGAAAATTGTGGCTGAGCAGTTAGGCGTGCCAGAAGCAGACATCAAAAATGAGTCTTCTTTTGTGAATGACCTTGGCGCAGACTCTCTTGACACAGTTGAATTGGTAATGGCTTTAGAAGACGAGTTTGGTATTGAGATACCAGACGAAGAAGCTGAAAAAATTACCACTGTACAGCTTGCGATTGATTTCGCAAAAACGAAAGCTGGACAGGCTTAATTCTTATCTAGGCTAAGCCGTGCCCGCATCAAATCAACCACGTCGCGTGGTGGTCACCGGCTTAGGTCTGATTTCACCAGTTGGCAATTCAGTTGGAACCGCATGGGATAACCTGATTGCGGGTAAGACGGGTATTGCTACGGTCACTAAGTTTGACCACTCAGCGCTTAGTGTGCATTTTGCTGGTGAGGTTAAAGATTTCAATGTCGAGGAATACATCTCTGCCAAAGAGGCTCGGCATATGGACACCTTCATTCATTATGGAATTGCAGCTGGCACCCAAGCCATTAAAGATAGTGGCCTAGAGGTAACTGATCAAAATTCTGAGCGAATTGGCGTATTGGTTGGCTCAGGCATTGGCGGTTTGCCGATGATTGAGGATACCAATGCTGAGTTGCTCTCACGTGGGCCGCGGCGCATCTCCCCATTTTTTGTGCCGGGCTCGATCATTAACATGATTTCTGGGCATTTGAGCATCCTCTTTAATCTCAAGGGTCCTAATGTCGCGGCGGTTACTGCCTGTACGACGGGTTTACATAGTATTGGTTTGGCTGCCCGCTTGATTCAGTATGGCGACGCAGATGTGATGATCGCTGGCGGCGCTGAGTCGACTATTTCTGCTTTGGGTATCGGCGGCTTTGCTGCTGCGAGAGCATTGTCGACCCGTAATGATGATCCCGCAACTGCCTCGCGCCCCTGGGACAAAGACCGCGATGGATTTGTTTTAGGTGAGGGTGCCGGCGTAATGGTGCTCGAAGAGTACGAGCATGCGAAAGCACGTGGCGCCAAAATTTATGCGGAGTTATGTGGTTTTGGAATGAGCGGTGATGCCTATCATATGACCGCACCAAATATGGATGGCCCGCGTCGTTGCATGGTGAATGCAATGCGTGATGCAGGGATTACGGCAGATCAAATTCAGTATGTCAACGCACATGGCACATCAACACCCTTGGGTGATAAGAATGAAACGGATGCCATCAAGGCGGCTTTGGGTGATCATGCCAAAAAAGTGGTGGTGAACTCTACGAAATCGATGACTGGGCATTTATTGGGTGGCGCTGGAGGCCTAGAATCGGTCTTTACCGTTCTTGCATTGCACCATCAAAAATCACCACCGACTATCAATATTTTCAATCAAGACCCCGAATGCGACCTTGATTACTGCGCCAATACCGCTAGGGATCTCAAAATCGATTTCGCCGTTAAAAACAATTTTGGATTTGGGGGTACCAACGGTACCTTGATATTTGGGAAAAAGCCCTAATATCTAGAGTATTGCAACTAATGGGTTGAGCAAAGCTCAATTTCGTATGAAAAAAATTCTATTGGTCGTTTTCTCGGTATTTAGCTGGGGAATTCTGTCGTTTTCACCGATGGTTTCCTCTCAAACAAACACTCAGCCACCTCGGGTCGCAATCCCAGATTTTGTGGAATTAGTTGAAAAGGCTAGTCCCGCAGTGGTTAATATTCGCACCACTGAGAGGTTATCCAATCAACAGGCTCAAGGTTCTGCTCCAGGCATACCTGATGAACAAGCAGAATTCTTCCGTCGCTTTTTTGGGGTACCCCTTCCAGGAGCACCAAATACCCCACGCGGTCAGGGCAACCGACGTGGCCAACCAGAAGAGATTGAACGTGGCGTTGGTTCGGGATTCATTATTGACTCCAATGGAATTGTGATGACCAATGCACACGTGGTTGAGGGTGCAACAACGATTTATGTCACCTTAACGGATAAGCGTGAGTTCAAGGCAAAACTACTCGGTGCTGACAAACGTACCGATCTCGCAGTCTTAAAAATTGACGCTACCGGCTTACCAAAACTCCCTCTAGGCGACTCCTCCAAGGTGAAGGTGGGTGAGTGGGTTGTGGCGATTGGCTCTCCCTTTGGTCTGGAAAATACCGTGACCGCGGGAATTGTCTCTGCTAAAAGCCGTGACACCGGAGACTACTTGCCATTCATTCAAACCGATGTCGCAGTTAATCCCGGAAACTCTGGTGGACCATTGCTCAATACGGCTGGCCAAGTGATTGGTATTAATTCTCAAATCTTCAGTCGCTCAGGTGGCTATATGGGAATTTCATTTGCAATCCCGATCGATGAGGCTATTCGGGTCGCGGATCAACTAAGAACCACTGGCCGTTTAGTGCGCGGACGAATTGGCGTGGCGATTGGTGAGATCAATAAAGAGGTGGCTGAAAGCCTTGGTCTTGGCAAACCACGTGGCGCTTTTGTCCGTAATGTAGAACCTGGTGCGCCTGCAGCCAAGGGCGGCATTGAGGCTGGTGATGTGATCTTAAGCTTTAACGGGCGCGATATTAATAAGTCCACCGACCTGCCTCGTATTGTGGGTGAGACCAAACCCGGCACCTCGGCAACGGTTAAAGTTTGGCGCAAAGGGGCAACCCGTGATTTAACGGTTGTGGTTGCAGATGCAGAGCCTGATAAAGCGGTTGCACGCAAGTCAGAGGCTCCAGCTTCGCAAGCTGGTACGGCAAACAAATCATTGGGTATCAGTGTTACCGAATTGACTGAAGCCAAAAATAAGGAATTGGGCGGCAAAGGCGGGGTTGAGATTACCAATGTGGGTGATGGCGCCGCTGCTAGAGCTGGCTTGCGGGTTGGAGACGTGATTGTCCGAATTGGTGATGCCGATATTACCGGGATCAAGCAATTTGAGTCTGTGACCAAAGCCCTTGACCCTAGCAAGGCAGTACCTATTTTTGTGCGTCGCGGGGATGCCACCATCGTAGTACCCATCCGACCCGCTCAGAAATAAATTCGGATACAGGATCAAAAAACCATCAAGGGGTGACCAAAAGTCACCCCTTTTTGCTTGGGTTATTTCCCTTGAGGGCAAGGAAAAGCGCTGATTTTTCTGCTCCCAGTACAATAAAGGAAAGACATCTTATTGCAGCGCATCATTGTGTTGCGTTGCGACAAGGCGTTTTATCAAGACCCCTATCGAACAGCGCCAATGGATCACATCCGTAATTTCTCCATCATTGCCCATATTGACCATGGTAAATCGACCCTAGCGGATCGCATTATTCAGCTGTGCGGCGGTCTTTCCGACCGTGAAATGGAGGAACAAGTTCTTGATTCCATGGACATTGAGCGCGAGCGGGGTATTACCATTAAGGCCCAAACCGCTGCCCTTACGTACAAGGCAAAAGATGGGAAAACCTACAACCTCAATTTGATTGATACCCCAGGGCACGTCGATTTCTCTTATGAGGTCAGTCGCTCTCTGTCTGCCTGTGAAGGGGCATTGTTAGTTGTCGATGCCAGCCAAGGGGTTGAGGCGCAAACGGTGGCTAACTGCTATACCGCCACAGAGCTTGGTGTAGAAGTCATTCCGATTCTTAATAAGATCGATTTACCATCCGCGGATCCTGAGTCGGCTAAGAAAGAGATTGAGGATGTCATCGGTATTGATGCAACCGATGCCATTACCTGTTCTGCTAAAACAGGACTGGGCGTCGCTGATGTTTTAGAAGAAATGATTCGGCGCGTGCCACCACCAAAGGGTGATGCCACACAAGCTCTGCAAGCCTTAATTATTGATTCATGGTTTGATAACTATGTGGGCGTAGTGATGTTGGTGCGAGTGGTGAACGGTACCCTAAAACCAAAAGACAAAATTACCTTGATGGCTACAGGCTCTACCCATTTAGTGGAACAGCTTGGTGTTTTTACTCCAAAGTCAGTGACGCGTCCCCAGCTCAGTGCTGGCGAGGTTGGATTCATTATTGCTGGTATCAAAGAACTGAAGGCCGCCAAAGTGGGCGATACCGTGACCCATGCATCTGGTCAACAGGGTCGCACCCCTGCGCCACAGCCACTGCCAGGGTTTAAAGAGGTTAAGCCGCAGGTGTTTGCAGGTTTATATCCAGTAGAAGCCAATCAATACGATGCGTTACGCGAGTCGCTTGAAAAGCTCAAATTGAACGACGCATCTTTGCAGTTCGATCCGGAGGTCTCTCAAGCTTTAGGGTTTGGATTTCGGTGCGGATTCTTAGGTCTATTGCATATGGAAATTGTGCAAGAGCGTTTAGAGCGGCAGTTTGATATGAGCTTGATTACAACCGCACCAACGGTTGTTTACCAGGTTGAGCAACGCGATGGTACGAATGTGGTGGTGGACAACCCATCCAAAATGCCCGACCCCAGCAAGATCGAAACAATCTTAGAGCCGATTGTGACAGTCAATTTGTATATGCCCCAAGAATACGTTGGTTCGGTCATTACCTTGTGCACTGGTAAGCGGGGCATTCAAACCAATATGACCTATTTAGGGCGTCAGGTACAGCTCACTTATGAGTTGCCGATGGCAGAAATCGTCTTGGATTTCTTTGATCGCCTGAAATCCGTCTCACGAGGTTATGCCTCGATGGATTATGAGTTTAAAGAGTACCGACCAGCGGATGTGGTGAAGGTCGATATCTTAATTAATGGCGATCGGGTTGATGCCTTGTCCATCATTGTGCATCGAAGTAATAGTCAATCGCGCGGTCGCGAGGTGGTTGCTAAGATGCGCGGCATTATTCCTAGACAAATGTTTGATGTCGCAATTCAGGCGGCAATTGGTAGCAATATTATTGCCAGAGAAAACGTCAAGGCTTTACGAAAGAATGTATTGGCGAAGTGCTATGGTGGTGACATTACCCGCAAGCGCAAGTTACTCGAGAAGCAAAAAGAGGGCAAGAAGCGTATGAAGCAAGTGGGTAATGTTGAAATTCCGCAAGAAGCATTTTTGGCCATCCTGCAGGTGGAAGAAAAATGAACTTTGCCCTCATCCTATTCATCTTGGCCATCATTACAGGCATTGCATGGGTTGCCGATAAACTCTACTTTGCCCCACAACGCAAAGCTGCCGGAATTGAGCGGATGCCACTTTGGCTGGAGTATTCGGCAAGTTTCTTCCCGGTTATTTTGGCGGTATTCATTCTGCGCTCATTTTTGATTGAGCCATTTAAGATTCCATCTGGATCGATGATTCCAACTTTGCAAATTGGAGATTTCATTGTCGTCAATAAATACACCTATGGCATTCGTTTGCCAGTAATCAATCAGAAAATCATTGAGATCGGCACCCCAAAACGGGGTGATGTGGTTGTCTTTCGTTACCCCAAAGATCAGTCAGTTGATTACATCAAACGCGTGATTGCGATTCCGGGTGATGACATCCTCTATGAGGATAAAAAGGTCACGATTAACGGCAAGCCACTTCAATATGCAGGTGGGGCGCCTTACCTTGATCCTGAGAGCATGCGGTATTCCAAGCTCTACCAAGAGAGCTTTCCAGCGGATCTTGGAGGTAATGTCCACGAGATTTTGAATGATCCCGATCGCAGCACGATCTATCAAGGCGAGAACTTTCCTGGATCGGAGAACTGCCAATATCAAGGAACTGCACTGCGCTGTAAGGTGCCAGCAGGTCATTATTTTGTGATGGGCGATAACCGCGACAACAGTCTAGATTCACGGTTCTGGGGATTTGTGCCCGATCAAAACTTAGTCGGTCGCGCCTTTTTCATTTGGCTCAATATGGGCTCACTCGGCCGGATTGGAAGTTTTCAGTAATGAACGCCCGGGCAACGCTCGATCTTGGCCCATTGCAGGATCGTTTGGCCTATCAATTTAAAAAACCTGATTTATTAAATCAAGCCTTAACCCATCGCAGTCATAGCAAAAAGAATAATGAGCGCCTCGAGTTTTTGGGAGACTCCGTATTGAACTGTGTTGTTGCCGAGATTTTGTATGAGCGTTATGCCGATCTTGATGAGGGTGACCTATCGCGAGTACGGGCAAATTTAGTGAAACAACAAGCGCTCTATGAAATTGCTCAAGCCTTGATGCTATCGGACTATCTCAAGCTTGGAGAAGGTGAGTTAAAAAGCGGTGGATTTCGAAGGCCCTCCATCCTGGCGGATACGCTCGAAGCCATTGCGGGCGCCATTTTTATTGATGGAGGATTTGATGCAGCGAAAGCGAGTCTGCGCAAACTGTACTCCACCATCTTGCAAAACGTGGATCCTAAAACTTTGGGCAAAGACGATAAAACCTTGCTGCAAGAGTATTTACAAGGCTTTCAGTTACCCCTACCCACATATAACGTGGTGGCCACCACCGGTGCTGCTCATAATCAGCAGTTTGAGGTTGAGTGCATTGTCCCGAATCTCAAGGTGAGCGTGAAGGGCGAGGGTGCATCGCGGCGCGCTGCAGAACAGGGCGCCGCAAAAATTGCTCTAGTTGCTGTCCAAAAAGCCTTGCCACAAGAGTCGCGCAAGCCCAAGAAGACCCGTGCTGCAAAAAAGAAAGCTGCCAAAGCCGATCCGGTTAAAGGCCAACTCCCCCTTAAGTTAAAGGACTAATATGTTTAGGTGCGGCACGATCGCATTAGTGGGCAGGCCCAATATGGGTAAATCCACCCTATTAAATGCACTCGTAGGGCAAAAAATTAGCATCACATCGCGCAAAGCGCAAACGACCCGCTACCGAATTGCTGGGGTGCAGACGCGTGAGCATGCACAGTTTATTTTTATCGATACTCCGGGCTTTCAGACGCGCGTCATGAATACCCTTAACCAAACCCTCAATCGAACCGTAACCAGCACTTTGCACGACGTTGATGTCATCTGCTTCATTGTAGAGGCGGGCTACTGGGGTGCCGATGATGTCAAAGTTTTGCGATTATTACCAAGTGACAAACCGGTACTGTTAGTTGCAAATAAGTTAGATTTATTTGCGTCGCGTTTTGATGATTCTGAAGAGCGTGATTTAGCACTCTTTGAGTTCATGAAAAAAATGGCACAGCCATGGGCAGCAATTGCTCAGCAAACCAAGGGTTGCGAAGCAGAAACGATTGCAAGCCCAGAGCAAACTTTTGCTGAGGTGATTCCAATGAGCGGCAAAAATAAGGATGATATTGAACGTTTGTTGGATGTGATTGCAGAGTATTTGCCGGAGGGCGAGGTGCGATACGAGCCTGACACCCTGACGGATCGAAGCGAACGCTTTATGGCTGCGGAGATCTTACGTGAGAAGGTATTTCGCTATACCGGCGATGAGTTGCCGTATTCAAGCTCTGTGGTGATTGATCAATTCAAGCTCGACGGTACGATGCGACGCATAGCTGCAACTATTCTGGTGGATCGCGACAGCCATAAGGCAATGATCATTGGTCAGAAAGGCGAGCGGCTAAAGAAGATCTCGACTGAAGCCCGTTTAGATATGGAAGCATTATTTGATAGCAAAGTTTTCTTAGAAACCTGGGTTAAGGTCAAGCGGGGATGGGCTGATGATCTTGCCGAACTACGTGCTCAGGGTTTGGAATAAATGGCAGGAGCTCGTGTTCTGGATGAGCCGGGATTTGTACTGCACAGCATCCCCTATAAAGAAACAAGCCTAATTCTGGATGTATTTACCCGTTCGCACGGACGACTGGCATTAATCGCTAAAGGTGCGAAGCGCCCTCATTCGAGCTTACGACCAGTTCTGCAGCGCTTTCAGCCACTGCTCATCTCGTGGAGTGGTAAATCAGAACTGAGAACTCTCACTAAATCAGAATGGGTCGGAGGTTCTCCGGCTTTGGTTGGAGATGCACTTTTGTGTGGTTTCTATCTCAATGAGCTGCTGGTGAAGTTTTTGGCTAGAGAAGATGCCTACGAGTCGCTCTACGATCATTATGCCGAGACAGTTTATGCGCTCTCACAAATCGAGTCCTCCGGACCATCAATCGAGCAAACCTTAAGACCATTTGAGCTGGCCCTTTTGCGAGAGACTGGATATGCTGCAGCTCTTGATCATTGTGTGGAGACCCGCTTGCAACCAATTGATGGCGAGCGATATGTCTATCAGCCCGAGAGGGGGATCCGTCCATGGCAACCCGATGACCCCAATCATTGGCCGGTACTTGAGGGGTCGGCACTGCGAGCCATGGCGCAGGGAGACTTTTCGGGATCAGAGACCCTAAGCCAGAGCAAACAATTAATGCGTTTTCTCTTGGGTATTCACTTGCAAGATCAGGCTTTGACCACTCGTCAAATCTTGATTGATCTAAAAAAGATCTAAGTGGGACTATGGCTTTAATATTCGGTATGGCCCCACTAGAGCTCGGAATTAATATCGATCACGTTGCAACCCTGCGTAATGCTAGGGGGACATCCTATCCCGATCCACTCATGGCCGCACAAATTGCCGAAGCAGCAGGCGCTGATTTGATCACCTTGCATTTGCGTGAGGATCGACGTCATATCAAAGATGCCGATTTATTTGCGCTTCGACCCTTGATTCGCACCCGTATGAACTTGGAATGCGCAATTACAGCGGAGATGCTGGGCATTGCGATTCAGGTTAAGCCGCAGGATGTGTGCTTGGTTCCTGAGAAGCGGACCGAAATTACTACCGAAGGTGGGCTCGATGTAACCACTCACCGGGATCAAGTGCACTCTGCCATCAAGCAACTGCAGGCTGCTGGTATTCGGGTCTCACTCTTTATTGATCCAGACTCTCGTCAAATTGATGTCGCTAAGGAGCTTGGAGCACATGTAATTGAGTTACACACTGGAGCCTATGCAGATGCTCAAATAGAGCATCAATCATTTGAGCTGCAGCGAATTGCAGAGGCTGCACGCTATGCAAAGAGTTTAGGTTTTCGAGTCAATGCCGGGCATGGTTTAAATGAGCAAAATGTTCAGCCCATCGCCAAAATCACTGAAATTAGCGAGCTAAATATTGGGCATGCGATCATTGCAGAGGCAATTTTTAAGGGTCTACCCAATGCGATTCGGGATATGCGCAGACTCATGAATGAGGCGCGTTCGTAATGATTGTCGGGATCGGGACTGATCTCTTACAGATGGGTCGACTGCAGTCGGCTTATGAGCGCACCCAAGGTCGCTTAGCCAAGCGGGTTTTGGGGGATGAGGAGTATCAGGTGTTTCAACAGCGACTTAGCCGTAATCACAAGCGGGGGATGGCCTACTTAGCTACCCGTTTTGCCGCTAAGGAGGCGTTTTCAAAAGCGATTGGCTTGGGTATGCATATGCCGATGAGTTGGCGGTCTTTGCAAACACTCAATGAGCCTAGCGGCAAGCCTTATACAAAATATTCAGGGGCTCTGTTGCAGTTTATGGAAGATAAACAATGGCATGCGCATGTGACGGTGACTGACGAACAAGAAATGGTGATGGCGTTTGTGGTCGTCAGTTATGGCACACCCATTGTTACCAGCTTTGATCCACAAAACTATCTTGGATGAGACCGTGGCAACCCAAAAAAAATTGACTCATAATCCAGGCCCCATTATTTTGGATGTTGAGGGGCTTACCTTAAACCAACACGATATCCGACGCATTAAAAATCCCTTGACGGGGGGCGTAATTTTATTTGGGCGGAACTTTCAATCTCGTAAACAATTAACTGCGCTTACTAAGTCAATCAAGCAAGTCCGCTCCGACATTCTGATTTGCATAGATCATGAGGGTGGTCGAGTTCAGCGTTGTAGGACGGATGGATTTACGCATCTTCCCGCAATGCGCCGTCTGGGTGATCTATGGATGCAAACTGGCACCGGGGCAAGCTCTGCTATTACTGCGATGAAAGCTGCAACCGCATGTGGTTATGTGCTTGCAGCTGAGCTAAGAGCATGCGGAATTGACTTTAGTTTCACACCCGTTTTGGACTTGGATTATGCCCGCAGTGGCGTGATTGGCGATCGCGCATTTCATCGCAATCCCGAAATTGTGTATATGTTAGCAAAATGCTTGAATGAGGGGCTTCGTTTGGGTGATATGGCCAATTGCGGTAAGCACTTTCCAGGGCATGGCTGGGCTGAGGCAGACTCCCATATTGCTATTCCGAAAGACGAACGTTCACTGAAATCCATTGAGAGAGATGATATGAAGCCATATCAGTGGCTTGATATCAGTCTTGCCTCAGTGATGCCTGCTCACGTCATTTATCCCAAGGTTGATGCATTACCCGCCGGCTTTTCTAGTATTTGGTTGCAAACCATCTTGCGCAAAAAGCTAAAGTTTGGTGGAGTGATTTTTAGTGACGACCTCTCCATGGAGGGGGCCAGTGTCGCTGGTGATGTGGTTCAGGGTGCTCAATTAGCACTCAAGGCAGGATGTGACGCGGTACTGATTTGTAATCGCCCCGATCTTGCTGATCGCTTACTCAATGAACTAAGCGTTACTCCAAAAAAATTCACGGAGTCTTCAAGACGGCTCAAGAAATTATTTCCAAAGGGTGAATCCCAGTCCTGGGATGAATTGCAGAAAGACGCTGAGTATCTGCATGCCAAGGATTTATTAAAAACCCTTGGCCTTATTCATTAGTTAGCGCGACTACGATATTCGCCGGTACGGGTATCGATTTCAATCTTATCCCCAGTACTACAGAACAAGGGAACTTGAATCTCAAAGCCGGTTGCAATTTTGGCGCTTTTAAGAACCTTACCGGAGCTGGTGTCACCTTTTACGGCTGGCTCAGTATAGGTAATCTCACGCACAACCGAGGTAGGTAATTCAACAGAAATCGCGCGACCGTCATAGAACACAACCTCAACCGCCATCCCTTCCTCAAGGTAATTGAGTGAATCACCCATATTGTCTTTCTCGACCTCATATTGGTTGAAGTCGCCATCCATGAATGTGTACATCGGGTCTGCAAAATAGGAGTAGGTGCATTCTTTCTTCTCAAGAATCACAACATCGAATTTATCATCCGCTTTGTAAACACCCTCATTCGGGGCTGCTGTTAATAAGTTCTTGTACTTCATTTTGACTACGGCCGAGTTACGGCCGGAGCGGCTGTATTCGTGTTTCTGGACGACCATAGGGTCACCATTAATCATGACAACATTACCCACGCGGAGTTCTTGAGCGATTTTCATAATAATTCCTGATATTTACGGATATTGGCCCCCATTGGAGCCAATTGATTCAAACCCAGCATTTTAACTGGTTAATGATTTAACTGACAAACCGAACTAATCTGCCCGCCAAGCCGCCATCGAATTGTCGATTAATTAGAGTTTTTTGCCAGTGTTGGGCGTGTTCTGACCACATCGCTAGCTGGTCCCACCAGTCTTGAGCCCCCCGCCAATCCATTGCATCTGTAATGAGATTTTGCAGTTGTGGATCGACACCCTCAAGGTACAGATCTAAAAATGCTTTGAGCTTCGTAAGATGGGCGCCGTCGTCTTGGGGATAGATATTCCAAATAAAGGGCTTGCCTGCTAACTGCGCTCGAATAAACGAATCTTCCCCGCGCACGATATTGAAGTCACAGTGCGCCAAGAGCCAGTCGTAATCATCTTGGGGAATAAATGGCATCGAAATCAGATTTAAATTTGGCCAGTGGTGCTGCTGCAGATTGAGCAATTGCGCATTACCAAATGCTAAAAAAATATCAAAGGGCTCTTCCAGTTGATTGAGGTTTGCGAGCCATTCTTTAATTGGCGCTCCTGGGTAGGAAAAAATACTCATTTTTTTTGAGTGGGAGTGAGACTGATTCCAGATTATCTTTAGGCTGTTGGGGCAGTGGTTCTGATGATTCTTTGGAATGGGATCAAGCAACAGCCCTCCGGTATTAGGTTGAAATCCCGGGAAGAAGAAATATTTTTGTAAACCATGCGTATTGGGGGATGGTTTGCCATGAAAGTCCGCAACCCATGGCTCTGCACTTAAATACTCGAGATGAATCAGAATCGGCTTTTGGGGCGCGACCAAAATGCTATTGAGATAGCGGGTGGGTAGCTCGCATGAGAACGCTTGGATTACAACATCCGGCAGCTCTGGCGGATGGCGGGTATTTTGATAACTGGTTTCCCAGGGAAGAACCTCAATACCCTTAAGATGGGATTGCTCCATCATGATGAGTTGCAGGGTATGCAAATCATCGCAAAATAGGCGTATATTTTGATCGTATTGAGTTGCCAGTGACCGCGCTAGACGCCAGCAAATACCCGCATCGCCATAGTTATCGATAATTTGGCAGAAAATATCCCAACGCATGACTAATTTACTTCCTGAATCCTTACGAATTGATTTAAAGGGACTTCCTGGGCTACCAGGCGTCTATCGTTTTTTTGATGAGTCAGGTCATATCTTATATGTTGGCAAAGCCAAGGATCTTAAAAGGCGAGTCTCGAGTTATTTTCAGAAAAATAACCATTCCCCCCGAATTGAGCGAATGGTCAAGCGCATTATCCGTTTCGAAATCACGATTACTCGCACCGAAACGGAGGCCTTGATTCTTGAAAATAATCTGATTAAAGAATACAGCCCACCGTTCAATATTCTTTTTCGAGATGACAAATCCTATCCCTATCTGATGCTCACAGGACACGATTACCCTCGTTTAGCCTCCTATCGCGGCAAGATTGATCGACGCAATCGTTACTTTGGACCCTTCCCAAACTCCTGGGCGGTTCGTAATAGTGTGCAAATTTTGCAAAAGGTGTTTCGCTTGCGAACCTGTGAGGATACGATTTTTCGTAATCGAAGTCGCCCCTGTCTCTTGCATCAAATTCATCGCTGTAGTGCACCATGCGTTGGTAAATTAAGCAAGGAGCAGTATGCGCAGGATGTCGGCCAAGCCCTGCGTTTTCTGGAGGGTAACCATCAAGTTGTTCTGGCTGAGCTTGAGCGTGAGATGGAAAACTACAGCGCAGCTATGGAGTTTGAGATGGCTGCTGTGATTCGTGATCGCATTGCTGACTTATCCAATGTTCTTCAGCAGCAGTCTATGGATGTGGCGGCCGAAGGGGAGGGTGATGTTGATATTTTGGCCGCTGCCGAAATCGATGGCCAAATTTGTGTCAATTTAGCGATGGTTCGTGGCGGCCGTCACTTGGGAGATCGTGCCTATTTTTCCAAGGGTATTAAGTTATCCGAAGACGAGCCAATTGATCTGCAGATTATTCTTGAAACATTTATTCAGCAACACTATTTATCGGCTGATTCGTCCACTGAGCTGGCTGTGATTACGCCCCCCGTCATGATTACGAACGTGCCATTAAAGGGCGAGCGAGCTGAAGTGATCTGCCAAGCGCTAATGGAACGCTCGACACGCCCCATTTCGTTTTTGTATCAACCACAGGGCCAGCGCAAGCATTGGTTAGCGATGGCCGAGGGGAATGCCAAGATTGCCTTACTGCGCCGCATTGCAGAAGCGGGCGGACAGCTTGCTCGGGTTCGAGCACTCACAGATGCCCTTGGTATTGATTTAGAGCAGCTTGATCAATTGCGCATTGAGTGCTTTGATATCAGTCATACATCCGGTGAAGCCACCCAAGCATCCTGCGTAGTCTTTGCCAAAAACGAACTCCAACCCAGTGAGTATCGACGCTTTAACATTACCGGAATTACAGCCGGAGATGATTACGCAGCGATGCAGCAAGTATTGCAACGCCGCTACGCAAATTTTCAGGAAATCCCGTCTGATAAAGTACCGCAACTTGTCCTCATTGATGGTGGTAAAGGTCAGGTGGAAGTAGCCAGGAAGGTTTTTAGCGAACTAGGGATTGATATTGGGCTGATTGTTGGTGTTGCAAAAGGCGAGGACCGTAAGGTTGGCCTAGAAACTCTGATCTTTGCTGATGAGCGGGAGCCAATCCGACTAGGTTCAGATAGTCAGGCGCTCATGTTGATTGCGCAGATTCGGGATGAAGCGCATCGTTTTGCAATTACCGGGATGCGCGCCAAGCGGGCTAAGTCAAGGACTGTTTCTAGACTTGAGGAGATGGAGGGCATCGGGGCCAAGCGCCGACAAAAACTATTAGCGCGCTTTGGTGGGCTGCGGGGGGTTGCAAACGCAACCGTTGAGGAGTTGGCGAGCGTGGAGGGAATTTCCCAAACTCTGGCAGAGCAGATATACCGTCAGCTTCATTAATCGATCGATTAAATCGTTTATTCTCCAAAAATGCCATTTAATTTACCCATCGCCTTGACCTGGCTGCGTGTAGCGGCCATTCCATTATTGGTGGGCATTTTCTATTTACCCAATGATTGGTTGTCGCTCACTGAGAAAAATATATTCTCAACTGGACTTTTTATTTTTGCCGCGATTACGGACTGGTTAGATGGATTTTTAGCAAGACGGATGAACCAAGAGTCGGCCTTTGGTCAGTTTTTAGATCCTGTGGCTGATAAATTAATTGTGGCCGCTGCTTTGTTGGTATTGCTCAATTTGGATCGGGTGCAGGCTTGGGTGGCATTGGTCATTATTGGGCGTGAGATCACGATTTCTGCTCTGCGTGAGTGGATGGCGCAAGTTGGTGCCTCACGCAGCGTTGCCGTGCATATGGTTGGTAAATTAAAAACGACCGCCCAGCTAATTGCTATCCCCTTTTTGCTATTCAATGGGCAAATTTTGGGTATCCACAGCTCTCTTTTGGGAACTTGGCTGATTTGGATTGCAGCTTTTCTGACGCTTTGGTCCATGTTTTACTACCTACAAAAAGCCTTACCGCAATTAACCAATAAGCCGTAATGACGGGAAATTTTGTTAATTAGGACCCCATCCCTGAATCTTTGCTAAACTGTCGATCCTGTAATGCGGGAATAGCTCAGTTGGTAGAGCGCAACCTTGCCAAGGTTGAGGTCGCGAGTTCGAGCCTCGTTTCCCGCTCCATTCATTGATGGGAAGCCCCAAAAGCTTCCCATTTTGTTTGAGTTGAAGTTTGGTGCATTCCAAACTAACTAGGGCGCGTTGGCCGAGTGGTTAGGCAGGAGCCTGCAAAGCTTCGTACGGGGGTTCGATTCCCTCACGCGCCTCCACCCATTATTGTTGACGAATTAACCCCCTGCCCTAAAATAAGGATAACTGCTACTTTTTATCCATTAGCCTTGGAACAAATCATGAATCGATTGATCTCGAAAACACATTTTGTTGCTCTTGCTGCTGCTGCGATGTTGGGAGCCTGTGCCACCAGTGATAGCCCTACTGGAACCCAGGAAGAAATCAATCAAATTCAGTCGCAGTTACTGGGCGATATGCCCTTGCCAACTGGGGCCAAAATTATTGGGTCTGATTCATTGATTATTGGTCGTGGTGATGGCTGGGTAGGCCGTGTCAATATCAGTGCCTTACAAGGCGCAACCGATGTGTATGCCTTCTTTCAGTCTGAGTATCCCAAAGCGGGGTGGACGACCGTTACCGCCACTAAATCAAAAACCAGCTTCTTGGTTTTTACCAAAGGCGAACGCACTTGCACGGTTGAAATTAATGAGGGATCCCTGACGGGCCCTAAATCGATGATCACCATCACCTCTTCGCCTAAAAATGCGAATGTGATTGCGCCGACCCGTAAGCCTTAAAGTCCGTTTGCTCGGATCAGCCCAACCGCTTGCCCTTCAAGGGCAAAGTTGGAATCTGCGCGAACGATGATGTTCTCAAAGTCAGGATTTTCAGCTTGGAGCTCGAGGTAGGAGCCGGCAGCCCCTTTCTTTTGCAAAAAGCGCTTCACTGTGACCTCATCGTCGATGCGAGCAACCACGATGTCGCCATTGCGCGCGTCAACAGTCTTTTTAACGGCTAAATAATCACCATCGAGAATACCTGCATCACGCATGCTCATCCCCTTGACCCGCAGTAGGTAATCAGCTCCCTTACTAAACAAGCTTGGGTCAACTGGAATATGTTTCTCAATATGTTCAATCGCAGTAATGGGTGAGCCTGCAGCAACCCGGCCAATCAAGGGAAGGGTGAGTTGTTGCAAACTGCCCGAAGGTAAATTCAATTGACGAAAATTTTTACCTTGCGAAACCGGTTGCATATTTGTAACCCGAATGCCTCGTGAGGTTCCAGGACTTAATTCGATATAGCCTTTTTTGGCTAACGCACGCAGATGTTCCTCAGCAGCATTGGCCGATGCAAAACCGAGCCGGTTAGCAATTTCAGCGCGGGTGGGAGGAAGTCCACTTTCCTCAATGGCCAAGGTAATAAGCCCCAAAATCTCTTCTTGCCGAGCAGTCAGTTTTGGTAAAGATGAGCTGTCAATTACTGTATTTATGTTCATACTGGGATTGTATACAGTAAAAAATGGCATTTCAAGAACTTTGCTTGGTTGGATAATGCTTAGATGTCAAATTCCTCTATTCCTTCATTCATTTTGGTGATTGGTACTGGTGGTACCATCGCAGGTCTCACGACTGATTCGGGCAATGGGGGCTATCAAGCTGGTCAGGTACCAATTTCAACGCTTTTGACCCAAATTAATACTAAATTTCCTATAAAAAACATGCAGTTATCAAATATTGATAGCTGTGATTTGAGTGAGCCCCATCTTAGCAAATTAGGTGCCCAGGTTCGCACGGGACTAGCAGACACCGAAGTAATAGGGATCGTAATTACCCATGGCACCGATACGATGGAAGAAACGGCTACTTTCTTGGAGTTTATTTGCGGTGGATCTGCCAGAAATTTCGGCAAGAAGGTCGTTTTAACTGGAGCGATGCTCCCTTCTGATCATCGCGAGGCCGATGGCCCGCAGAATTTATCCAATGCAATTGAATTTGCTGGGAAAAGGGATGGTCAGAGTGGAATTTGGGCTGTAATGGGCTCTAAGCCCATACCGGGCCTTGCATTGGTTAAAGGGCATAGCTCCCATATAGATGCCTTTTTTGAGGAAACCCTATCTCCTGATTGGATTCAAGTTAGCAATGACTTACCGATACCACCAGATAACCAATGGCCCTGGGTCGAAATTATTACAAGCCATTCGGGTGCCAGGCCGGATACCATTCGATCTTTAGAGGGTCTCGGGGTTCAGGGCATTGTTCTAGCGGGCACTGGTGCTGGTACCGTGCATGAGAACCTTGCGCCCGCTCTGGAGCGGTTTATGGAGGCTGGTGGAGCTGTGGTGCGTGCCTCCCGAATCGGTAGGGGCTATGTTGGTGGAAGTCTTGCCAATGGCCGATTAGCAAAGGCATTGAGCGCGGGTTATTTAAATCCTGCAAAAGCCCGTATTGCTCTGCAGCTAGCCTTATTCGCTAGCACCCAATCAAGTCCTAATCCATTGAGTTGGCAGGATTATTTTGCTAGAATGGTGGGCTTACCGGAATTTCGGTAAGCAATTTAAACAATTTGTTCCACCCTTGCTGCACTGGTGCTTGATTCTTGACAGCGGAATTAAGCAAGACGCCTAGGCAGTTTTATCCATAAGGAGTGATTAATGCGTCATTATGAAATCGTTTTTATCGTCCATCCGGACCAAAGCGAGCAGGTTCCAGCGATGATTGATCGCTACAAGTCGATCCTAACCACCCATGGTGGCAAAGTGCATCGCATCGAAGATTGGGGCCGTCGTCAGATGGCTTACATGATCGACAAGCTTGCTAAAGCTCACTACGTTTGCATGAATATTGAATGCGATCAAAAAACGCTTGACGAACTCGAGCATGCATTTAAATTCAATGATGCAGTGTTGCGTCACCTCATTGTCAAGATGAAGAAGGCTGAGACTGAGCCATCCATCATGATGAAAGAGGTGCAGCGTGAGGAAGCTCGTAAGCTTGCCCAGGCTGACGCACCGGCAGCAGCTTAATTATTGTTGAAAAGGAGGCTTTGATTCGTAAAAGTCGGTCTGATTGTGAAGCGTAGTTCAAACCTTCTCATCCTGACTGCTTCTCTGATCGCAAAAGACGCCATTCGATATACCCCAGCAGGTTTGCCAGTCATTCATTGTCAGTTACATCATGATGGTGAGTTAAGTGAAGCAAAGCAAATTCGGCAAATTCGGATGAATGTTGAAGCAGTGGCAATTGGTGAGATTCATCAAGAGTTGCTAACGATGGATTTGGGAGCAGAAGCAGTATTTGAAGGGTTCTTAACGCAAAAGACCTTACGAAATGAGCGCCTCGTTTTTCATATTACGAAGATCACATTGAATAAATAGGAAACCATTATGGCTTTTGGAAAAATGAACAAAAAGACAGACTTCAAAAAGAAGCCTGCACAGAACCCACTCTTTAAACGTAAGCGCTATTGCCGCTTTACGGTTGGTGGTGTTGAGCAAATTGACTACAAGGATGTCGATACGCTCAAAGATTTTATTGGTGAGAACGCCAAGATTACCCCAGCTCGTTTAACGGGTACCAAGGCGCTGTATCAGCGTCAGTTGGATACCGCGATTAAACGCGCTCGCTTTTTGGCATTACTGCCATTTTCAGATCAACATAAGAAATAATTAGGAGCCCACGATGCAAGTTATTCTGCTTGAGAAGGTAACCAATTTGGGCAACCTTGGTGATGTCGTTCGAGTCAAAGATGGTTTTGCTCGCAACTTTTTAATTCCACAGCGTAAAGCGCGTCGCGCAACCGAGGCGGCCATTGCTGACTTCGCTGCTCGTCGTGCCGAGCTTGAGAAGATTGCTGCAGAGAAGCTCGTAGCTGCGCAAGCAGTTGGTGAGAAACTCAAAGGCTTAGTGTTGGAGATTAGTCAAAAGGCCGGCGTTGATGGCCGTTTGTTTGGCTCGGTCACCAATCACGATATCGCTGAAGCTTTGGCGAAAAAGAGTTTTCAAATCGAGAAAGCTGCAGTTCGGATGCCAACTGGCCCATTGAAAGTGGTCGGCGACCACCCAGTGGCTGTTGCTGTTCATACGGACGTTATTGTTGATATTAATATTCGTGTGATTGGTGAGCAGGCCTAGTTGACTTCGGTACACTAGCTCCATGGCTGAACCTCGCAACCGTCCCGTAGCAATGAACCCAGGCATGCCTGGGCCTGGCGATGCGGTTGTGCAGGCTCTCAAAGTCCCACCCCATTCCGTCGAGGCTGAGCAATCGGTTCTCGGCGGTTTGCTTTTGGATAACACCGCATGGGATCGTTTAGGCGGCATTCTCTCCGAGCGGGATTTCTATCGCAGTGAGCATGCTTTGATTTATCGGGTCATCGAGCGTTTAATCGGCGATAACCGACCGGCTGACGTGATCACTGTGTTTGAGGCGATCAAGAATGAGCCCGAAGCGGATCTCATCGGTATCGATTATTTAAATTCCTTAGCGCAAAATACCCCAAGTGCAGCCAATATCAAAGGCTATGCAGAGATCATTCGGGATCGCAGTATCTTGCGGCGTTTAATTGAGGTCTCAGACAGTATTGTCAATACAGCATTCATGCCTGAGGGCCGCTCAGTTCGTACTTTGCTCGATGAGGCAGAATCTCGCATTCTGCAAATTGGTGAAGAGGGTAGTCGCAAAGCCGATTACCTGGAAATCGAGCCCCTCTTGAAAGCAGTGGTTGCGCGCATTGATGAACTATATAACCGCGATGGTGGCAGCGACATTACTGGAATCGCAACCGGTTTTATTGATCTCGATAAACAAACCAGTGGTCTGCAAAAAGGCGATCTGGTCATTGTGGCTGGAAGGCCCTCGATGGGTAAATCTTCATTGGCAATCAATATGGCTGAGCATGTAGCATTAAATGAAGGTCTTCCAGTCGCTATTTTTTCTATGGAAATGTCAGGTGCACAGCTGGCAGCGAGGATGCTAGGATCCGTCGGCCGAGTTGACCAAAGTCGGATGCGGACCGGTAAGTTAAACGATGATGAATGGCCACGAGTCACCGATGCGATTGCGCGACTAAGTAATACCCAAATCCTAATCGATGAGACCGGTTCCTTAACCTGCCTTGAGTTACGTGCGCGCGCTCGTCGTATTGCGCGTAATTATGGCGGCACCCTAGGAATGGTTGTGGTCGATTACCTGCAATTAATGAGTGGTAGCTCGGGCGGTAGCGGAGAAAACAGAGCCACCGAAATCTCTGAGATCTCACGTTCTTTAAAGTCGCTGGCCAAAGAGTTGCAGTGTCCAGTGGTCGCTTTATCTCAGCTCAATCGTGGTCTTGAGCAGCGCCCTAATAAACGACCCGTGATGTCCGATCTGCGTGAGTCTGGAGCCATTGAGCAAGACGCTGATTTGATCCTGTTTATTTATCGTGATGAGGTCTATCACCCAGACACCACAACCGATAAAGGTGTTGCCGAAGTCATTATTGGCAAGCAACGTAATGGTCCAATTGGTACGGTCCGCCTGAGTTGGCAAGGACAGTTCACCAAGTTCGATAACCTAGCCCCCAATACAGCTTCTTATGGTGGCGGCTTTAGCCCCTTTTAATTACTCTTAATCCGGCGGGCTTCGGTATAGCGCGCTGCCCAGTACGGCGAATCAATCCGCTCAAGACGTACCGTACCTCCTGCACTAGGAGCGTGCACAAAACGCCCTTGGCCGACATAAATTCCAGCATGCGAGTAGCGCTCACCGGTGGTATTAAAGAACACCAAATCTCCGGGCGCAGGGGCTTGCTGACCAATACCGGTACCAACATTACTCATTTGCTGGACTGTTCTTGGTAGTTTGATCCCTGAGCTATTCTGATAAACATAAACAATTAATCCACTGCAATCAAAGCCGCCGGCTGGGGTATTGCCGCCATAGCGATAAGGGACCCCAACCAAGCCCATGGCTGCAATGGATATCCCTTCATTGCCAACGCTTGTATCGTTCTTAAAGTGGGCAATCCGCGGGTTACTAACCACACCGCCAGATTTACGAGTTGGAGTGGTGGAGCAAGCACTGAGTGTTAATACACTCAGTGCGACCACTGCTGTGACTAGTAAATTGGTATTACAGCGCTTCGGCAGCATGATCGGCTAGTCGCGAACGTTCGCCACGAGCCAAGGTGATATGACCACTGTGACGCCAACCTTTAAAACGATCGACCACATAGGTAAGACCGGATGAGCCCTCAGTAAGATAAGGGGTATCGATTTGAGCAATATTACCGAGGCATACGATTTTGGTTCCTGGGCCAGCTCGTGTAACAAGCGTTTTCATCTGTTTAGGTGTTAAGTTCTGCGCTTCATCAATAATCAGAAATTTACTCACAAACGTACGACCCCGCATGAAGTTCATGCTTTTAACCTTAATTCGAGAACGAATAAGTTCTTGAGTAGCGGCACGACCCCATTCACCTGCAGTATCGTCACTGCGATGCAAAACTTCTAGGTTGTCGTCAAAAGCGCCCATCCAAGGCTGCATTTTTTCTTCTTCGGTACCTGGTAAAAATCCAATATCTTCACCGACCGGAACGGTTGCTCGAGTAATGATGATCTCGTTATAGCGTTTACTATCCAATACTTGCTCGAGGCCGGCTGCAAGGGCAAGTAAGGTTTTGCCGGTACCAGCTTGACCCAGCAGAGTCACAAAATCAATGTCTGGGTTCATGAGAAGGTTCATGGCAAAGTTTTGCTCGCGATTACGCGCGGTGATGCTCCACACATTATTTTTCTGATGGGAGTAATCCTTCAGAGTTTGAAGCAAAGCGGTCTTGCCATTGATTTCTCGAACCAGGGCATAAAAGGGTGTCGTGCCATCCGGATTTTCTTGATACACAAATTGATTGATGAGCATGCTGGGCACCAGTGGGCCAGTAACTCGATAAAACATCGTGCCACTCTTACCGTCTGCCCAGCTTTCCATGGCCTTACCATGCTTAGGCCAAAAGTCACTCGGTAATGCCATTACACCCGAGTACATTAAATCTCGATCTTCTAATACCTGGTCATTAAAGTAATCTTCAGCCGGAAGGCCAAGAGCTCTGGCCTTGATCCGCATATTGATATCTTTCGATACCAAAACAACTTCTTGCTGCGGCTTAGCCTTTTGTAGATCACGAACCACACCTAAAATCAGGTTATCGCCTTTACCCTCGGGCAGCCCTTCGGGTAGAGGGGCGGTGGAAAACTGGGTCTGGAAAAATAATCGCCCGGTTGCATCTTGGTTACCCAATTTGTTGAGCGGAATTCCCTCATCGAGCTGACCACTAGTAGCGGCAATGAGTTGGTCGAGTGAACGACTTACCATGCGCGCATTACGAGCAACCTCACTCATTCCCTTTTTATGGTTGTCGAGCTCTTCAAGGGTTGTCATCGGCAGATACAAATCGTGTTCCTCAAACCGAAAGAGAGAGGATGGGTCATGCATCAATACATTGGTGTCCAGGACAAATAGACTTGGTGGACCTGTGCGCACCGTGCGTTTTGGCCGCTCTGGCTTGGACTCCAATTGCCTTTCAAGGTGTTGGGCTGGAGCAATGGTCTTAATCTGTTCCAATGCTGCCTCGGCGGCTGACAGATCATCGTCTACATCAATATTGGGTTCTACCTCATGGGCCCAGCTTGGTGCTTGCGCTTTTTTTACCTTCTTGGGGGGATTTTTGAGATCCGGCGTTTTCTGACGACTTAAATTGACTTGATCGGCAATTTGGGTGGGCAGTGGAGGCAATGGCATGCGAGAACTTCTCCTAAATGAAAAAACCGCCTGCTAAGAGCGAAAGGCGGTTTTGAGGGGTGAGGCAGAGGACGGGACTATATGCACGATTTACAAGGGGACCGGTGTCCCATCGTGGTCTAGATAGACCTCGGTGCGGGTTTAATGGCATCCATCGCTTACGGTGCATATAGCCATACTGTAACCCAAATTGATGTCTTTGCAAGTACCGTACAAATCCCTAGGACATTGCCTTGGCGGCAGCGAGTACCTCGGCCACATGGCCTGCAACCTTAATACCACGCCACTCCTTTTGGAGAACGCCTTTGCTGTCAAATAAGAAGGTGCTGCGGTCAACGCCACGAACTTGTTTGCCATACATATTCTTCATTTTGATGACATTAAAGATCGTGCATAGTTTTTCTTCGGTATCGGCAACCAATTCAAAGGGTAAACCTAATTTTTGGCGAAAGTTCTCGTGCGAGCGCAAATTATCCCGTGATACCCCAACCACTAAAGCATTGGCTTGATTAAATGCATCAATATGATCTCGAAACTCTCCTGCCTCCACCGTGCATCCCGGTGTTGAATCTTTAGGATAAAAATAGAGCACCAGTTTTTTGCCTTGGTATGCTTTTGGCGAGAAGGTGAGGTTTGATGTTGCCGGAATCTCACACATTGGCATGGTCTGCCCAATCTTAATCGTCATCGTAATTCCCCTCGTCAATGGTTATGTGAAATTAGTTGCATGGCGCATTTGGATCATCAGTTCACCGCTGCGATTGGCAATACTGCCATACTGAAATGGCTCAGTGGCTATTTTATCGAGTTGCCCAGTCGCCAGCCAAGATTTGTGCAATTGGCCCATCGTAACCAGTTCGTGACCTTGCGCCATCCACCCTTGGAGTAATGCCTTGAAGGCAGGCAACAACTTTTGTCCTTCTAGCTCGGCATGCAGGGTAAAGACTTGATCATTCGGATTGCTTTGAGTGAGATCAAGAATTGCCTGAGCCGCCCCAAAAGCATCTCTTCCATCCACTCCAATAAGCTCATCAAAGGTTGGAAGTGTGGTGGGGTATTGAATATGCTTGCTTCGCTGATGATTAAATTGAATGCGGTAAGGCGCGAGATTTGGGGCAGAGCGCCCATCAGAGGCATATTGCATCCCCCAATCGTCCAGTTGCATTAGGGCTGCTTCATTCATTTGCCAGCCTGCAGCACCATGGGTTAGCGGTGGGTGTTTAAATATCTCGCAAAAACGATCATAGGCTTTTTGCATTTGGATTCGAGTCCATGCTACATCGCGTTGATAGACATGATCTTGCCAATAGACGTGATCCCAGGTATGGATCCCCGTTTCATGACCGGCCTCATCAACAGCGCGCATTTCATGTGCAGCAGTTTTGCCAATGTCAGGTGCCGGGAGAAGAACTCCGTATAAAAGGGTTTTGATGCCGTAGTGTTCTACCACCGAAGTTCGGGATACTTTTTTCAGAAAACCTGGCCGAAAAACTCGTTTTAATGCCCAACCCGTATGGTCGGGCCCAAGACTAAATAAAAAAGTCGCTTGAATACCGAGCTCTGCAAAAAGCTTGGCTAGATTTGGAGTTCCAACTTGGGTTCCAAGTAA
The DNA here is from genome assembly GCF_003065385.1 of Polynucleobacter acidiphobus. Classification (NCBI taxonomy): domain Bacteria; kingdom Pseudomonadati; phylum Pseudomonadota; class Betaproteobacteria; order Burkholderiales; family Burkholderiaceae; genus Polynucleobacter; species Polynucleobacter acidiphobus. The sequence goes on from NZ_CP023277.1 coordinate 510,238, forward strand.
GGTATCAATATCAACTTTCAGTGCAATTTTTGCCATGGGACTCAGTGCTATTCAACCAGATGCCGCGCTTTATCGACATCGTGGCGATAGGCTTCAAATATCTTGCTTAATGCATCGTTCATCGCAATAGTAGGTTTCCAGCCTAGCTCTGTCATCGTATTTTCGATGGCTGGAACTCGATTTTGAACATCTTGATATCCAGCACCATAGTAGTTTTTTGAGGTTGTTTCTACCAATTGGACTCGATCAGCTGTGACCGCATACTCCGGGATTTGCTTGGCAATCGTAAGCATCATGGTAGCCAACTCTTTGACTGAGTAATTATTTTTAGGGTTACCTACGTTATAGATCTTGCCATTGGCAATATCACCCTCATTGGTGATGATACGCATCAGAGCATCAATGCCATCGTCAATGTATGTAAAGGCACGTTTTTGCGAGCCCCCATCGACCAAATTAATCGGCTCGCCACGCACAATATGCCCCAGGAACTGGGTGACCACTCGTGAAGAACCCTCTTTAGGGGTGTAAATACTATCCAGGCCAGGGCCAATCCAGTTAAATGGTCTAAATAAAGTAAAGCGTAAGCCCTCCATGCCATAGCCCCAGATGACTCGATCCATTAATTGCTTAGCGCAAGCATAAATCCAGCGCGGTTTATTGATGGGACCATAAACCAAATTGGATGAGGCTGGATCAAATTCAGCATCTGTGCACATGCCGTAGACCTCGGAGGTTGAGGGGAAGACGAGGTGCTTGCCATACTTCACAGCCGAGCGCACGATGGGAAGATTGGCCTCAAAGTCGAGTTCAAAGACGCGCAGTGGTTGTTGAACGTAGGTTGCTGGTGTGGCGATTGCAACGAGCGGTAGGATCACATCGCATTTGCGAACGTGATATTCCACCCACTCGCGATTAATGGTGATATCGCCCTCAAAGAAATGCATGCGTGGGTGGTTGAGAAGATCACCAATCCGGTCGTTTTGCATATCCATGCCGTAGACCTCCCACGATGTGGTCTCCAATATGCGCTTTGAGAGGTGATGGCCAATAAATCCATTCACACCCAATATCAAAATCTTTTTCATAAAACCATTCCTTTGATGAACTTCAGAGGCCAGCGACCGACTACTCTTGCATTGAAAATAGCTCAAGAGCCTTGCCATCGCCGCACAGGCCAAAGTAACGATTATCGACGAGATGCATCCCCAACCCGGATTTTGTGAGGAATGCTGCGATTGAGGGGGGTAGGTCTACGCTAGGCTCGAGTGGTAGGGAGCTTTTGGTCAGAATCACCTTTTGCCCACTTAATTCGGTAAAGGCACCAGGGTAGGGCGGCGCCACCGCCCGAATTAGGTTGTAAATGGCCATTGCAGAGTTTGTCCAATCGATGCGACCATCCTCGGGTTTGCGACCCCCAAAATAAGAACCTTCTGTTAATCGATTGGCGTGCCGAGGAACCTTTCCTTGCATGAGCTGGGGTAAAACCCTATCCATTACCTGTTTTGCGGCTTGACTGACCTTATCAAACACTTCTTTGCCTGTCTCATGAATTTCAATGGGAACAGCCACTTGCCCCACAATATCCCCGGCATCAGGTTTTGCTTCCATGACATGTAGGGTTGCCCCCGTTTCGGTCTCGCCATGCAATACGGCCCAGTTCACAGGCGCGCGGCCACGGTACTTGGGTAATAGAGAGCCATGCATATTGAGAGCCGCAATGCTTGCAGTCTCAAGTAACTCGCTAGGCAGCATGAAGCGGTAATAAAAGGAAAAGAGATAGTCGGGAGCAATCGCCTTAATCTCGGGCAGCAACGTTAACAACTCACTTTGTTGCACGATTCGGCATGGTAGGCCCTGTTGATCACAGAGTTTTTGAACACTGCCAAACCAAATCGTTTCGTTAGGGTCATCGGCATGGGTGATCACTAAATCAATTTGCATACCTGCATCAATTAAGGCTTGCAAACAAGCAACACCGACATCGTGGTAGGCAAAAATAACCGCGTGCTTAGGTGTTTGATTCAAGATCTACGATTTAGATTGCTCTAAGACGGCACTAACCATATAGCGAGGCCGTTGACGAACCTGTTGGTAAATTCGGCCAATGTATTCCCCGAGGAGCCCAAGGCCAAATAGCATGACGCCAATTAAAAAGAAGGTGAGCGCAAAGAGTGTGAACACACCCTCGACTTCAGCGCCTAATACAAAGCGACGAATTAAAAGGAGAAGGAATAGTGAGCCTGCTGCTCCGGCCAATAACATGCCGAGGATCGAAAAGAGTTGCAGCGGCATTACTGAGAAGCCAGTGACCAAATCAAAATTAAGACGAATCAATTGATATAAGCTGTATTTCGATTCTCCAGCAAACCGTTCTTCGTGTTTGACAGTAATTTCAATCGGATTGTTAGCAAAGGTGTATGCCAAGGCTGGAATGAAGGTATTCGCTTCCTCACACTGCCGCACTAAATCAATGATGCGACGATGGTAGCCGCGCATCATGCAGCCTTGGTCAGTCATGGTGATGCGAGTGAGCTTATCGCGTAATCGATTCATGGCGCGCGAGGCCGTCTTTCGGAACCAGGAGTCTTGGCGGTTTTCTCGAATCGTACCGACATAGTCATGACCTTCCTCGAGCTGGCGCACAATTTTCCCAATCTCTTCGGGAGGATTTTGTAGATCGGCATCCAAAGTTATGACGTACTCGCCACGCGCATATTCAAAACCAGCCATGATCGCCATGTGTTGGCCAAAGTTATTTGCAAATAAAACCACGCGCGTTACATCAGGCCGCTTTTCATATTGCATAGCGAGCATGGCAGCGGAGCGATCTTTACTGCCATCGTTGATAAACACGAGTTCATAGCTCAGCGCATACTGACTGGCCACATGATCAAGCGCAGGGTAGAGGCGATCAAATAGGGCCTGTAAGCCCTCTTCTTCGTTGTAAACCGGGATCACGACACTTAGGCGTGGATGAGTAAAGCTGTTCATGACCCCATTTTGCCTGATCTAGAGGCGGTTACGCTAAAACCCCTTCTAGTGCCTTGACCACACGATCGACGTCGGCATTGGTCATGGTGGGGAAAAGCGGCAGAGTCAAGATGGATTGACCAATCGTATTGGCAACTGGAGTTGCCTGTGCAGAGTACCCATGCTGACGATACAGTGCAAAGCCGGTAATGATTGGGTAATGCACCCCAGTACCAATGCCACGTTCTTTTAAGGCAAGCATGATTTGGCTACGTGATTGACCTAAGCGCTCTAAGGGCAATACCACTTGGAACATATGCCAATTACTATTTGCAAAATCGGCGACCGGTAGGCCCAAGCCTATTTTGCTCAAACCCGATTGTTCGAAGCGATCAAAATAATGACGTGCGAGAGCGATACGTTGGGCTTGAAAACGATCCAATTGCTTTAATTGATGAAGACCAATAACGGCGTTGACATCCGTTAAGTTGTCCTTGCCGCCCAGAACATCCACTTCCATGCCATCGGGACCATGGCGTACTAATCCTTGCAGGCGTAGTTTCTCGGCCAGACTCACTTGATGTTCACCAAAGCGCTCGGTGTTAAAAACTAAGCAACCACCTTCGATGGTGGTTAGATTTTTATTCGCCTGAAAACTAAAACTGACTAAATCGTGCCGACCTTTTGTGCCAATGCGCAATCCCTTCCATGAGGATCCGAGTGCTTGAGCGGCATCTTCAATCACGCGCAATCGATGATTCTCTGCTATCGCATACAAGGCATCAATATCGAGAGGTAATCCAGCCAAATATACCGGCATGATGGCCTTGGTCTTGGCGTTAATGGCAGAGCGAACTTGATCAAGATCTAAATTACGGGTTTTTGGATCAATATCAACAAAAATAGGCTTTGCGCCCACAGCTAGGATCACATTGGAGGTTGCTACCCACGAAATTGGAGTCGTGATCACCTCATCGCCTGGGCCAATCCCAGCAACTTGAAGAGCAATTTTCATGGTGGCTGTACCGTTCGCAAAGCAACGAACAGTCGCGCCTCCTAAATACTGACTCAAGGCAGCTTCAAACTCTAAAACCTTTGGGCCGGACGTAATCCAGCCGGAGCGTAATACATCAGCCACTGCTGCAATGGTGGCCTCATCTATCGTCGGCTTCGTAAAGGGGATGAATGGCTGACTCATTTGCTCCATCCGCCTATTGTCGCAAAGGCTCTTGTGGATGTCGAACTACAACGCGTCGACTATCCCGACCCAATTCTTCCATAGGAAGCCCCAGGGATTTGAGTTCGTCGTACTTTACCGGACTCATGATTGCGACGGCATTGGGATCTTGGTTCCAGACGATAACAAACTCATTGAGCGTCGGAATCCATTTTTGAGGTTCTTGTTTGGCGCCAAAGGTCAGCTCATCGGTAAACTCGACCATGATGGTATTGCGTTCAAGGTAAAAGGGAACAGTGTGATCGAGTAAACGAACCGAATAAATTTTGGCATCGCTTGGGATTTGTGATTTAATCTTTTGCACTAGGTCATACCCAGAAACAGCGCGACCAAGAGTCTCATGCCCCGTTCCAGCGATGGTAGCGGTTAAGAAAAAACCAAAAGCAAATAGGGCAATACTGAGTAGCGCGTTGCGCTTAGCAAGGAGACTTGCTACCAAACTAAATGCCAATAAGCAGGACAGAGCGATGACAATCCAGAGGGTGTAAGCCTGGTATGCGTCCACTTCATCCGGTTGACCGTTGCGCCCAATTTCAGATAGGAAGAAAAATCCCGTGATGGCAAGTAAGGTAAAAAATAAGGTTTGTAATCGCCACCCAATGGAATGATGCGCATGCGATTCCAAATAATCAGCGATCGATTTGGCTGCCAAAATAGCCAAGGCTGGAAATACCGGCATGATGTAGCCCGGTAATTTTGAGCGGGAGATACTAAAAAAAATTAGGATGACTGCGAACCATGCCCAGAGCATCCATGGTGCCGAGAATGATCCGATTCGGTATTGTCTGAGCGTTTGCCATGCAGACCGAAAGAACTGGGGCATCCACGGTAAGAAACCAATTGCTACTAATGGCAAAAAAAAGTAAACCGGTGCTGTGCGGCGATGCGCTGTTGCCGTAAAGCGCTCAAAATGTTCATGAATAAAAAAGAAATGGGCAAATTCTGGATTCTGGATTGATACAGCAATAAACCAGGGAGCAGTGACGATTAAAAAAATTACGAGTCCACTAACAATATGCAAGCGAGCCAGAATTTTCCAGTCAAAGCGCGTCACGATATATGCAAATAGCACCATTCCCGGAATCACAATGCCAATTAGGCCTTTTGATAGGGTCGCCAGACCCATTGCCAGCCAGCAGACCCACATCCAATAGCGACCCGATTGTGGGCGATGGTGTTCGTAGGCATGTTGAGCCAGTAAGAGTGAGCACAAAGCCAAATTTAGAAAGGCTGATAAGCCCATATCGAGCGCATTGAAATGCCCGCCTACGACCCACATGGGACTCGATAACAAAATGAGTGCTGCTAAATATCCGGTCACCCGCCCAAACAATTTAGCCGCAGTAAATCCAACCAATAAAATGGTGAGATAACCAGTCAGTCCGCTCCAAAAGCGCGCTTGCCATTCCCCCAGCCCAAAGAGCTGAAACGTAATCGCTGAGGCCCAAATATGCAGTGGCGGCTTTTCAAAATATTTGTAGTCGTTATAGCGAGGCGTGATGTAATCGCCGCTCACCATCATCTCGCGGGCCATTTGTGCGTAGCGACCTTCGTCCGTCGGAATTAGATGCCGATAGTCCAGGGTGGCAAACCATAATATGCTCGCAAGGACGAAGACAATCAACAATGCAACTGCATTTAGTGGCGTGAGTTGGCGCTCAGCAAGCATCTGATTAATTTTTCTCTAAGATGATGGCGGCAAGCACTTTACGTCCCTCACCCATCAAGATGTTATAGGTGCGGCATGCTGCTTGGGAATCCATCATTTCAAAACCAATTTTGGCTTTAATGAGTGGTTGCAGAATCTTAGGGTTTAGAAATATCTGCTTCTTGCCGGTGCCTATGATCACCAACTCAGGTTGCAAACCACTAATCATCGAGAAATGATCTTCTGTGAGCTCGGGTCCTTCTTCAACCGGCCACGCCATCACTGCGCGATCAGGCTGAACGATCAGGGCGTGCGAATATGGGGTTTTGTTGACCTCAATAAAGCCAATTCCGTAGCCGGTAATCGTATTTTGGCTAGATTGTGGGTCAGAATGTAACTTCACGCTGAGGCTCTGTCATAATTAGGGGATTATAGCTAGCAAATTATCCCTAAATTTCAATGGCTTAACCCTGTAGAAGATCCGATTGTGAAACCCATACAAAAGTCCGACAAATTAAACAACGTCTGCTACGACATTCGTGGCCCTGTCCTTGAACTTGCACAACGCATGGAGGAGGAAGGGCACAAAATTATCAAGCTCAATATTGGTAATGTCGGGGTGTTCGGCTTTGATCCCCCAGAGGAAATCCAGCTCGATATGATTCGTAATCTGGGAAACGCGTCCGCTTATTCGGATTCCAAAGGGATTTTTGCGGCCCGTAAAGCCATCATGCAGTACTGCCAAGAAAAAGGGATTCAGGGCGTTACCTTAGATGATATTTACACCGGCAATGGGGCTTCTGAGCTAATTGTTCTGGCGATGAATGCACTCTTAAACAATGGCGATGAGGTGTTGGTACCAGCACCCGATTACCCGCTATGGACTGCGGCTGTTTCTTTATCAGGCGGGACCCCGCATCACTATTTGTGCGATGAGTCGAAGGATTGGCAGCCCGACTTGAGTGATATTCGCTCCAAGATTACGCCGCGCACCAAGGCCATCGTAGTGATTAATCCCAATAATCCAACGGGTGCTTTGTATTCCAAAGAGGTATTGCTGGAAATTATTGCGGTTGCACGACAGCATAATTTGATCCTATTCGTCGATGAAATCTATGACAAGATGCTCTTTGATGGTGAGAAGCACATTTCGCTAGCATCGTTATCGACCGACGTGGTCACCATTACCTTCAATGGTTTGTCAAAGAACTACCGCTCCTGTGGTTATCGCTCTGGTTGGATGGTTGTTTCTGGTGATAAGGCGATGGTTACCGATTACATCGAGGGTTTAAATATGCTGTCCTCGATGCGGCTTTGCGCCAATGTTCCCGGGCAATATGCGATTCAAACGGCATTAGGCGGCTACCAGAGTATTAATGATCTGGTAGCCAAGGATGGTCGCTTAACTCGTCAACGTGACTTGGCCTATAAGCTCATGAGTGAGATTCCTGGGGTTAGTGTCGCTAAACCAAAAGCAGCTTTATATTTATTTCCAAAGCTCGATCCACAGATGTATCCGATTAAAGATGATCAACAATTCATTGCCGATCTTCTCAAAGAGGAGAAAGTTCTTTTGGTGCAGGGTACTGGTTTTAATTGGCCCAAACCGGATCATTTCCGGATTACCTTCTTACCTCATGAAGACACCTTGCGTGAGGCTATCAAACGGATTTCACACTTTCTTGAACGCTATCGCACGAAACACGCAACTAATTCGGTCGCGGCAACCACAGTAAAAGCATGATGAAACCCATTCAAGTTGGACTTCTTGGTATTGGTACCGTTGGCAGCGGAGTCTTTACCGTTCTCGCTCGCAATCAAGAGGAGATTCAGCGGCGCGCAGGTCGCGGCATCCGGATTCATACGGTGGCCGATTTGAATACCCAGCGCGCTCAAGAGCTTGTACAAGGCCATGCCGAGGTGGTTAATGACGCACGAAAGGTGATTCAGAACCCCGAGATTGATATTGTGGTCGAGCTAATTGGCGGCTATGGTATCGCCAAGGACTTGGTTCTTGAGGCAATTGCCCACGGAAAACATGTGGTGACTGCTAACAAAGCATTAATTGCTGTGCATGGCAATGAAATCTTTAAAGCAGCGCATGCTAAAGGAGTGATGGTGGCATTTGAGGCTGCTGTCGCAGGTGGGATCCCCATCATTAAGGCATTGCGTGAGGGCTTGAGCGCTAATCGGATCGAATGGATTGCTGGAATTATTAATGGCACCACTAACTTCATCTTGTCAGAAATGCGCGACAAGGGTTTGGACTTTAATACGGTATTAAAAGAGGCGCAACGCTTGGGCTATGCCGAAGCAGATCCAACCTTTGATATTGAAGGAATTGATGCGGCCCATAAAGCAACCATCATGAGTGCTATCGCCTTTGGGGTGCCGATGCAATTTGCACAAGCACATGTTGAAGGAATTACCAAGCTATCCGCTATCGACATTCGGTATGCTGAGCAATTGGGCTATCGCATCAAGCTTCTAGGGATTACCAAGAAAACCCCGAGTGGTATCGAGTTACGCGTCCACCCAACCCTGGTCCCTGCGAAGCGTTTGTTGGCTAATGTTGAAGGCGCGATGAATGCAGTACAAGTTTTTGGTGATGCCGTAGGCACCACTCTCTATTACGGCAAAGGCGCTGGTTCGGAGCCAACTGCTTCAGCCGTGATTGCCGATTTGGTTGATGTTACGCGTTTACAAACTGCAGATTCTGAAAATCGGGTACCCCATTTGGCGTTTCAGCCTGATGCTCTGCAAAATACCCCGATCCTACCGATCGCAGAGGTAACGACGAGTTATTACTTACGCTTAGCAGTTGCTGATCAGGCTGGCGTTTTAGCCGATATCACACGAATTTTGGCTGCGCATGGCGTATCGATCGATGCACTGTTACAAAAAGAAGCTGCTGAAGGGGAAAGTCAGACGGATCTTGTAATCTTGACCCATGAGACCAAAGAAAAGAATATGAGCGCTGCTTTGCTGGAGATGCAAGATCTAAAAACAGTAATCGGCGAGATTGTGAAGATTCGTCTTGAAAATCTTTCCTAGACCAAGTCTCTACATATGCGTTATCAATCAACTCGAGGCGCAAGCCCAGAACAAACTTTTCAGGGAATCTTATTAGGTGGCTTAGCACCTGATGGGGGTTTGTATTTGCCAACTCACTATCCTCAGGTAACGAAGGCGCAGTTGGATTCTTGGAGGGGTCTCTCTTACCCCGACTTAGCATTTGAAATTATTCGGCTGTATTGCGACGATATTACCGCTGATGATTTAAAAGCCTTGCTTCAAAAGACCTATACCCCGCAGGTCTATTGCAATGGCCGTTCCAGTGACGCGGCAAGTGACATTACCCCGGTGCATTGGTTGGGTCAGGAGCAGGGCGCACAGTTAGGGCTCTTGAGTTTATCGAATGGCCCAACCCTTGCCTTTAAAGACATGGCCATGCAGTTATTAGGCAATCTCTTTGAGTACGCATTAAAGCGTGCTAAGCATGATCTCAATATCTTAGGAGCCACTTCTGGCGATACTGGAAGTGCGGCTGAATATGCCATGCGAGGCAAAGAGGGTATTAAAGTATTTATGCTGTCGCCGCGTGGCAAGATGAGCCCCTTCCAGTCAGCACAAATGTACTCCCTGCAAGACCCCAATATTTTTAATCTGGCCGTCGACGGGGTGTTTGATGATTGCCAGGACATCGTTAAAGCGGTTAGTAATGATTTGGAGTTCAAAGCCAAGTATCGGATTGGGACGGTGAACTCCATTAATTGGGGACGTGTTCTAGCGCAGGTGGTGTATTACTTTCAGGGCTACTTATTAGCAACTACGTCGAGTGAGGAAAAAATCTCCTATGCGGTGCCATCTGGTAATTTCGGAAACGTTTGCGCAGGACATATTGCCCGGATGATGGGTTTACCGATTGCGCAATTAGTAGTTGCAACCAATGAAAACGATGTGCTCGATGAGTTCTTCAAAACCGGTATTTACCGGGCACGCAAATCGGCGGAGACTTTGCATACCTCTAGCCCGTCGATGGATATTTCGAAGGCAAGTAATTTTGAGCGTTTTATTTTTGATCTACTTGGTCGAGACGGCAAGCGCACTGCCCAATTATTTAAACAAGTAGAAACGGATGGCGGATTTGATTTATCGAATGATCCGGCATTTAAAACCATCTCTACATTTGGCTTTGTTTCTGGTCGAAGTACCCATCAAAATCGTTTAGAGACGATTCGGGATATGGATGAGCGCTACGGTGTCATGATTGATACCCATACTGCTGATGGGATTAAAGTGGCGCGCGAGCATTTGCAAGAAGGGATTCCGATGTTAGTGCTTGAGACCGCCTTACCAATTAAGTTTGAAGAAACGATTCAAGAGGCATTGGGTCGTCCTGCAGATTGCCCAGCCGCATTTCGGGACATCAAAAATAAGCCACAACGTGTGACGAATGTACCGGCTAGCACTTTGACGGTGAAGGCCTTTATCCAAGATCACGTCAATTGATCATGGCCATTAGCGCATCCTCGAGTAACAAACCACCACTGCTAACTGCGGCCGACGCTTTATCGCATTTACTGAAAAATCCTGTACCTGTTGAGGCCCAAGAGTTAGTGCCAACCCAAGATGCGCTAGGGCGTGTGCTTGCTGAAGACATTGTTAGTATGGTTGATGTGCCGCCGCTCGATAACACATCAATGGATGGTTATGCGCTAGCCACTCAGGATATTTCGGAGCCAGGCGTGATCTTAAAAGTGGATCAGCGCATTCCTGCGGGATCAGTCGGCGAGCCGCTCAAGCCCAAGACCATTGCCAGGATCTTTACGGGTGCACCGATACCCCCAGGGGCCGATGCGGTTGTGATGCAAGAGGATTGCGTAACTCAGACTCAATCGGATTTGGTGCAAATTAACACTATTCCTGGTGTGGGGCAGTGGATTCGTCGACGTGGCGAGGATTTAAGTGTCGGAAAGGTCGCTTTATCGGCCGGCACTGTTTTAAGACCCCAGCACCTGGGCGTTGCTGCGTCTGCTGGTTATGCTCAGCTACCCGTCAAGCGGAGGGTGAGGGTGGCAGCCTTTTTTACGGGCGATGAACTTTCCTTGCCCGGCGAACCTTTAAAGCCAGGCGGTATTTATAACTCCAATCGGGACACCTTATTGGGACTGATTCGGAGTATGGGATGTGTTGGGACGGATTATGGGATTGTTCCCGATCGATTGGAGTCAACTCGCCAAGCCTTGCGAACTGCTAGCGAGGATCATGATCTGATCATTACTTCGGGCGGAGTCTCGGTGGGCGAAGAGGATCACATTAAGCCAGCCGTTCTTGCGGAAGGTCGACTGGATTTATGGCAGATTGGTATCAAGCCAGGTAAACCGCTGGCATTTGGAGCGGTTCGTAAACAAAACCAGGTAAATCACGAAGCATGGTTTATCGGTCTTCCTGGCAATCCAGTATCAAGCTTTGTGACCTTCATTCTATTTGTGCGTCCGTTTATCTTAAAACTTCAAGGGCGATCCGATTTAACGCCACCATCTTTTCATGTGAGAGCCGATTTTGATTGGCTAAAGCCAGATCGTCGCAATGAGTTTTTGCGAGTCAAAATGAATGCAGAAGGCGGCCTTGATCTGTTTCCTAATCAGAGCTCGGGTGTTTTAACAAGCGCAGCCTGGGGGGATGGCTTGATTGATTGCCCTGCCGGACAGGGATTTAAAAAGGGTGATATGGTTCGATATATCCCCTTTAGCGGACTACTTTACTAACCCATGACCATGAAACTGCATCTGCGTTTTTTTGCTTCGATTCGGGAGGGCTTAGGTGTGGCGCAAGAAGAGATTGTGATTCCCGACTCGGTCAAAACCATTGCGGATCTTCGCGCTTTCTTAACAATGCGAGGTGCGCCATGGTCCGATGTATTGTCTAAGGATCGCGTCTTGCGCTGTGCCCTCAATCAGCAAATGGTTAGTGCGGACACCACTCTATTGGAGGGTGCCGAGATCGCTTTCTTCCCTCCAGTAACCGGGGGCTAAGATGCCAGTTCGTATTCAAGAGCAGGATTTTGATCTAAGCACTGAAATCGCCAATTTGCGCAGTGGTAACGGTTCAGTTGGTGCAGTCGCTATTTTTATTGGCACGGTTCGTGATTTGAATGACGGTACCGCTGTACGGCAAATGACTTTGGAGCATTATCCGGGAATGACTGAAGCAGCCTTACAGTCAATTATTGACCATGCCAAGGGTCGCTGGGATCTTCATCAAGCGCTGATTGTTCATCGGGTCGGCCCCTTGCAACCGCTCGATCAGATTGTGCTGGTGGCCGTCACCAGCGCTCATCGCGGAGAAGCCTTTGCTGCATGCGAGTTCATCATGGACTACCTAAAGACACAGGCACCGTTTTGGAAAAAAGAGGATACTCCAAACGGCGCGCGCTGGGTCGATGCTCGCGTTTCAGACGATGAGGCTTTGGCCCGCTGGACTAAAACCTAGGACTGACTACCAAAGAATGCTCTTTTTTGTGAGCGCGGCAGACGCTTAACAGCACTTTCTGCTTTAGATGCGCCTGAGCGGTCAGGATAGGACCTTACTTCCAGCAACTTCACTGGCCCTCGTCCGCGCGTATAACGCGCACCAAGCCCTCCGTTATGCGCGTTGATCCGCTCCTCAAGCCTATTGGTAATGCCAGTGTAATAGCTACCATCGGCGCATTCGAGTAAGTAGAGGTACCAAGCCATCGCACGTTGCATTGAAATAAAAAACTTGAATAATGGGGTTTTACCCCCATATTCTAAGTAGACTTATTAATTAGTAAATAAATTCATTTAAATCATGCGGATCGATAAATTAACCACTAAATTCCAGGAAGCGTTAGGGGATGCACAAAGCCTTGCCCTAAGTAACGATAACCAGTTCATTGAACCCGAACACTTGCTCCTTGCCATGCTACGCCAGCAAGATGGAGGGGCGCGAAGCTTATTAACTCGGGCCGGTACCAATGTTGCTGGCCTTGAAAAAGCGGCTGAGGCGATGATCGCCAAATTGCCTCAGGTGCAGGGCGCCGGGGGCGATGTTCAGGTCGGTCGAACTTTATTAAGTTGGCTCAATCAAACCGAAAAAGAGGCAAGTAAACGCGGCGATCAATTTATTGCTGGCGAGCTATTTCTATTGGTTTTGGCAGACGATAAAGGTGAGCTTGGCAAAGCTGCCCGTGAGAATGGTTTAAGCCGCAAGGCCTTAGAGGCGGCGATTGATCTCGTTCGTGGTGGGGAATCGGTGAACTCAGCCGATGCCGAAGGGCAGCGCGAGGCTCTAAAGAAATACACCCTTGATCTGACCGAGCGTGCTCGACTTGGAAAGCTCGATCCAGTGATCGGGCGGGATGACGAGATCCGTCGTGCGATTCAGATTCTTCAGCGGCGTAGCAAAAACAACCCAGTCTTAATTGGTGAGCCAGGGGTCGGTAAAACCGCCATCGTTGAAGGCCTTGCGCAACGCATTGTGAACGGTGAAGTACCTGAAACCTTAAAAGACAAGCGCGTCTTGGTGCTGGATATGGCTCTTTTGCTAGCGGGCGCCAAGTATCGCGGCGAGTTTGAAGAACGCTTAAAAGCCGTTCTTAATGATGTTGCAAAAGACGAAGGCCGCACCATTATGTTTATTGATGAAATTCATACGATGGTTGGAGCCGGCAAGGCCGATGGAGCGATGGATGCTGGCAACATGTTAAAGCCCGCACTGGCGAGGGGTGAGCTCCACTGTATTGGTGCCACCACGCTGGATGAATATCGTAAATACATTGAAAAAGATGCTGCTCTAGAGCGCCGCTTCCAAAAAGTGATGGTTGACGAGCCCAGTGTTGAGGCGACGATTGCGATCTTGCGTGGCTTACAAGAGAAATATGAACTTCATCATGGAATTGAGATTACCGATCCTGCGATTGTGGCCGCAGCCGAGCTCTCCCACCGCTACATCACTGATCGTTTTTTGCCGGACAAAGCAATTGATCTCATCGATGAGGCTGGCTCTCGCATTAAGATGGAAATTGATTCAAAGCCCGAGGTGATGGATAAATTGGATCGCCGCCTGATCCAATTAAAGATCGAGCGTGAAGCGGTCAAGAAAGAGAAGGACGACGCCTCCAAAAAACGCCTAGATCTTATTGAAGAGGAAATCACCCGTTTGGGTGCCGAGTACGCCGACCTTGAAGAAATTTGGAAGGCAGAAAAGGGTGCAGCCTTGGGTGCTGCTTCCGTGAAGGAAGAGATTGAACGCGTCAAAGCAGAAATCGCCAAGCTGCAGCGTGAGGGTAAGCTCGAGAAAGTAGCTGAACTTCAATACGGTAAATTGCCTGAGCTCGAGCAAAAGCTAAAGTCAGCGGCTGCTGCTGAAGCAAAAGCAGAGCAAAACGACACAAGCCGGCCAAAATTGCTTCGCACCCAAGTTGGTGCCGAAGAGATTGCGGAGGTGGTCTCGCGTGCTACCGGTATTCCTGTTTCCAAAATGATGCAAGGTGAGCGCGACAAGCTCTTAAAAATGGAGGAGCATTTACATGAACGCGTGGTGGGGCAAGATGAAGCTATCCGGGCGGTATCGGATGCGATTCGTCGCTCGCGCGCTGGCCTCTCTGAAGAAAATAAACCCTATGGCTCATTTATGTTCTTAGGACCTACTGGCGTCGGCAAAACAGAGCTCTGCAAAGCGTTGGCTGAGTTTTTGTTTGATAGCGATGACCGACTCATCCGCATTGACATGAGTGAGTTCATGGAAAAGCACAGTGTCGCTCGCTTAATTGGCGCACCTCCTGGATATGTCGGCTATGAAGAGGGCGGTTATCTTACCGAGCAGGTTCGTCGCAAACCTTATAGTGTGATTTTGTTTGATGAGATCGAAAAAGCGCATCCTGATGTGTTTAATGTTTTGCTGCAGGTATTGGATGATGGGCGCTTAACCGATGGTCAGGGTCGCACGGTTGATTTTAAAAACACCGTGATTGTGATGACCAGTAACATCGGTTCTCATTTGATCCAGTCCATGACAGGTAAAAACCAAGCTGAGGTGAAAGAAGCAGTTTTTGGAGAGCTTAAGAATCATTTCCGACCTGAGTTCCTAAATCGAGTCGATGAGATCGTGGTCTTCCATGGACTTGATCAAAAGAATATTGCCTCGATCGCAAAAATCCTCTTGCAAAACCTATCCGAGCGCTTAGCTCGTCTTGATATGCAGTTGGATATTAGCGATGCAGCGTTGAATAAGTTAGCCGAGGTTGGCTTTGACCCCGTTTTTGGAGCCAGACCACTCAAGCGAGCGATTCAGCAACACATTGAAAATCCAGTATCGAAGATGATCTTGGAGGGTAAATTTGGCCCACAGGATGTAATTCCGGTGGATGTGGATAAAAAGGGCGATTTCAGCTTTTCACGTCTTGTGCATTAAGTATTTTGGAGGATTGGGCGACTGGCGCTAAACTAGTGCCATGTCGCTTGCCCAAGGCAGTTTTTACTCTAGTGATAACCGTACGATTGGCTTGATTAGCCTTGCGCACGGTACCTCGCATTTTTACCATTTAGTTCTTCCCCCGCTATTTCCCTGGCTCAAGATTGAATTCGGCCTGTCGTATGCCGAACTCGGTTTATTGATGACCGTGTTCTTTGTGGTCTCCTGCATCGTGCAAGCATCTTCTGGCTTTTTGGTGGATCATAAAGGCGCTCGTCCAGTCTTATTCGCTGGAATTGGATTGTTGGCCTTATCAGCAGTGACCTATGCTGTGAGTTCAAGCTATTTAGGATTAATGATTGGTGCGATTTTGATGGGGTGTGGTAACGGTGTTTTTCATCCAGTTGATTACACACTCATTAACCATAAGATTTCACCAAAACGATTGCCCTATGCGTATTCCTTCCATGGCGTTACTGGGTATCTAGGCTGGGCTTTGGCACCAGTCTTTATGGTGGCCATTGCCGAACTGGCAAACTGGCGAACGGCGATGATGGCGGCAGCTATCTTGGCACTCTCAGTTCTGGTATTACTGTGGTTTAACCGCGATTTGTTAACGGATGATGCAAAAGAACGTCAAGCTAGTAATTTGGCGAATGCCCGTAAGGAAGACCCAAACCATAGCCCCCTGGGAACTTTTGATTTCTTAAAGTTGCCTGCCGTTTGGCTATGCTGGCTGTTTTTCTTCTTTAGCATGGTGGCCATGTCAGGTATTCAATCATTTGCCCCAAGTGCCTTGTTTAAGACTTATGAAATCTCGGTTGCCTCCGGGAACTTTTTCCTGACGCTGCTTGCGCTTGGAACTGCTGGGGGTATGTTGCTTGGGGGTTATCTGGCAAGTCGTTTTGCTGCACCAGAACGTACAGTCGTGATCTGCTTATTTGTTAGTGCACTTATGTCCCTCATCATTGGTGCAGAGTTGGTGTCGGCTACCGTGATTCCAACTCTGTTTGTTGTGATTGGAATTGGCTTAGGTATCGCCGCACCCTCACGCGATTTAATGATTCGGTCAGCAACGCCACAAGGCGCCTCAGGTCGAGTCTATGGCATTGTCTACTCAGGCATCGACCTTGGCGCCTCAGTCGGCCCTCTTGCCTTTGGCATTTTGCTCGATGCCGGCAGACCCAATTGGCTCTTCTTAGGGGTTGCATTTATTCAATGTTTGATTATCTTTACGGCATTCAGAGTTGCAGGTAGCATCCCCAATCGACAAGCTAAAGCAGGTTAAATCTAATTCCCATCTGATGAAATCGAAATTTCATTAGATGGAATCATGGAAAAATGAAAATTGTTAGTACATTTCATTTTCTAAATCAATATTTCATATCATAAAATTATATTAATAAGTAACTGAATCTATTGATTTAATTTATTTATTGAACCAAAGCCATTTTTGGCATTATTTACAAGCAGCTCTCTAAACTCTTATATAAGACATAAGAGTTTGGGTTTCTCAAGCCCTCGTCGATATCCATTTTTATCGTGAATGAAGGAGAGCAATATGGTGACTCGTAAAGCAGAAGCAGCAATTATTCAGAAGGATTGGGATACCAATCCACGTTGGCAAGGGGTAAAGCGTGGCTATACCGCAGAAGACGTCGTTCGTCTTCGTGGTTCTGTTCGCCCGGAGTACACCTTAGCGAAGCAGGGTGCTGAGAAATTATGGAATTTAGTGAACAACGAAGCCTATGTAAATTGCTTGGGCGCATTGACCGGTGGTCAAGCCATGCAGCAAGTGAAGGCAGGCGTTAAAGCAATCTATTTGTCAGGCTGGCAAGTAGCTGCTGATAACAATACCTACGCAGCAATGTATCCTGATCAATCCCTCTATCCAGTGGATTCAGTACCTAAGGTGGTTGAGCGGATTAACAATACCTTTGAGCGCGCAGATCAGATTCAGTGGTCTAAAGGAATCAATCCAGGCGATCCTGGCTATATCGATTACTTTGCACCAATCGTTGCCGATGCTGAAGCGGGCTTTGGTGGTGTTCTGAATGCCTACGAATTAAGTAAGGCGCTAATTAAAAATGGCGCAGCCGGCGTGCACTTTGAAGATCAATTGTCATCCGTTAAAAAATGCGGACATTTAGGCGGTAAGGTGCTGTTACCCACTCAAGAGTCTGTACAGAAATTAATTGCCGCTCGATTAGCTGCCGATGTCATGGGTGTGCCAACCATTATTTTGGCAAGAACCGATGCTGAGGCTGCTGACTTATTAACCTCGGATTACGATGAAAACGATAAACCGTTCTTGACTGGCGAGAGAACCCCTGAAGGTTTCTATAAAACTCGCAAAGGTCTAGGACAGGCGATTTCTCGTGGTTTGGCGTATGCAGAATATGCCGATATGGTCTGGTGTGAGACAGGTACTCCGGATTTGGATTTTGCGAAGAAGTTTGCTGAAGCCATTCGTGAGAAGTTCCCCGGAAAAATGTTGGCCTACAACTGCTCACCGTCGTTTAACTGGAAGAAGAACTTAGACGATGCAACGATTGCTAAGTTCCAGCGCGAGTTAGGTGCGATGGGTTATAAGTACCAGTTCATTACCTTGGCCGGTATCCATTCGATGTGGTACAACATGTATGACCTTTCACAGGACTACGTCAAGCGCGGTATGACAGCCTATGTTGAGAAGGTTCAAGAGCCAGAGTTTGCAGCGCGGGATCGGGGCTATACCTTTGTTTCGCACCAGCAAGAAGTTGGCACCGGCTACTTCGATGATGTTACGACCGTGATTCAAGGTGGTAAATCATCGGTAACTGCCTTGACTGGATCGACCGAAGAAGAGCAATTTCATTAATCATTCATTCGCCTAATCGGCGGCTAATGCAGTTATGGCAGGCGCCTTAAGCATCTCAAAAGGGTGACTTAGGCGCCTTTCTGTTTTACAGTACTGACTATGAACCATTGCATTCTTTGCCAAGACGAGGGCGGGCATCTAGTGTGGCGCGGCGATGATGCGCGCGTTGTTCTGGTTGACGCTCCCGATTTGCCCGGCTTTTGTCGGGTCATTTGGAATCGACATATTGCAGAGATGAGTGAGTTATCACGAGTTGAGCGAGAAATCTTGCTGGCCTTGGTGGATGTAGTTGAGTTTGCTGTGCGCCGCGTCATGCGACCCCAAAAAATAAACCTAGCGTCATTAGGTAATCAAGTTCCGCATCTTCATTGGCATGTGATTCCCCGTTTTGCCGATGATCCATACTTCCCAGATTCAATTTGGTCGCCAAAACAACGCGATACAGCGGATACCGTGCTTAAATCGCGACGTGAGCTTGCTAAGGGAATTCCGGAAGCGATCCGATCAGGTATTGCCGACTTAGCTTAAGCGTTGATAGGCACGGGCTTGATGAAAACCGTGGGCATCCAGTAAGGCTTCCTTATGAAAGCCTGCCTGGTGAGCAAGCGATTGATATTCAGAGGGGCTCAAAGGAAAGTCATTGGCTCGAACATGCTCAGTAATGCGGGCGCGTTCGATGGGGTTGATCGCCACCCAGTCCTTTTCAACCATATATAAATATTGATCGAGATAATCATCTCGACTTTGTCCATCATTACGCATCACATCGATCAACACAAACGACCCTGAGTGTTTTAAGACCCGAAAGCATTCCTTAAAAAGAGTCAATTTGGATTGATCGGTCAAATGATGAATGGCATAACTTGAAAATACTAAATCAAGCGCGCAGTCTGGTATTTGACGAAGTTGCTCAAGCATATCTAAGCAATTTAATTCCAATTGCGAGGACCAGGGTGCCAAATTAACTTTAGCAAGCTGTAGTGCTGGTTGCGAAAGATCGCATGCTATGTAGCGTGAGACTTGGTTGTTTTTAAAAAGTATTTGACAGAGCGAGGCGTCTCCGCAACCAAGATCTACAAGAGACAGTGGTTGATTAATTGATTGAATCAGCCGTTGACTAGCATGAACTAATTCGTGATGAAACATGTAGTTATGCTCAAGTAGTTTTTGATAGGTTGCCCAATTGGAACGAAATAGAGTAATTGGGTCGGATTCAAAAGCTTGATTCATTAAAAGCCTAGATTAATTTTCGGATGGAATCAATGTATGCTAGAGCATCTAAAGCTTGACCGTTACGCTGCGATTCCCAAAGCATACGCCCTAAGCATTCCATAATTTGATGCTGGGCTTCATGCTCTGAATCTAATTTTCGACTAAGTTGCTCGGCCACCAACTTGATTCCCGGAGGCTGATCAATTGAAATCTGCTCACTAATCGATAGATGCATGGCTAAATGCAAAAAAGGGTTGGTTTGCCCTTGTTCGGGCGTGAATTCATGAGCAAGCGCTTGGTTGCTCGTCAAAATAGTGTGATATTCGGGGTGAAGCTTGATCCATGAGCAGGCCATCATCTCAAGGGGTGTTAATACACCTCCAGATAACTGTTTTTGCCACGCTCCGCAAAAGAATTGTCGAACCTCATCGCGACTTGGGTTAAACAGCGCCACGTATTTTTCCTTGATTGGTTTTATATCGATAGGAGCATAAAGGCTCGACGATGCATTGCGCACAATCCGGATTGCGAGCTTTACATACATAGCGGCCATGCAAAATCAGCCAATGGTGGGCATCCATGAGGTAGTCCTTGGGAATCCGTTTCATGAGTTTGCTTTCAACCTCAAGGACATTTTTGCCAGGGGCAAGACCTGTGCGGTTGGATACTCGGAAAATATGGGTATCGACTGCAATTATTGGTTCCCCAAATGCCGTATTGAGGATGACATTGGCGGTTTTGCGTCCAACGCCAGGAAGCGCCTCAAGGTCAGATCGGTTTCTCGGTACTTCACCACCATGGCGCTCAAGCAAGATTCGACAGGTCTCCTGTAAATGTTTACCTTTTGTTCGATACAGTCCAATATGTTGAATGTAAGGACGCACCCCTTCTTCGCCAAGCTCTAGGATAGCTTTAGGAGTATTGGCGACTGCGAACAATTGACGAGTACCCTTATTCACCGATACATCGGTTGCTTGCGCAGATAGTAAGACCGCAGTTAATAGTTCGAATGGCGAGCTGTATTCGAGTTCAGTAGTCGGCTTTGGATTGTTTGTCTTCAATTGCTCAAAAAAAGCAATGCGCTGCTCAAGATTCATGATGTTGATGAACCCGATTGCTTTACTCGCGCAATGGCTGCAGCAATAATCGCTCGTTTTCGTTCGATTTCATCGAGTTGCGTTTGGCTTGTGGCTTGATTCTGATCCAATGCGGCCAGTTTCGCTTTAGCTTTAGTAGCCAATCGCTCCTGTTGATCGCGCTCCTCACGTTCGAATCGATTTAAATGCGACTCGTAGCGAGCTCTGGCAAGATCGGCTTGAGCGGGTGACCAGGCATTCCAGCCGGTCTGCTCACCCGTTACATTCAGCATATGAATGCAATCCACTGGGCAGGGGGCAACGCATAAATCACAGCCGGTACACCATTCAGGAAGAACGGTGTGCATTTGTTTTGACGCCCCAACGATCGCATCGACTGGGCATGCCTGGATACATAGTGTGCAGCCAATGCAGGCTTGCGGATCAATCCAGGCGACTGGACGGGGGCGTTCAACCCCACACTCCGGATCAATCGTGCGGGTTTCTTCATTTAATGGGTAATTCAGAATTTGGCTAAGACGAATGATTCCTTCTGCGCCGCCTGGGGGGCAGCGATTGGGTTTTTCGCCCTCAGCGAGCGCCTCTGCGTAACCGCGGCAATCGGGATAGCCGCACTTTGTACACTGTGTTTGCGGAAGTGCGTCTTCGAGTAGGTCAGCCAGCTTGGTTGAGGGCATGGACTTTAAATCCGATGCAATTTAATTCGCGTCTTGATTGCTGGGGTTCGATGAGTGGTGAGCGCGAATAAATTGTTGGATGCGGGGATAGACCTTATTGCGCCAGCGACTTCCAGAAAAAATACCATAATGACCGGCACCGCTCACTTCGTAATGCTCTTTCCTCGATTCCTCGATTCCCTTGCACAATTTATGAGCCGCACGCGTTTGACCGCTCCCAGAAATATCATCCATCTCCCCCTCAATCGTCAGTAAGGCGGACTGCTGAATGTCTTGTGGCTTAACGAGCTCATTACGAACCATCCAAGTCCCATTGGGTAGAGCATAGTCCTTGAAGACAGTACGAATGGTATCTAAGTAATAGTGGGCATCCATATCCAGCACCGCGTTGTATTCGTCATAAAAGCGGATATGGGCTTGTGCATCTTGTTCGTCACCGCGCACTAAGTTTTGAAAATAGTCCCAGTGCGATTGAAGATGATTGCTTGGGTTCATGGCGATAAAACCCATGTGCTGCAAGAACCCTGGGTAGACTCGTCGTCCGACCCCGGGGTGGGGTGGAGGTACATTGTGAATCGTATTTGCCTCAAACCACTCAATCGATTTGCTCATCGCTAAAGAGTTCACTGCGGTCGGTGATTTACGGGCGTCAATTGGACCGCCCATCATGACCAAAGAGCGGGGCGTGTTTTCACCGCGCGAAGCCATTAGAGAGACAGCACCTAGTACTGGTACGGTTGGTTGGCATACTGATATCACATGCAAGTTTTCAGCGCCAATATGACGAATGAAATCTTCAACGTAATGGACGTAATCGTCTAAACCAAACACACCCTGATCATTTGGAACCATGCGGGCATCGATCCAATCAGTAATGTAGACCTTGTGATCTTGCAACATGGTACGCACGGTATCGCGCAGTAAGGTCGAGTGATGACCTGAGAGTGGGGCAACAATTAAAACAACCGGGTCTTGCTTCATTTTGGAGATGACTTCAACATCATCTGAAAAACGCTTAAAGCGGACCAAATTACAAAAGGGCTTGGCTAGGGCAGTAAATTCTTGGACAACAACCTCTTTACCATGCGCTTTAACAGTACGAATTCCAAACTCGGGTTTTTTATAGTCCTTGCCAAGACGGTGCAAAAGTTCGTAACTCGCTGCTAGACGCTCTGCGCCGGGTACCAAAGAGAGCGGGTTAGCAGGATTAACAAAAGTCTCAGCAGTCGTTTTTGCCCACTCCGTTAGGGGTTGCAATAATGCTTTTTGGAAATCGTAGATTTGATAAAGCATTCAATACTCTCCAGAACCAGCAAAGATCCTATTTTGACATGAGAACCCGGGCAATTGCCTGAGCGACCCGATCTATATTTTTGGTATTTAAGGCAGCAACACAAATTCGTCCTGTGGATAAGGCATAAATGCCATCTTGCTCTTGCAGTTTGGCGACCTGATCCGAAGTCAATCCTGAGTAAGAGAACATTCCTCTTTGTGCCTCAATAAATGAAAAGTCTTGCGATACACCAGCTGCCGCCAGTTTCTCTTTTAAACCATGGCGCATGGATTTAATTCGATCGCGCATTTGAGCTAACTCATCCTCCCACATTTGACGCAGCTTAGGTGAGTTGAGAACCGTCGCCACAATCGCAGCACCATGGGTTGGCGGGTTCGAGTAATTGGTTCGAATCACACGTTTGAGCTGAGAGAGCACGCGAGCAGATTCTTCTTTACTTTGTGTCACGATAGACAAGGCGCCAACGCGCTCACCATACAAAGAGAATGATTTGGAGAAAGAGCTCGATACAAAGAACGAAATTCCCGAATCAGCAAACATACGTACGGCAGAGCCATCTTCTTCAATGCCATCCGCAAAGCCTTGGTAGGCAATATCAAGAAATGGAATCAACTGTTTTTGTTGGCAAATCGAAATAATGGTTTGCCATTGATCTTTGGTGAGATCCGCTCCCGTTGGATTGTGGCAGCAGGCGTGGAGGATGACTAGGGTTTTCGCAGGAAAAGACTCTAGCGATTTCACCATGCCATCAAAGTCTACGCCCCGTGTTTTTGGGTCAAAGTAGGTGTACTCCAAAACCTCGTATCCAGCAGCTTCAAAAATACCGCGATGGTTTTCCCAGCTTGGGGAGCTAATGGCTGCCTTCGCAGTGGGTTCGAGGCGTTTTACAAAATCTCCACCAACGCGAAGGGCCCCGGTGCCACCAAGGCACTCGGCAGTGACCACTCGCCCAGCTTGAATCAATGCCGAGTCTTCACCAAAAAGTAAGTTCTGCACTGCTGAGTTATATGGATTCGGTCCTTCAATCGGAATGTAGGCGCGCGGCGCTTCTTTAGCAACGACTTCTTTTTCGGCCTCAAGGACAGCGCGTAAGAGGGGAACTTTGCCTTCGTCGGTGTAGTAAACCCCCACCCCTAAATTAACTTTGCTTGGTCTTTGGTCGGCGTTGTAAGCCTCAGTTAGGCCAAAAATCGGATCTTTGGGAGCAAGCTGGACGGAAGAAAACAGGTTCATGGTGGCAATGTCGATTAATTGTTGTAAATCAGGCTCTTAGAAGCGGTTGGTGTAAACGGAATAAAAACGGCAAAATTGAAGATTGTTTATAAATTGCTAGGTAGTTCATCCTTAGCCGTAAATGATAGCCGAGATGCCAAAGCTCACCCCAAAATCGACCAACAAAAAAAAGAATCCAGATTCAGTCGTTTTTACCGATTCGACTAGAGCTGATGAGGATGTTGCACTCAAGATTGAGCAGGCAGCGACTCTGGATGAATCGAAGTTTGTTTCCTTTCCCAATTCACCCTATCAACTCTATCAACCATTTCCTCCAGCTGGCGATCAGCCAGCTGCGATTGATCAGTTATGCGAAGGACTCGAGGATGGATTGCTTTTTCAAACTCTGTTAGGGGTTACGGGTTCGGGCAAAACATTCACCATGGCCAATGTCATTGCGAGGATGGGACGACCGGCCATTATCTTTGCGCCCAATAAAACACTCGCAGCACAGTTGTACTCTGAGTTTCGGGAATTTTTCCCCAGAAATGCAGTTGAATATTTTGTGAGTTATTACGACTACTATCAGCCAGAAGCCTACGTTCCTCAGCGCGATTTGTTCATCGAAAAGGATTCATCGATTAATGAGCATATTGAGCAGATGCGCTTATCTGCTACGAAAAGTTTATTGGAACGCCGAGATGTGGTGATTGTGGCAACGGTGTCGGCCATTTATGGCATTGGCAATCCAGGCGATTATCACAGCATGGTGTTGACCTTACGTCCCGGTGATAAATTAAGTCAACGCGATATTGTGACGCGACTCATTTCAATGCAGTATGAGCGCAATGAAATGGACTTTCAGCGAGGCATTTTTCGAGTCCGCGGCGATACGATCGATATTTTCCCGGCTGAGCATAACGAGCTGGCAATTCGGGTTGAGCTGTTTGATGACCAGGTCGAATCACTCCATTTCTTTGACCCCTTAACTGGAAAGATCAAGCAGAAATTACCGCGTTTTACGGTCTACCCGAGTTCGCATTATGTGACCCCGAGAGAAACGGTTTTAAGGGCCATTGAAACCATTAAAGCCGAGTTACGTGAACGCTTAGACGAGTTTGTTAAAGACAATAAATTAGTGGAAGCTCAGCGTTTAGAGCAACGTACCCGATTTGATCTTGAGATGCTCTCGGAGCTCGGCTTTTGCAAAGGGATTGAAAACTATTCACGTCATTTATCAGGTGCGAAACCGGGTGAAGCGCCACCAACTTTAGTCGATTACCTGCCGGATGACGCGCTGATGTTCTTGGATGAGAGCCATGTTTTGATTGGGCAGCTCAATGGGATGTATAACGGGGACCGCTCTCGCAAGCACACCTTGGTGGAGTATGGCTTTCGTTTGCCATCGGCAATGGATAACCGCCCACTGAAATTTCCAGAGTTTGAGACCAAGATGCGTCAAGCAATTTTTGTCTCAGCAACCCCAGCTGATTACGAAAACCAAAAAACGGGCCAAGTGGTTGAGCAAGTCGTGCGACCTACTGGATTGGTGGACCCTGCGATTGAGGTTCTACCCGCTAGCTCTCAGGTGGATGATTTGCTGGGTCAAATCCATGAACGTGTTCAAGCGGGTGAGCGTGTATTGGTCACAGTGCTTACTAAGCGTATGGCCGAGCAATTAACAGAGTATTTGGCTGATAACGGCGTCAAAGTACGCTACGTTCACTCGGATATTGATACGGTCGAGCGTGTCGAAATTATTCGTGATTTACGTTTAGGCGTTTTTGATGTGTTAGTTGGTATCAACTTGTTGCGGGAGGGTCTCGATATTCCCGAGGTATCCCTAGTCGCAATTTTGGACGCGGATAAAGAGGGATTCTTACGAGCAGAGCGGAGCTTGATTCAGACCATTGGAAGGGCGGCGCGAAATGTTCATGGCAAAGCGATTTTGTATGCCGACAAAATAACGGACTCGATGAAAAGAGCGATGGGGGAAACTGAGCGTCGCAGAAATAAGCAAATTGCGTTTAACTTGCAGCATGGTATTAAGCCTAAAGGGGTGCAAAAACGGATTAAAGACATTATTGATGGCGTCTACGATGTTCAAGAAAAGCGCGTAGAGTTGCAAGTTGCTCAGCGTAAGGCGCAATACGAGATGATGAGTGAGCGTGAGTTGGCAAATGAGATTGGTCGCCTTGAGAAGCAAATGATGGCTGAGGCTAAAAATCTCGAGTTTGAGAAGGCAGCAGCGACTCGAGATCAGATTGCTAAAATCAAAGAGATGGCATTCGGGGCGCTTGCTAAAGATTCTATATAAATCAAGCGGTTATCGTTTTTATCCCCACATTACCCCTATGGCTTATTCCTGATAAAAATACTCGGGAATATGTTATACTTGACCAGAATTGTCAGGTATTACCCTTCTGACAATGGCTGTCCATATCAACCCACAACCAAGGTGATTTATGAGACTTACTACTAAAGGTCGTTTTGCCGTAACCGCGATGATTGATTTAGCCCTGCGTGAAGCGCATGGCCCCGTAACCTTAGCTGGGATTAGCCAGCGCCAGAAGATTTCTCTTTCGTATCTAGAGCAACTCTTTGGAAAATTGCGTCGCTTCAACATTGTTGAGAGCACACGCGGTCCAGGCGGAGGCTATACCTTAGCCCGTAAAGCCGAGGAGGTTAGTGTGGCCGACATTATTGTGGCCGTGGATGAGCCCCTAGACGCTACCCAGTGCGGTGGTAAGGGAAATTGCCATAGCGAGGAAGACACCCATAGTCGCTGTATGACCCATGACTTATGGACCAATTTGAATGCCAAGATGGTTGAGTATTTAGACTCGGTCACCTTGCGCGATTTAGTGAAGCAGCAAGAAAGCCGCGGAGTAGTGATTGCTGATATGCGCGAGAAAAAAGTGCGTGTTGAGCCTGCGAAGTTGAAAAAGCCAGCAGTCGCTGCAGTTGCTAAAAAAGAAGAGGCTCCTAAGCGGCCCCTAATTAACTCAGTATTCAATTTAGCAAGACAAGGTTAAGTATGAACGCTCCACTCAAGGCGGCATTGCAGCCCGTTTCGATTTATAGCCCGAAGCATTTCCCGGTCTATATGGATTACTCGGCAACGACGCCGATTGATCAGCGCGTGGTTGACAAAATGCTGCCTTATTTGCGGGAGCAATTTGGTAATGCGGCCTCCCGTAGCCATGCATTTGGATGGGCGGCCGAAGAAGCGGTCGAGGAGGCGCGGGTTGAGGTGGCCAAATTAGTTCATGCCGATCCCCGTGAGATCGTATGGACGAGTGGTGCGACCGAGAGTATTAACTTGGCTCTAAAGGGTGCGGCCCATTTTTATAAAGAAAAAGGTAAGCACATTATTACCGTGAAGACTGAGCACAAGGCGACACTTGACACCTGCCGCGAGCTCGAGCGCGAGGGATATGACGTCACTTACCTCGACGTCATGGAAAACGGTCTGATTGATTTTGCTCAGTTTGAAGCCGCTATTCGTCCAGACACCATCTTGGCATCGGTGATGTATGTCAATAACGAAATTGGAGTGATTCAAGACATTCCCCGGCTTGGCGAGTTGTGCCGCTCGCGTGGAGTTATTTTTCATGTGGATGCTGCGCAAGCAACGGGTAAAGTTGAGATTGATTTGGAGAAGCTCAAGGTTGATCTCATGAGTTTCTCAGCACATAAGACCTATGGTCCCAAAGGGATTGGTGCTCTATTTGTACGCCGCAAGCCCCGAGTAAGGATCGAGGCGCAAATTCATGGCGGCGGTCACGAGCGCGGAATGCGTTCGGGAACCTTGCCTGTTCACCAAATTGTTGGCATGGGTGAGGCGTTCCGGATTGCTCGGATTGAGATGGCCGAGGAATCCGCTCGCATCCGCAAATTGCGTGACCGCTTACTAGCTGGTCTAAAAGACATTGAAGAGGTTTATGTCAATGGTGATATGGACCAACGAGTTGCCCATAACCTCAATATTAGTTTTAACTATGTTGAAGGCGAATCGATGTTGATGGCATTAAAAGACATTGCGATCTCTTCTGGATCTGCCTGTACCTCTGCATCTTTGGAGCCTTCTTATGTATTACGCGCTTTGGGGCGCAACGATGAGCTTGCCCACAGCTCGATTCGTTTTACGATCGGCCGCTTCACCACTGAAGAAGAAGTAGATTTCACGATTGCGTTGGTTAAAGACAAGATTGCAAAATTGCGGGAACTTTCTCCCTTATGGGAAATGTACAAAGACGGCATTGATCTCAATACGATTCAATGGGCTGCTCATTAATGATGTTTGTTGTTCTAAACGAGGTAAATTGAAATGGCATATAGCGATAAAGTAATCGATCATTATGAAAACCCCCGAAACGTTGGCTCCTTTGCGAAGGGTGACGAGCAGGTTGGCACGGGAATGGTTGGTGCGCCCGCATGTGGCGACGTGATGAAATTGCAAATTCGCGTAAACGATCATGGCGTCATTGAAGATGCAAAATTCAAGACCTATGGTTGCGGTTCTGCGATTGCATCCTCCTCATTGGTGACAGAATGGGTAAAAGGTAAAACGCTTGATCAAGCTTTGGAGATTAAGAACTCCCAAATTGCTCAAGAGTTGTCATTGCCACCCGTGAAAATTCATTGCTCGATCTTGGCTGAAGATGCCATTAAGGCAGCAGTAAAAGATTACAAAGATAAGCATTCTGTTAAATAAAAATCACCATGTCCATCACCCTGACTGAAAAAGCCGCTAACCACGTCAACCGCAGTTTGCAAAAGCGCGGCAAGGGCTGTGGTTTGCGCTTGGGTGTGCGCACCACCGGATGTTCAGGCCTTGCTTATCAATTGGAGTATGTTGATGAAGCGGCACCAGAAGATCAAGTGTTTGAATCTCACGGCATCAAGATTTTTGTTGACCCAAAGAGCCTGACCTATATCGATGGTACTGAGCTTGATTTTGTCCGTGAGGGCTTAAACGAAGGTTTTAAGTTTCAGAATCCCAATGTGAAAGATGAGTGTGGTTGTGGCGAATCTTTCCGCGTCTGACAACTACTTCACTTTTTTTGGCCTTACTCCCCGATTCGTATTTGATACGTCGGCATTGGATCAAGCTTATTTAGCAATTCAAAAAGAAGTTCACCCCGACCGTCACGCCTCGGGATCTGATGCCGAGCAACGGTTGGCGATGCAAATGGCAACCTATGCCAATGGCGCTTACCGAACCCTGAAAGACCCCATCGCGCGCGGCCTCTACCTATGCCAGCTTCATGGTGTTGAGGCAAATCTAGAAACGAATACTGCGATGCCAGCCCAGTTCTTGATGAAACAAATGGAGTGGCGTGAAGCACTGGATGATCACGCTGATGATTTAGAGGCTCTGGAGCGCCTTGCTACCGAAGTTGAACAATCACGTCATGATTCCTTGTTGGAACTCAACGATGCGTTTGAGCAATCGGCATATACCCAGGCGGTGGATATCCTCCGAGGCCTACTCTTTATCAATAAATTTTCTACCGAGCTCGATGATGCAATCGCGCAACTGGTCTAAGACAAACGAATATGGCCTTATTGCAAATCGCTGAACCTGGAATGGCACTCGCGCCCCATGAGCGTAAGGTGGCTATTGGTATTGATTTGGGAACAACCAACTCCTTAGTTGCGGTCGTTCGTGATGCCTTACCCAAAGTCTTAACGGATGCTGCTGGTCAGGCTCTATTTCCATCGGTGATTCGGTATTTACCAAATGGCGGCACGCAAGGCGGATTTGAGGCTTTGGCTCACGTGATCGAGGATCCAAAAAATACCATTGTCTCGGTAAAGCGTTTCATGGGACGCGGCTTAAATGATTTCAGACAACAAGACTTTCCGTATGCATTGATTGATGAGCCTGGCATGGTCAAGTTACGAACCGTCGCAGGGGATAAAAGCCCAGTGGAAGTGAGTGCAGAGATCTTGGCACGATTACGACAACTGGCCGAGGATTCTGTGCAAGATGAAATCGTCGGGGCGGTAATCACAGTTCCCGCTTATTTTGATGATGCCCAACGTCAGGCCACGAAAGACGCTGCCAAGCTTGCCGGGCTCCACGTCCTGCGGCTATTAAACGAGCCCACAGCGGCTGCGATTGCGTACGGCCTAGATAATGCCTCCGAGGGTATTTATGCCGTCTATGATCTTGGCGGCGGAACCTTTGATATCTCGATTTTGCGAATGAGTAAGGGCGTGTTTGAAGTTTTATCCACTGGCGGAGA
This sequence comes from Polynucleobacter acidiphobus, assembly GCF_003065385.1. Taxonomy (NCBI): domain Bacteria; kingdom Pseudomonadati; phylum Pseudomonadota; class Betaproteobacteria; order Burkholderiales; family Burkholderiaceae; genus Polynucleobacter; species Polynucleobacter acidiphobus. The sequence continues at coordinate 540,140 of NZ_CP023277.1, forward strand.
TTCTGCCTTGGGCGGTGATGACTTTGATCGATCAGTGTATGACTGGGTTATTGAAGAAGCTAAGCTGATAAACCTTGAGCCTAGGGATCAGCGAGCGCTACTGAGCGCAGCCAAGCGTGCCAAAGAAGAGTTAAGCAATGTGACCGAGACCCTTATTGAGCTCACCCTCATGAACGGACAATCCATCTCCCTAATTCTGACTCGCGATCAGTTCGGAGTGCTTACAAAGCCATTGGTGGATAAGACCATGGTTTCGGTTCGTAAAGCACTGCGAGATGCTCAACTCCAAGTAGGTGAGGTGAAGGGTGTTGTGATGGTTGGCGGCGCCACTCGAATGCCGCAAGTGCAAACTGCAGTCGGGGCATTTTTTAAGACCCAGCCCTTAAATAACCTTGATCCCGATCAGGTAGTTGCCCTTGGCGCAGCAATGCAGGCCGATCTTCTAGCGGGCAATCAAAGCAAGAACAATGAGTGGTTATTACTTGATGTTATCCCGCTATCCCTTGGTTTGGAAACCATGGGTGGACTCGTAGAAAAAATTATTCCGCGCAATACGCCAATTCCGGTTGCCAGGGCACAAGATTTCACGACCTTTAAAGATGGTCAGACCGGTTTATCGCTCCATATTGTGCAGGGGGAGCGTGAGGTCGTCGATGCTTGCCGATCCCTGGGGCGATTTGAGCTTAAGGGTATTCCTCCAATGGTTGCTGGTGCTGCGCGGATTCGTGTCACGTTTCAAGTGGACGCAGATGGGCTTTTATCAGTACATGCGATCGAGCAAAGTTCTGGGGTTCAGGCATCCATTGAAATCAAGCCATCGTATGGACTCAATGATTCTGAGATTGCACGCATGCTGCAAGATGGATTTCAGGCCGCAGGCGATGATATGCGCGCGCGCGCATTACGCGAGGAGCAGGTGGAGGCAAGGCGCTTATTAGAGGCAGTAAGCGCAGCACTGCAGGAGGATGGTGATCTACTAACCGATGTCGAGCGGGCCCTGATTCGTAAGGAAATGACTCAGTTGCAGGCACTTTTAGAATCCGAAACAAGCAGCGATATGTTGCGTAAAGCGATTGAAAAAGCCGCCAAGACCACCGATCCGTTTGCCGAAAAACGTATGAATGCGAGCATTCAGCGTGCACTGACAGGAAAAAATGTTGCTGAAATTTAACTCTTGAGAATAATGTAATGACCCAAATTGTTGTGTTGCCACATTCTGAATATTGTCCTGATGGCGCAGTGATTGAAGCCGAGCCAGGAACCAGTATTTGTGAGACCTTGCTTGCCAATGATATTGAAATTGAACATGCGTGCGATATGGTGTGCGCTTGCACCACGTGTCATGTCATTGTGCGCGAAGGCTTTGCGAGTCTTAATGAGCCCGATGAAAACGAAGAGGATATGCTTGATCGCGCCTGGGGTCTGTCGCCACAGTCCCGTCTGTCGTGTCAGGCCATCGTGGCTAAAACGGATTTGGTGATTGAAATCCCTAAATATTCGATCAATCACGCCAAAGAAAATCATTAGCCCTAAATTTTATGTTGGGTCGGATTCGCCAAAAGCAAATTGATTCAATCGAAGCGGCATCAGTCAGCTCTAATCCAATTATTTGCCCTATTTGCGAGCGTGAGATTCCTTCTGCACAAATGGATGCGCATCATCTGATTCCACGCTCTAAGGGTGGCAAGGAGACGCAGTATTTGCACCGAATCTGCCATCGTCAGATCCACGCTTTATTTACCGAGACGGAGTTAGCGAAGCGTTTGAACTCTGCGGATGCAATTCGCCAACATCCGCAAATGCAGCGCTTTATTGAGTGGGTCAAAAATAAGCCAGACGGCTTTTACGAGCGGGTTTCCAAAAGTTCCCGCTTAAAAGAGCGGTAAGTTTATTCGTCTTCCCGACGTAAATGCGGAAACAGGATCACATCACGAATATTGGGTACGTCGGTGAGCAGCATGACTAATCGATCGATGCCAATACCGCAGCCTCCGGTAGGGGGCATGCCATATTCAAGGGCCCGAATGAAGTCGTGGTCAAAATACATGGCCTCTTCGTCGCCAGCATCCTTTTGGGCGACTTGCTTTCGAAAGCGCTCAGCCTGATCCTCGGCATCATTTAGTTCTGAGAAACCATTTGCAATTTCACGGCCTGTAATAAAAAGCTCAAAACGCTCGGTTACTCCTTTACGAGTATCGGACTCGCGCGCCAAGGGACTTACTTCGATGGGGTAATCAATAATGTAGGTAGGATCCCAAAGATGTTCTTCGGCCACCAGTTCAAATAAGGCAAGCTGTAAGGCTCCCAAGCCAGCATTTTTTAGTGGCGGAGAGTTCAGGTCTTCACCACCTTTTTTAAGCTCGCCGCGAATAAATTCAGGATCCTCTAGCTGATTAGCAGAGTAGGATTTTTTCGAAAGAGGGCTGTACTTTAAGATCGCCTCGGTAATGGTCAGACGGTCAAAGGGTTTGGCAAGATCCAGTGGGCGACCTTGGTGGGTCAGGGTTGCGGTCCCCTGGGCATCGATGGCTGCACTGCGAATCAGGTTCTCCGTGAAATCCATGAGCCACCGATAGTCGGTATAAGCCGCATAAAACTCCATCATGGTGAACTCGGGGTTATGGCGGGGACTTACACCTTCATTGCGGAAATTACGATTAATCTCAAAAACGCGTTCAAACCCCCCCACGATTAAACGCTTTAGATACAACTCTGGAGCGATACGCAAAAACATTTGCATATCAAGTGCATTATGGTGGGTAATAAATGGTTTGGCTGCAGCGCCACCAGGAATCGGATGGAGCATGGGCGTCTCGACTTCCATAAACTGTGCGTCAGTCATGTGGCGACGCAGCGAAGTAATCACTTTGCTACGCGCTAAGAACGTATTTCGGCTATCTGAATTCACAATCAGATCTACATAGCGTTGCCGATATTTCAATTCTTGATCGGCAAGCCCATGGAATTTATCGGGCAGGGGGCGTAAAGACTTGCTTAAAAGTCTCAGTGTGGAGCACTCAATCGATAACTCACCCTTGTTCGTTTTAAATAAATAGCCTTCGGCAGCAATAATGTCACCAAGATCCCAATGCTTAAATGCCGCATGAACTTCACCGCCGGTGACATCATCACTGATATAAAACTGAATTTGACCACTGCGATCTTGAATGGTCGCGAAGCTGGCTTTACCCATCACTCGCTTTAGAACCATCCGGCCGGCAACTTTGACATGAATACGCTTGCTGGTTAATTCTTCTTTATTAAATGAGTCGTAATGCTGATGAAGGTCAGCCGCCAAGTGAGTTGGAACAAAGTCATTGGGGTATGCAATTCCTGCTTGGCGTAGCTTTGCTAATTTCTCACGCCGCTCGGCAATGATGTGATTTTCATCTTGCGCTGGAATCGGTGGGTCTTGTTGGTCTAAGTTACTCATAGCAGAATCTTACACGCCCTGTTTAAGGCTGGCCTCAATAAATGCGTCAAGATCACCATCCAAGACTTTCTGGGTATTGGAGATCTCAACATTGGTTCGTAAATCTTTAATACGACTTTGATCAAGTACGTAAGAGCGGATTTGATGTCCCCAACCAACATCGGTTTTGCTGGCCTCTAACTTGTCTTGCTCGGCACGTCGTTTACGCATCTCATGTTCATATAAGCGTGACTTGAGCATGCTCATTGCCTCAGCCCGGTTGCGATGCTGGCTGCGATCATTTTGACACTGCACCACAATGCCTGTTGGAATATGTGTGAGTCGAACTGCAGAGTCAGTCTTATTAATGTGTTGACCGCCAGCACCAGAAGCGCGATAGGTATCAGTACGAATATCGGCAGGATTGATTTCAATCTCGATCGAGTCATCAATCTCGGGGTACACATAAATACTGGCAAATGAGGTATGGCGACCGCCAGAGGAGTCAAACGGTGATTTACGGACTAAGCGGTGCACACCCGTTTCGGAGCGGAGATGACCATACGCATATTCCCCATCAACCTTAATCGTGGCGCTTTTAATGCCGGCGACATCACCGTCAGACTCTTCCAAAATCTCTGTTTTGTAGCCTTTGCGCTCACAGTATTTGAGGTATTGGCGATACAGCATACTGGCCCAATCACAAGCTTCAGTACCGCCAGCCCCCGCCTGAATATCAATAAAGCAATTGCAAGGATCCATTTCATTATGGAACATCCGCCTAAATTCGAGATCGGCAATAATTTTTTCATAAGCACCAGCATCCGCTTCAAGGGATAGCAGGGTATCCAAATCATTCTCGGCGCGAGCGAGATCCATTAGTTCCATGCTGCTAATAATGTTTTGCTGTAAATCAGTTAGGGTACTCACTACACCTTCGAGTAACTTTTTTTCTTTCCCAAAGGCTTGTGCTTGTTTTGGATCATCCCAAATTTTGGGATCCTCCAAAATACGATTGACTTCAATTAGGCGGTTTGTTTTGGCATCAAAGTCAAAGATACCCCCGAAGGGCTTGCTCGCGAGCGAGGAGATCTTTGAAGGCGTTGGTAATTTGATTCAGTTGTTCGGCTTCCATGAGCGAATTATACGGGTAAGAGCCTATTGGAGTGGGTCATCGATGGCTTCAATGATCAGTTGGATACGGGCCTCGTCACGAAAACGATCGCTCACTAGACGAAATGCTAGAAATGCGAGTTGCGGTAGCGTTTGAGTGCGATTAAACCAAACTGCCGATACGACGGGCGTATGGTTTTCATCATTCGCAATCGGGCGAAGTAAAAGACGTAAGTGCTTATCCTTCATCAGCGACTGCTGTAGCACCTCAAATTTGCCATAGAAAAGCGGTTGCGGAAAACCTTGACCCCAGATCTCTTGCATCAAGCGATCGGCAATTTCAACGGTGAATTGATCTGGATCCAAAGAGCCATCATGGATACAGCGCCTTTGCAAAATTTCATCACCGAGTAGGCTAGTGCTGATCTCTCGAAAGTAATTTTCAAAGTCATCAAAGTCGGATTGGCGAATCGTGAGGCCTGCTGCCATGGCATGGCCGCCAAACTTCAAAATAAGCCCAGGGTATTTTTTTGAAACTAAGTCAAGGGCATCACGCAGATGAAAGCCCTGAATCGATCGACCGGAACCACGCAGCAATCGAGTACCAGAATCATCATCCGCAGGTGCAAAAACAATCGTTGGGCGATTGAAGCGTTCCTTTAGTCGCGAGGCAACAATGCCCACTACACCCTGATGCCAATCAGGATGCCATAAGCAGAGTGCTGGTTGTTCATTAACGGATAAATTAGCAAGGCTCGCAAGCGCGGATTCTTGCATGCCGGACTCGATCACGCGCCGCTCTCGATTAATCCGATCAAGTTCCTGTGCAAGCGATGTTGCGCGAACCTGATCGTCACATAGCAGTAATTGAATTCCTAAGCTCATATCGGCTAAGCGACCAGCTGCATTTAAGCGAGGCCCAATTGCAAATCCTAGATCAAAGGGGCTGGCAGACCTGGGATCTCGCCCGGCTACCTCAAATAAGGCCAGCAATCCTGCTGGCGCGAGACCCTGACGTATTTTTCTAAGACCTTGTGAGACCAAAATACGGTTATTGCGATCGAGTTGGGCAACGTCTGCAACCGTGCCAAGTGCTACCAAGCTAAAGAGCTGCTCGAGTTTTGGTTGAGTCTCGACTGTAAATACACCTCGTTCTCGTAATAGGGTGCGTAAGGCAATCAAAATATAAAACATCACCCCAACACCCGCCAGCGCCTTACTTGAAAACGCACACTCCGGCTGATTGGGATTGACGATTGCAAGTGCGTTTGGCAGCTGATCGCTGGGTAGATGGTGATCGGTAACCAGAACATCGATGCCGTGTGTCTTGGCATAGTCAATTCCTTGATGGCTAGCAATCCCGTTATCAACCGTAATTAAGAGCGATGGTCTTGGATTGAGTTCAAGTGCCATATCAACCACCTCTGGGGTTAGCCCATATCCCATCGTGAAGCGATTTGGAACCAGGTAACCCAATTGCTCGTCAGATGCCCCCAGCATCCGTAATCCTCGCATCCCAACGGCACAGGCGGTTGCGCCATCACAGTCGTAATCAGCGACAATCACCATCGGTCGTTTTGCGCTGATTGCATCGGCCAATAATCTCGCCGCTATCTCACATTCCTTGAGTGAAGAGGGCGGTAGTAAATGCTTCGCCTCAAGACTTAGATCTGAGTAATCCTGAATGCCTCGAGCAGCGTATAAGCGGGCAAAGAGTGGATCAATGCCATGCCCTTCTAAGCTCGCAGTAATTTCATTTGGATAGGTGCGTTGGCTAAAAATACTCATGCCTGTAATTCTTCCCAGGTCGGTGGCTGATTTTTATACCAAAACTTCCATGCAGGGCCCCGATAGTCTTTGGCTCGGAGCGTGCGTTTGCGAATGCTGCCGGGAAAATCAATTAAGGTAATTTCAAGGTCGGACTCAAGCATTGCTTGGATCAAGCGAGGCCATTGCTTATCAATATGCTTTAACCATACAAAGGTATTACTTGCTTGTTGTTCCCATTGAATAGACTCAGAGCTCAAAAGAGGGATGCCACACTGTGCAGCAATCGATGTCATCCAGGGATGATCACTAATCATTTGAGTTGCATTGGTTAATTCAGGCGAATAAGTAATATCGGTTGCTTTACCAATCCCGTAGACCCATACCGAATTAATCCGGGGTAATCCTTGCGCCTCCCGCGCCTCATTGATGGGGTGAATATGCCAGCGCATTTGGATCTCATTCTGAATCCTGCGCCAACATTTAGCTAAACCTGATACAACGGTATCTTTTGGAAGCCACCAATCGATATTGCGCCCTGTAGCCTGCGCAACGCTGTGGGTGTAGAGTGATTCATAATCGTTTGCAGCATAAATCCAAGCATTTGGACTACGCGAGATTGGAATAATTCCTTCTTCATTCAGAATGGTATTTGCCTCTTCCATCAAGATCATGATTTCATCAGTGGGTATCGATAACTCTGATAGTGGAAGCAGGACAAGATGATCGCGCGTCGCATGTAAATGAACTGGTTCAATACACAGTTGAATTTGATCATTTGGATTTGCATGAAGAACGCTGCCAAGAGCAAAGGAGTCGCCAATCAGATAGCGCTCATGCGGCAGGGCCTTGGGTGCATACGCAATGTCATGGTTGAGCTGATCCTCCCCGGAAAGAAGAATGTTAATTTGTTGACTCATGACCCTAATTTTAGGTGGCAATTACTCAACTTGCTCAGTAGGTGGTGCCAATTGCTTAAACTGTGAAGATGTGGAAGATTCCGATTGAACTGGAGATTGGCCTAAAGTACACTCGCTCGCGGCGTAGGAAGGCCGTTGGTCAGCGCGATGGGTTTCTATCCTTTATTTCTGGGATCTCTATGGCGGGGATCGCGCTTGGGGTTGCAGCCCTAATTGTGGTGCTCTCAGTTATGAATGGATTTCAGAAAGAGGTGCGAGACCGCATGCTTTCGGTTCTCTCGCATATTGAGATCACTTCCCCGAATGGTTTATCTGACTGGGAACCGCTCGCCGAGACACTCGCAAAGCAAGCTCATGTTCTAGGGGTTGCCCCGATGGTGAGTTCTCAAGGTCTTCTCTCCCGAGCTGAATCGATGCGCGGGGTTGTTCTTCGCGGGGTTGATCCAGCTTTAGAGAGTCGAGTATCCGATCTACCCAAGCAATTGATTGTGGGTTCAATCAGCGATCTGAAGCCCGGGCAATTTGGGGTTGTTCTTGGAACGCAACTGGCAGGCACGCTTGGTGTGCGGGTTGGTGATCGTGTAAACCTATTAGTTCCAGAAGGTGACTTAACCCCTGCTGGAATGATGCCCCGAATGAGGGCTCTTCAGGTTGTTGGCATGGTCGATAGTGGCCATTATGAATACGATAGTACTTTGGCAGTCATGCACTGGAAAGACGCCGCTGCCTTATTACGAATGACCGACCCAACTGGTTTGCGAGTGAAGGTCGATGATATGCAAAAGGCCCCTGAAATTGCTGTGCGCTTAGCCCAGGTGGTACCGCAAGCGCTTTGGGTCAGTGATTGGTCACGCTCAAATCGTAATTGGTTTGCTGCAGTCCAAACCGAGAAAAAAATGATGTTCATTATCTTGACCTTAATTATTGCAGTAGCAGCATTTAACTTAGTTTCCACTCTAGTAATGACGGTGACGGATAAGCAGGCAGATATTGCAATTTTGCGAACCATGGGAGCGAGTGCGGGACTGGTACAACGAATATTCTTAGTTCAAGGTTTGGCAATTGGTTTATTGGGCTCGCTGCTCGGGGTGGCGTTTGGATTACTCATTGCCCTCAATATTGACGTGATCGTGCCGTTTATTGAGACTCTTTTCCGAGTCCAGTTCTTGCCCAGAGATATTTACTTCATTAGTCAGTTGCCATCGGATGTGCGTCTCGATGACGTGCTAAAGGTGGGAATCATGGCATTTGTTCTATCGATTCTTGCAACGATTTACCCAAGCCGAAGGGCGGCACAGGTTAAACCAGCCGAGGCATTGCGCTATGAGTAAACCAGTTCTCAAAGCCTCTCATCTTGCAAAAACCTATGGCGCAGGTTTGAATGCGGTGGAGGTACTGAAAGCAGTCGATTTGGAGCTAAGTCCAGCCGAGAAGGTTGCCATTGTGGGATCCTCCGGCTCAGGTAAAAGTACTTTGCTCCATCTCTTGGGAGGATTGGATACAGCTAGTGCTGGTGAGGTGGAGTTGGCCGGTCAATTACTCAATCGGATGAGTCCGAAGGAGCTTGATCGGATTCGTAATCAACATTTAGGCTTTGTGTACCAGTTTCATCATCTGCTTGATGAATTAACAGCGCTTGAGAATGTCGCCTTACCTTTACGCATTAGAGGTTTAAGTCAGGAGGATGCTCAAGCCCCAGCACAGGTTTTATTGGATGCGGTTGGTTTAGGAGCGCGCTTGCATCACACCCCAGCGGAGTTATCGGGGGGTGAGCGTCAACGGGTTGCGGTAGCGCGTGCTTTAGTTGGAAAACCCGATTGTGTGTTGGCCGACGAGCCAACGGGTAACTTGGATACGGAGACTGCTGATCGGGTATTCGATTTAATGCTCGATATTGCTAAAGAGCAGGGCACCGGATTTTTGATCGTGACCCATGATCCCGTTCGGGCAAAACGGTGCGATCGTATTTTGCGCTTGACCCGCGGCGTACTCGAGCCATTTGGGGAATAGTGATCGATGTGGCTTGATACCCATTGCCACCTCGATGCCCCAGAATTTTTGAGTGATATCGAGAGCATCGTAGAGCGTGCAAAACACGCTGGCGTAGCTGGTATCTTATTGCCTGCGGTACGAGCTCAGGATTTTGAGACTGTTCAAGAGCTTACCCATCGGTTTAAGCATGAGATTCCGTATTTAGTCTATACCCTTGGCATTCATCCGCTATATACCGATCACGCTAGTGAAGGTGATCTAAAAACGCTAGAGGCTGCGGTAGCCAATGCTAAAAATGATCCTCACTTTGTCGGAATTGGAGAAATTGGCCTCGATTATTTTGTCGCTGAGTTGGATCCACATCGACAAGCCCTCTTTTTTCATGCGCAACTAGATCTGGCCCAACACTATCAACTGCCGGTGATCTTGCATGTCCGTCGTTCACAAGACATGATTTTGAAGGCGCTTCGTCAACGAACCATTAGTGGCGGAATTGCCCATGCATTTAATGGCAGTTTTCAGCAGGCTCAGCAATTTATAGATTTAGGATTCAAATTGGGTTTTGGAGGCGCAGCGACCTATGAGCGTGCTTTACAAATTCGCCGGCTTGTTCAAGAACTGCCACTTGATGTGATCGTGACCGAGACCGATTCGCCAGATATTCCACCAGCATGGTTACGCTCCGAACAAGGGCGTCGTAATGAGCCCGCATTTTTACCTCGTATTGCGCAGGTGTTGGCAGAAATCCGCGGTGTCCAGCCAAACTCTCTTTCAGAAGCCGTCATTCACAATGTAAGTCAGGCCCTACCGCGCTGGGGCCAACTTCTGAACCAATAACGTGCTACGCATCGCAATTACGGCATGGATTGCCGGAGGGTCGGCTTTTCTCTTTTTAGCCAAATTACCAAATCACGGCCCAGAAGTAAGCATTATTTCTGGAATCTTTTTTCTGATCATTAGCTATTATTTGCGAGATCGCAATCGCATTCTCTCGTTCTTCGCAGTATCACTAGCTCTAGCATTATTGGGATGGGGCTATCACTTTCATTATGCAAAGGAGAGACTTGCATCGCCCTTACCAATTTCTCTTGAAGATCAAGAATTAACGATACGGGGATATGTCGATCAACTACCTAGTGGTGATCATCAACATCAGCGCTTTGCCTTTGATGTAGTTGACTGGAATGATGTTCAATCTGAGACCTTGCCAAGAAAAATCTACTTGAGTTGGAGTGGGGCATGGCAAAAAAATCGTTTGATTCCAGAGCTCGCTCCGGGTGAAGAGTGGCAATTTGTTGTCAAACTCAAAAGACCACATACCTTAATGAATGACCATGGATTTGATTTTGAACGATGGATGTTTCATCAAGGCTTTGGAGCACATGGTTCAGTTAGGTCGGGTAAGCGAATTCAAGAATCCCGATGGATTTCATTAAAAACAGCCATCGAGTATCAACGCTGGCGACTTCGTAATAAGATCAAAGCGGCTCTTGAGCCTTCTGCTCCCTATGTTGGGGTATTAATTGCCTTAGTGATTGGCGATCAAAATGCCATTGCGCAATCCGATTGGCGGGTATTTAATGCCACCGGTGTCGGCCACTTAATCTCCATATCGGGCTTACATGTCACGATGCTCTCTGGATTGGGTGCCATGCTGGGGGCTTGGGTATGGCGACGTCGTGAATGGCCGCTCATCATTCCTGTGCAAAAAGTTGCAGCTGCCACTGGGTTGTTGACTGCGTTTTTATACGCATGGTTAGCTGGATTTCAAATTCCCGCCCAACGAACGCTCTACATGGTTGGAATCGTGGCTTTTGCGCTCTGGACCTCCAGAATTCCACGCGCCTTTGATATTTGGTGGATTGCCCTCTTGCTGGTTCTGGTGATTGATCCTATGGCTTCTTACACCCCAGGATTCTGGTTGTCGTTTGGAGCGGTAGCAATCATTTTGTATGGAATGGGCTCCTCATCAAGTCTCATTGGCATCCCGAATGGGAGTGAGTGGGAGCGCAGTCGACTCGAACGACTCAAACAAGCCTTTTTTGAATCCTGCCGCTTGCAATGGATTGTGACCATTGCGTTGATACCGTGCACTTTATATTGGTTTTACCAGGTATCCATCGTGTCGCCATTCGCCAATGCGCTAGCAATCCCGGCGATTAGTTTTATTGTTACGCCCTTGGCAATTGCTGGCGCGATTCTTCCTGAGTGGTTTGCGCCAATCCTTCTCCATCTTGCACATGGAGCAATGGAATGTACGGCGAAGTACCTAAATTGGCTTGCAAAATTTGACTGGGCAGTCCATTGGTCCCGCCAACCGACCCTCTGGGCAATGGCTTTATCGTTTTTAGGGATCTATTGGCATATTCGTCCGGGTCCGATGGCAAGTCATCTGATGAGTCGGATTGTGGGACTTGCCCTTTGTGCCCCATTATTTTGGCAGGCGACCCATACGATCAATCATGGTCAATTTAAAGCATATGTATTTGATATTGGGCAGGGCACCGCAGTCCTCATTGAGACAAGATCGCATCGGCTCTTATATGATGCTGGCCCACTTTCCGGAAAAAACGACAATGCTGGGGAGCGGGTATTGCTACCGTACTTTCGTGGAGAGGGAATTAATCGATTGGATCGCTTGGTCATAAGCCATAAAGACTTAGATCACATTGCTGGCGCCAGCACACTAATGAAGAGCCTACAGATCGAATCATTCTTAGGCACGATGCCAGAGCATCATCCCTTAATGAATGATGTTAAACAATCATCCATACCAGCGCTGCCCTGTCAGTTTGGTCAAGAATGGCAATGGGATGGCGTGGACTTTAAAGTTTGGCATCCGTCTGAGGAAGTAAGCTTTAAAGCAAATACGCACCGAGGAAAGCCTAATGAAAACAGTTGTGTGCTGGAAATCCGAAATAACAACACGAGTTTTTGGTTAACAGGCGATATTGAAAAACGAGGAGAGCATGAGCATGCTCGACGTCTAGAGGAGATGGGCTACCAAAAGCCCAACAAAGTGGTCGCAATGGCTCCGCATCACGGTAGTAAAACATCGTCATCACAGATATGGCTAGATGCCATTCAGCCAACTGCGGCATTTTCTCAGCACGGATATCGAAACCGATACGGGCATCCACATAGCGTTGTGAGAGAGCGATATCGAGACAATCAAATTCCACTTCTTGAAACTACCCATACTGGCGCACAGCATTGGCACGCCACTACTGATGACCTTACCGTTGAGTTCCTAAGGCCCAAGCAAAAGCGATTGTGGCATCACGACTAGTTTGGAAAAATGAATACCTAAAACTAAGTATTCTGATTGGGGTAAGCGTGAGAGATTGGTTGCGGGGATAGGATTTGAACCTATGACCTTCGGGTTATGAGCCCGACGAGCTGCCAGACTGCTCCACCCCGCGCCTGAGCCTTAGATTCTACCATTTTTTACTTTCACCTGTCGAGCTTTTCCCTGTTTTAAGTGATTTAAAGGGCGTATCATAGCCACAAGATCATTTTTACCCAATTGTTGAATGACGATTAGTAAGCCTGAGTACTCCAATTCATCTCTATTAGAGCCGGTTGAGATTCCTAATAGTGGTGAGCATCAGAAGAAGAGTTTGCCAATCATGATGCTTGCGGCAATGGGCATTGTCTTCGGGGATATTGGCACTAGCCCGTTGTACGCTCTCAAAGAATGTTTTAGCCCAGAACATGGCATTGCGTTCTCGAACGAAGCCCTATTTGGTGTGATCTCGATGATGATCTGGGCTCTTCTAATTGTGGTGACCTTCAAGTATGTCTTCATAGTGATGCGCGCTGACAACAAAGGCGAGGGCGGGATTCTATCTTTAATGGCACTTGCTTTGCGATCCATGAAGAGTGATTCGAAGCAATATTTCTTGGTGATGGTGCTCGGGATGCTGGGTGCTTGTATGTTGTTAGGTGAGTCTGTGATTACCCCAGCAATTTCTGTGCTTTCTGCTGTTGAGGGTATCGCAATCGCAACCCCCAACTTGGCAGATGCAGTAATCCCAATCTCGTTACTAATTTTGGTTTGTCTATTTTTAATCCAGAAATATGGCACTGCCGCTGTGGGGCAATTCTTTGGGCCCATCACTTTAGTTTGGTTTTTGGTCTTGGCTGGTTTGGGTGTGATGAATATTACCAAGTCGCCCGACATTATTTATGCGTTTAATCCCCTCTATGCCATCAACTTTATCTCCGATCATCCGGTTACGGCTTACATTGTTCTAGGTGCTGTTGTGTTGGTAGTAACCGGTGTTGAGGCGCTATATCTTGATATGGGGCACTTTGGAAAAAATCCTGTACGTCTTACATGGCTAACAATTGCTTTGCCTTGCTTGCTCCTTAACTATCTGGGTCAAGGTGCTCTGCTGTTATCAAATCCGAATGCCATATCAAACCCATTTTATCTCATGGTTCCGGAGTGGGCTTTGTGGCCTATCGTCGGTCTGGCAACGGCGGCAACCGTGATTGCATCTCAGGCGGTCATCTCTGGTGCCTATTCCATGGTGAATCAAGGAATTCTGCTGGGCTTCATTCCCCGTATGAATATTTTGCATACCTCAGACTCTGAGCGCGGTCAGATTTACATACCAGCTGTAAATTGGGCGCTTCTAATCATGGTGATCGTCACCGTATTGGAGTTTAGGGAGTCTGTCAGCTTGGCAGCGGCATACGGACTATCCGTTACCTCCACGATGCTGGTGACCACAATTTTGCTAAGCATTGTGATGCGTCGTGAGTGGCATATTAATCCGATCATTATTTTGTGCATGATCGTGATCTTTTTGATGATTGATATTGGCTTTTGGACCGCTACCTTGATCAAGATTAAGGATGGTGGCTGGTATCCCATCACACTCGCTCTGGTGATGTTCACCTGCTCGCTGACTTGGTATCGCGGACGCAAACTCTTGCGCGATAAGTTGATTGTTGAATCCATTCCGCTTGAGGGATTCATTAAGAATCTGTTGGCTCATCCACCGCATCGAGTCGAGGGCACCGCTATTTTTCTGACGCCGCATATCGATTTTGTACCGGCGGCAATGCTGCATAACTTAAAGCATAACCATGTGATGCATGAGCGAGTCTTCTTCTTAAAACTGAGTACCTGGGATGTGCCTTTTGTACGCGATGAGGATCGCTTATCTTTGAAAGACCTTGGTGGAAATGTGTATGTGGTGCGCAGTGTGCATGGCTTTAAAGAAACGCCCGATATTAATAAAGTACTTGAATTAATTACCAAACAGTATGGGCTGCCATTTGATCTGATGGATACCACCTTCTTCCTCGCGCGTGATGCAATTACCCCATCCAAATCACCAGGCATGGCGGTATGGCGTGAGCGCCTCTTTGCCTGGATGATGCAAAACGCTGCCAAGCCATCGGATTTTTACAACATTCCCGCTAATCGCTTAGTCGAGCTAGGCGCCAAGGTTGAGATCTGATGAAGCATATCAAGCTATCTTTAGCTTTCGCCATTCTTTATGGATTGACGATTGCTCCAGTCAATGCATCGACAAGTGACGAGCTGGAGCTTGAAAAGCTTAATCAAATCGAGGCTCAACTAACTTTGCAGCGGGAATGGGTTGAATATCGTTGGAAGAAAGCGAGTGCAGAGTGCTATGACAAGTTCTTTGTCAACTCCTGCCTTAGTGATGCGCGTGCAAAGTATCGGCGTGAAATTGATCCGATTCGGGCGCAAGAGGTTTTGCTTAATGAAAACCAGCGCATCATTAAAGAGCGAATTAAGACTGAGCGCGATGCCCGCCGGGCTGCTGAACGAGCCGACCCAAAGCGTGCACAAGAGCGTGCTGAGAATGAGAAAGCGTTTTTACAAAAGCAAAAAGATGCAGCTGCACGTGCTGCAGACCTAGAGGAGCGTCGCAAGGATGCCCCACGACGTGCTCAAGAAAATAAATCTGGCGTTAAATTAGACTGAGATGGCGAAGACCAAAACCCTCTATGTTTGCCAGGCGTGTGGAGGTAGTTCTCCTAAATGGCAGGGGCAATGTCCTGCGTGCGATGCTTGGAACACGCTTGAAGAGTCTTTGGCCGAGACCACTAACCACCGTTTTCAAGGACTTGCGAAATCAATCCCTCGACAAAAATTAGTGAGCATTGAAGCTCAGGATTCGCCACGTTTGCCCACAGGAATTACAGAGCTCGATCGCGTCCTGGGTGGGGGATTAGTCGCGGGCGGCGTAGTCTTACTCGGCGGTGATCCTGGGATTGGTAAGTCCACCTTATTATTGCAAGCCTTAGCTGAGCTGAGTATGCAAGGGATTGATGTTTTATATAGCTCCGGAGAGGAGTCTGCCGCTCAAATTGCATTGCGTGCTCAGCGAATTTCCCTCAATGCGCCTCAACTTGAAATCTTGGCAGAGATTCAGTTAGAAAAGTTATTGCTATCGGTTGAGGCTGCTCAACCACAGGTATTGGTAGTTGACTCCATCCAGACGTTGTATTCCGAGGCATTTACATCCGCACCTGGATCGGTTGCACAAGTTCGTGAGTGCGCCGCTCAGTTAACGCGTCTCGCAAAGTCAAGTGGCATCTGTGTTTTATTAGTTGGTCACGTGACCAAGGATGGTCATCTAGCTGGTCCACGCGTACTTGAACATATTGTCGATACGGTTTTGTATTTCGAGGGCGATACGCATTCGTCATTTCGCTTGGTCCGCTCGATTAAAAACCGCTTTGGCGCGGTCAACGAGCTCGGCGTCTTTGCGATGACCGAGAAAGGTCTTAAGGGTGTCAACAATCCCTCCGCTCTTTTTCTATCGCAACATCCGCAAACGGTGCCTGGCTCCTGTGTATTGGTAACGCAAGAGGGGAGTCGGCCGCTATTGGTTGAGATTCAGGCATTGGTTGATACGGCCCATATTCCCAATCCTAGACGCCTAGCAGTCGGTTTGGAACAGGCGCGTTTGGCTATGCTGTTAGCTGTTTTGCACCGTCATGCTGGAATTGCTTGCTTTGATCAAGATGTCTTCCTCAACGCAGTGGGTGGGGTCAAGATTACCGAGCCTGCCGCTGACCTTGCTGTTCTCCTTGCAATTACCTCCTCAATCCGCAATCGTGCTTTGCCAAAACATTTGGTGGTATTCGGTGAAGTTGGTTTGGCTGGGGAAATTCGCCCATGTCCGCGAGGTCAGGAGAGACTCAAGGAAGCAGCTAAATTAGGCTTTAAGATCGCGATTATTCCAAAGACTAATTTGCCAAAATCAAAAATTGCTGATTTACAAATGATTGCAGTCGAGCGAATTGATGAGGCGATTGCTGCCGTAAACGACCTGTTCTAGGAAGTGCTAGCGGCGTAAATCCTCTGCCTCAATCAAGCATACCTGCCGATCACCCGCCGATACCTCCAACCAGATTGGGGAAAGATACCCAAAGGCTTTTTGGAAATGTTCATACTCATTACCGATCTCAAGTACTAATGCACCACGTTCATGGAGGTATTCGCCGGCGGAGTGAATGATCTGACGAATCAGATCCATGCCATCTGATCCACCAGCAAGTGCTTCGCGTGGCTCAGCACGGTACTCTGGCGGAAGGACTTGCATCGATAGTTCATTCACATAAGGTGGATTGCAAACAATTAGATCAAATCGTAAATCCTGTTGGGCAATCGGTTCCCATAGGTCGCCATGCAGTAATTCAATGCGATCGCTTAAGTGATGGCGATCGAGATTGCGAGCAGCCAGAGCCAGAGCTGGCAAAGAGAGATCGCTCGCCACAACTTGCAAGTCCGGATAGTGAAGGGCCATGAGAACTGCCAGTGAACCATTGCCGGTGCATAAATCAAGCACCTTGCCATCCGCGGGTAACCAAGACTCAAGTGATTCATGAGCGATTAGCTCGGCGATGAATGAGCGCGGGATGATGCTTTGCGGAGTGCAGTCAAACGGCACCCCCATCAACCAAGCCTCGCCCAAAAGGTAGGCGAGAGGTTGACGTGACTCAATCCGTTTTTGAGCCACCGCGAAAGCCTTTTGGCTAAGTTCTCCAGAAATCATCGAGTCTAAATGCTCAAGAGTTTCTGAGGGCGATTGCTCTAATTGCTTGCTAACAATCCACAATGCCTCGGCCTCTGCATTGCTCGCACCATGTCCGTAATGAAGATCGGCTGATTCCAAAAGACTCTGAATACGTTGACAACACGCATCAATTGTCATCACGGACAAATTAGTTGATATGGGAATGGGGTCCATGCGAATAGGATAACCCAGCAAATCCTTAGGCAATTAGCTTTTCGAGTGCGCGACGATAGATATTCTTTAGAGGCTCAATCGAGTTGAGCGCCACGCGTTCATCAATCTTGTGACTAGTTGCGTTCACAGGTCCAAACTCAATCAGCTGCGAGCAAATTTTGGCAATGAACCGACCATCGCTGGTACCGCCGGTAGTTGAGAGTTCCGTTTGAACCTGGGTTTCGGCCAAAATGGCCTCACGCATAGCGCCAGCTAATTCGCCATCGCCAGTTAAAAACGGTTCGCCACCTAAGGTCCAGTCGATGCTGAACTGAAGCTTGGCGTCTCGCAAGATCGATTCAACCCCGGCTTTTAACTGCTCTGGTGTACTCTCGGTTGAGAATCGGAAATTAAAGTCAATCACTAACTCGCCCGGAATGATATTGTTTGCACCGGTACCTGCATGAATATTTGAGATCTGAAAACTGGTCGGTTGAAAGTATTGATTGCCGCGATCCCACTCTTTGGCAACCAATGCTGCTAGCGCTGGAGCGATCTCATGAATTGGATTGCGACCTAAATGAGGGTAAGCAATATGCGCCTGAATCCCTTTGACTTTTAATTTTCCTGAAAGCGATCCACGTCGCCCATTTTTGATCATGTCACCGAGGTGCTCTACGGAAGTGGGCTCACCAATGATGCAGTAATCCAGTTTCTGACCCCGCTTTTTAAGGAGGTCGCATACGATCACGGTGCCATCATGGGCAGGACCCTCCTCATCACTGGTGATTAAAAAGGCAATCGACCCAGAGTGTTTGGGGTACTTTTTTACAAATTCTTCGCTTGCCACCACAAAACCGGCAAGGGAGGTTTTCATATCCGCCGCGCCACGACCGTACAAAAACTGATCGCGTTCGGTAGGGGCAAAGGGGTCATTGGTCCACTGCTCGAGTGGTCCGGTTGGAACAACATCCGTATGCCCAGCAAAAGCCAGTACCTTACCTTGAGGGTCTAACCCTCGTTTGATCGCCCAAAGATTGGTGACCGAGAAGTGTTCGGGCCCGCTGACGATGGTTTCGACCTCAAAGCCAATTGCTGCTAAGCGCTTCGCAATCAGTTCTTGGCATCCGCCATCTGCAGGAGTAACCGAGCGACACGCAATTAGCTCTTTGGTAAGCGAAAGGGCCGAGGTCATCAATTAGTCACGCAGGAGTTCGTTAATCGCCGTCTTCGCCCGAGTTTGAGCGTCCACTTTTTTCACAATCACTGCGGCATACAAACTGTATTTGCCATTACTCGCTGGAATCGATCCTGGAACTACGACGGATCCTGCAGGGACACGACCATAATGAACCTCACCGGTTTCGCGGTCATAAATTTTGGTGCTCTGGCCAATATAGACGCCCATCGAGAGAACGCTGTTTTCTTCAATCACCACTCCTTCAACCACCTCAGAGCGAGCACCAATAAAGCAGTTGTCTTCGATGATGACAGGGCCCGCTTGAATCGGCTCTAGAACACCGCCAATGCCAACGCCGCCAGAGAGATGTACGTTTTTACCAATTTGTGCACACGATCCAACCGTGGCCCAGGTATCGACCATCGTACCTTCGTCCACGTAGGCGCCAATATTCACATAGGAGGGCATGAGCACAACGTTTTTGCCAATGAATGAGCCGCGACGCGCAAAAGCCGGTGGCACCACCCGAAATCCACCCTTTGCAAAGTCTTCGGGTGAGTAATTTGCAAATTTGCTGGGCACCTTGTCGTAAAACTGGGTAAACCCACCGGCAGACATCGGTTGATTGTCCTCAAGGCGAAACGAAAGCAAAACCGCTTTTTTGACCCACTGATTGACGTCCCATTGACCGATGGCCCGTTTCTGAGCAACCCGGATTGAGCCATTGTTAAGACCCTCTAAAACAGTGCTAACCGCTTGTTTAATCTCGGCCGGTGCTGAGCTCGGAGATAGATTGCCACGGTTTTCCCAGGCTTGATCAATGGTGTTTTGTAGGGCTTGCGTCATAAGGTGTGGATAACTATAGGATTGATAAGGATTTTTAGAAAAAACTCAATTTTGAATGCTTAGTAATCATTATATTGGGGCTTGCACGGAAGGGTTAAATGGTCCTGGGATTGTTATCATCATGGATTAGAACGTTTGGACCATTAATCCCCTAATTTGCCTCACTAAGAAGAACATCCGTGCAACTGAAATCAATCAAATTATCTGGCTTTAAATCTTTTGTTGACCCAACCCATTTTGAGCTACCTGGCCAGTTAATTGGTGTGGTTGGTCCCAATGGTTGCGGCAAGTCGAACATCATTGATGCGGTTCGTTGGGTACTCGGAGAGTCACGGGCAAGTGAGTTGCGCGGTGAGTCGATGCAGGACGTCATCTTTAATGGCTCTGGTTTACGTAAGCCATCTGGTCGCGCCAGTGTGGAGCTCATTTTTGATAATGCTGATGGTCGTGCGCAGGGTCAGTGGTCTAGTTTTGCTGAGCTCTCGGTTAAGCGTGTCTTGACCCGCGACGGTAACTCGAGCTATTACATTAATAATCAAGTGGTGCGTCGCAAAGACGTGCAAGACATTTTTCTGGGAACCGGTCTTGGTCCACGTGCTTATGCCATTATTGGTCAGGGCACGATTTCTCGTATTTTGGAGTCCAAGCCTGAGGAGCTGCGGGTGTTTTTGGAGGAGGCTGCTGGCGTCTCAAAATACAAGGAGCGTCGCAAAGAAACTGCTGCCCGTTTAGAAGACACCCAAGAGAACCTGGTCCGCGTACAGGACATTTTGCGGGAGCTTGAGCAGCAGCTAGCCCGCTTGGAAGCGCAGGCGGAGGTGGCTAGCCGCCATAACGAACTGCTGACGCAAATGAAATCCCAGCAGCAACTGCTCTGGTTTGTAAAGCAAACGGAGTCGGGTAAGGAACAAGAGAAACACGCCAACTCGATTCGTGAAACCCAGGTCAAATTAGAAGAGGAAACTGCAAAGCTGCGTCACGCAGAGTCTGAGCTAGAAACGATGCGTACACAGCAGTATGCACTGCAAGATGTGGTGTCAAAAGCACAGGGCGATTTGTACGAGACCAATGCGGAAATTAGTCAAGTTGAAGCCGAGATTAAATACGTTCATGAATCACGCCAACGCCTTCAAGAGCAAGTCGCTGATTTGCAAGCCCAGCTTGATCGCTGGACCACGCAAGAGAAAGAGGCCGCTCAAGCTCAGCGTCAGGCCGAGCAGGAGTTTCGGTCTGCGAGTGAGAACGAAACAAAACTACAAGCAGAGTTTCAGGCACTTCAATCACAAGCACCTTCTTACGATGAGCGTTTCCAATCGGCAACCCAGGCACTCGATGCGGCGCGCGCTTCATTAGCGAGCCTTGAGCAGCGACTTGTTAGTTTGCAAGAACGGATTCATGCTGGTGAAGCCCAGTTTGAAGACGCCACCTCACGGTCGACTCGTTTACAGGATGAGTTGGCGACGATGCGTAAACCAGATGAAGAAGCCCTGCAAATGGCTACAGATCGTCACATCATGGCTTTGCGTAAAGCGGAAGAGGCAAAAGCGAAGGCTCTTCAAAACCAAGAGCACGTGCCTGTCACTGACGCCAAGCGTCAGGCCGCATTGGATCAGATTCAAAAAGCCAATCAGGATGTGCAGCAAAGCGAGGCCAAACTCAGCGCCCTTACTGCTTTACAGGCTAGCGTTCAAGCACAAGGCAAGATTGGCCCCTGGTTAGAAAGCAAAGGTTTAAAAGAGAGCAAACGCTTATGGCAAGAGCTCAAAGTTGAAAAGGGATGGGAGCCTGCTCTCGAATCAGTATTGCGCGAACGTTTAGCAGCATTAACTGGTAAAAGTTTGAATGAGACTCTAAGCCTTGCTAAAGAAGCACCGCCAAGCCGCCTGGCCATTCTCTTGACTGATGATTTGGAGTCGGGGGAGATGAAGGCTCCATCCGGATTTGTGCCATTCATCTCACGTGTACAGGCATCCGGTGTCATCGCCAATGTTTTGCAAGAGTGGTTGAGTAATATTTATATTGCCGATACCTTGGAGGATGCGTTACGGCGACGCACACAACTCACCCGTGGCGCCGCTTTAGTCACCGCAGAGGGGCATTTAGTGACACGCGCTGGAGTTCAGTTGTATGCACCGGATTCTGAGCAGGCGGGGATGTTGGCTCGCGCACAGGAGATGGCGAGTCTTGAGAAGCAACTTAAGGCACAGCAGTTGATTCAGAGTGAGTTGCAAAGTGAGCTCGAGCAAGCCAATGCAAACTATCAAGCTGCACTTGCTGCCGCCGATCAATCTCGAGTTGCAGCTGAACAAGCAGTTCAAGAAGCACATGCCTTTGAAGTTGAAAAAATGCAGCTGGTGCAAGCCAAAGAGCAGTACAGCACTCGGGCCGCACAAATCGATTCTGAGTTATCGGAAATCAATCAACAGTTGAGGGGTATTTCAGAGGCGAAGACTCAAACCGAAGGGCAGCTGCATGATGCGAATGCTCAAAAAGTGGATCTGGAGTCCCAGCTCACGACTACTCAGAATGGTTTAGAGCAAGCCAGTGCCGCGCGCGAACAATTGCGCCTTGCCTTGCGTCAAGCAGAAATGACCGCCCAAGAAGCTGCATTTAATAGTCGTTCCTTGCAACAACGCATTAACGACCTGCAGCGTGATCAAAGTACCGCTAGAACCCAAATTATGGAGCTTCAAGACCGCTTTGATGCGAATCAAAACGAGCTAAAGACCTTAAGTGATGAGGCGGCACAAAATAAATTACAAAGCTTGTTGGTCACCCGTTCTGAGCGCGAGGCTTCCTTAGCGAAGGCAAGAACAGAGCAAGAGGCGATGCAGCACCAGCTACGCCAGGCCGATGAGGCACGTTTAATGCTTGAGCAAACCCTGCAGCCAATGCGCGAGCGGGTGGTTGATCTGCAGTTGCGAGAGCAGGCAGCTCGCTTAAGTTATGAGCAGTTCACAACTCTATTGAATGACGATGAGGCGGATTACCAAGCACTTGCTGAGCGCTACAGCCCTGATCTGCGTGCAAGCAGTCTGCAGGGGGAGGTCACGCGTCTTAATAATGAGATTCAATCATTGGGACCGGTCAATATGGCGGCCCTTGATGAACTATCGAGTAGCCGTGAGCGCAAGTCATTCTTAGATGCACAATCAGCCGATTTAAATGAAGCCATCCAGACATTGACGGATGCGATTGCGAAGATTGATGCAGAGACGCGTGATCTATTGCAAGGCACGTTTGATCAGGTAAATACCCATTTTGGGCGATTATTCCCTGAGCTCTTTGGTGGCGGTCATGCGCAGTTAGTCATGACCGGTGAAGAGATCTTGGATGCGGGTGTCCAGGTGATGGCACAACCGCCTGGTAAGAAAAACAGCACGATTCATTTGCTCTCCGGAGGGGAGAAGGCTCTAACGGCCATTGCTCTGGTCTTCTCCTTATTCTTGCTAAATCCCGCACCGTTCTGTTTGCTCGATGAGGTGGATGCACCACTTGATGATGCGAATACGATGCGATATTCTGATATGGTCGCAAGGATGTCGGATAAAACCCAATTTGTCTTTATTTCACACAATAAGATCACCATGGAAATTGCTAGCCAGTTAATTGGCGTCACGATGCAGGAACAAGGCGTATCGCGGATTGTTGCTGTTGATATTGCATCGGCTGTTTCGATGGTGGAGGCGGCTTAATGCCGCTTGACCAGTTCGCATCTCAATTGGGTTTGTCTGAGCTTCAACTGGCCCTTGGAGCGGTTGGGGTTCTTTTCTTAGTTTGGGTGGTAATCTATAACGTTCGTAATGCTCGAGCAAAATCCAAAGCAGGTGAAGAGCGTATTGAGCCAAGTTCCAATGCCGCCATTGACGAGCCAAGCGAGTCCCCCTCTGTTACTGTTGATACAGCAAACCAATTTCCGACACCTCAAACGATCGATCCCCGGATTGATTGCGTGATTACTTTGCGTTTTAACCAAGCCATTTCTGGAGTGGAAATCTTAGATGCTCTCAAATCTTGGAGCGATCTTTCAGTTGCATGGATGGCTGATGGGCTACATGTAACCGGCGCAAATGAGGGTGTTTGGGAGACCCTTGAGGCAGATCATTCATATCTTGAGATTCAGCTTGCGGTTCAACTTGCCAGTCGACGGGGCCCCATTGGAGTTCTTGAGTTGTCGGACTTCTGTTCCCGCGTTCAGGCATTGGCTGAGTCCTTAGATGCTCAAATTGATATGCCGGCTGTAAATATGATGCTTGACAGCGCAAAAGAATTGGATGCCCTTGCTGCACAAAGCGATATCTTGTTGGGAATGAACATTGTCTTTGATCAGCAAACATGGTCTTGGCCTCAAATTGAGTCAGCTTTTACCCAAAGAGGCTACCGCATCAGCCCACAGGGTTACGCCTTTGAATATGCAGTGGATGGTAAGCCGGTATTTCGGACCGGGACATTTGATCGGCAGGCACCGATTGGACAAATCACCTTCTTATTGGAAGTACCTGTCGTTGCACAGCATTTGCGGCCTTTTGAGCTCATGCTCAATGAGGCTGCCGATGTGGCGCAGGCCTTGCAAGGACGCTTAGTTGATGACAATGGGGTTCACTTGACCGAGAACTCGGTGTATGTGATTCGCCAGCAACTTGACTCTCTTTATGCTCAGCTCGACAAAGCAGGCATCCCAGCAGGGTCAAGCACGGCACTCCGTTTATTCTCTTAGGGCTGGATCTTGAGTCAAGGTAGATCCTCGGCCGCGGATCGTTATCACTATTTACAGCAAGAACTTGCTCGTCTTGAGCATGCGTATTACGTCTTAGACCAGCCCTTAGTTCCCGATGCTGAGTACGACCGTTTATATCGCGAGTTATTGGATCTTGAGGTGCAGCACCCCGACTGGGTGACCCCCGACTCTTTATCGCAGCGGGTGGGAGGTACTCCCCTTAAAGAATTTATGGAGATCAAGCACTCGGTCCCGATGCTCTCCTTAAACAATGCCTTTGAAGAGTCTGAACTCATTGGGTTTGATCGACGCTGTCGTGAGGGCTTGGGTTTAGATCGTGTGGAGTACGCATGTGAACTGAAGTTTGATGGATTGGCAATCTCATTGCGCTACGAGAACGGCGTTTTGGTCCAGGCAGCAACCCGCGGCGACGGGGCGAGTGGCGAGGATGTGACGAGTAATATCCGAACGATTCGGGCAATCCCTTTGCGTTTGCTGGGGCCCAATCTTCCAAAGGTGATCGAAGTTCGTGGCGAAGTATTTATGCATCGAGCGGATTTTGAGAAGATGAACAAAATGGCTGCAGCCAATGGTGAGAAGGAATTTGCCAATCCTAGAAATGCGGCTGCAGGAAGTTTGCGTCAGCTGGATTCAAAGATCACTGCAAAACGCCCCTTAAGCTTCTTTGCCTATGGTCTAGGTGCTTTAGAGCCAAGTCAATGGCTACCCTTAACCCATAGTGAGTTGCTCAATCAGTACGAGGTGCTTGGTTTACCTGTTTGCCGAGAGCGCACGGTAGTCGATTCGCTCGAGGGCTTAATGACGTTCTACACTGAAATTGCTGCCAAGCGTCAACAGTTGCCGTATGAGATTGATGGCGTGGTTTATAAGGTGAACTCCTTTGCCGAGCAAACGCAACTGGGGTATGTATCGCGTGCACCACGCTTTGCCATCGCGCATAAATATCCTGCCCAAGAAGAAATCACCACGGTCCTTGGAATTGATGTGCAAGTAGGCAGAACCGGAGCGATTACCCCTGTGGCTCGCTTAGCACCTATTTTGGTAGGTGGCGTCACCGTAACCAATGCCACCTTGCATAATGAGGATGAAGTACGACGTAAAGATGTCCGAATCGGTGACACGGTGGTCGTTCGTCGCGCGGGGGATGTGATCCCAGAAGTAGTGTCGGTCGTTTTGGATCGTAGACCAGCTGATGCACAGATCTTTCTCATGCCAACCCGCTGCCCGGTGTGTGAGTCGCACATTGAGCGCTTATCGGATGAAGCAGTTGCCCGCTGTAGCGGCGGCCTATTTTGTGCCGCACAGCGCAAGCAAGCACTATTGCATTTTGCACAGCGCCGTGCGATGGATATTGAAGGCTTGGGTGACAAAATTGTGGATCAATTAGTTGATCTCAATTTGGTTCGAACTCCAGCAGATCTCTATCGCTTGGGATTTACTGCTTTAGTCAACATGGAGCGTATGGGGGAAAAGTCTGCGGATAACCTCTTGCAATCCATTGCTCAATCCAAGAAAACCACCTTAGCACGGTTTATCTTTGGATTAGGAATTCGTCATGTGGGAGAAAGTACTGCCAAGGATCTGGCGAAGCACTTTGGAGGCATCCATGCCTTAATGGATGCCCAAATGGATGAATTACTCATGGTCAATGATGTTGGACCGGTGGTCGCTGATTCAATCATGAGCTTTATGTCAGAACCCCATAACCGCGAGGTGATTGAGCAACTGCTGGCATCTGGAATTGAGTTTCAAAAGGAGGAGAGAACAACTACCGTTGATCTAAGTGGTAAGACCTTTGTTCTGACCGGAACACTACCAACACTCTCTCGAGACCAAGCAAAAGAATTACTAGAAGCAGCCGGAGCCAAAGTGGCAGGCTCAGTCTCTCAAAAAACCTCATTCGTCGTTGCTGGCTCAGAAGCGGGAAGTAAGCTTGAGAAAGCGACAGAGCTTGGTATACCCATCTTGGATGAGGGAGCATTGCTCTCAATGCTCAATGTAGGAAAAAACTGACAACAAAATCAGTTTGGTATTTAGGGCTCTGAGTCTTATTCTTTTGGTTTCTCAATTGACCAATAAATATGAATTCAGCCCATTTACTTACAAAGTACTTTGTCACCAATCCTGTTGAGTTACTTCGTCAAATCAATCAATTAATTTTGATCAACTCAAAGTTGATGTGGAACAATAAGTTCCAAATTCACGGCCACATCACCGCCAGTGGACTTGTTATCAAGAACGACAAGGTTCTTCTAATTCGACATCCATTTATTGGTAAGTATTTTCAGCCCGGAGGCCATATTGATGAGAATGAGACACCTCTAGAAGCTGCCATTCGTGAGGTATACGAGGAAACTGGTTGGAAATGTAGCCCATATCGTGCGCATCAACAGATTTTGGATATCGATATCCATTTAATTCCTGAAAATAAGAAAAAGCTTGAGGCTGCCCATTGGCACATTGATCTGTGCTATCAGCTGAATCCGACAGAGCAAACTCCTGCAAGCGAGAGCCTATCTGCCACATGGGTCGAGATCAGTCGTGTTGAATCCCCAAGAGTTCAAAGGGCATTTAAAAAAGCCATGCGTCTTGATCAGGCCGCTAACACTTCCAATAACTCAGTCTCGAGCTGAATTTGTAGTTTCGGATTCTTACTAAGATTGCGACCATCAAGCAGCATGATGTCTTCCACACGCTCGCCCAGTGTATTAATTCGGGCAGTATGAAGCGAGATTTGGTGCTTAACAAGCGCTTTGGCTACTGCGTATAAAAGTCCTGAGCGATCTGATGCGGATAGGCTCAAGGCAAAGTACTGATTGCGTTCATCTGGTTGCAAACTAACTCGCGCTTGGATTGGAAAGCTCTTCGATTGTCGGGATAGGCGTCCCATATTGGGTTCAGGTAGAGGTGCGGATTTTTTGATGGACTCCGCAAGCTCATACTCAACTAGCTGAATCAAGTCGCGATAGCTGCCACCTTCATCAACCAAATGACTGCCAGATATTTGGAAGGTATCCAAGGCATAGCCATGCTTTGTCGTATGTATTCGTGCATCCCAAATGGAAAAATGATGGCGCTCAAAATAGGCGCAGATGCGGGCGAATAAATCCAATTGGTCTTTGACATAAACCGCGACTTGCAAACCTTCGCCTGCTTGAGAGAGTCGGGCGCGGACAATGGGCTCATCCGTATGCACATGTGAAAAGAGATGTCGAGTAAGCCACGCAATATCGCTTGCTTCTTGGCGCAAGAAAAATGCCACATCTAACTGCTGCCATAAAGCTTGTGGCGCATCGTCATCAATTCCTGCCAGACGCAGTTGGGT
The DNA here is from genome assembly GCF_003065385.1 of Polynucleobacter acidiphobus. NCBI lineage: Bacteria > Pseudomonadati > Pseudomonadota > Betaproteobacteria > Burkholderiales > Burkholderiaceae > Polynucleobacter > Polynucleobacter acidiphobus. The sequence continues at coordinate 567,655 of NZ_CP023277.1, forward strand.
TAGCGCTTCTTCTTTATGCTGAATCAACTCAGACGATGGATCGGGTTTGGCGCCCCCCAGGACCCGAAGGGTTGCTCGATAGAGGTCTTCCAGTAACTTGCCTTTCCAGGCATTCCAGACTTTAGGGCTAGTACCCCGAATATCCGCAACGGTTAGTAAATAGAGTGCGGTTAAATGACGCTCATCACGCATGCGTTTTGCAAAGGCAGTAATGACCGCGGGATCCGTAATATCTTGCTTTTGAGCAATTTGGCTCATCGTTAGATGTTCGGCAACTAACCAAACCAATAGTTCGGTTTCATCAGGGGCTAAGCCATGATCTTTGGCAAAAGTACGCGCATCGCGTTTTCCCAGCTCGGAGTGATCACCACCACGCCCTTTGGCAATGTCATGGAAGAGAGCAGCCAAGACAATAATCCAGTTTTTATCAAAGCTTGCGATCAGGTTGCTGCAGAAGGGAAACTCATGCGTATGCTCAAGGATCATGAAACGTCGCACATTACGTAAGACCATCAAGATGTGTTGATCAACGGTGTACACATGAAATAAATCATGTTGCATTTGACCGACGATGCGACGGAAGGATGGCAAGTAACGCCCTAGAACGCTGGTTTGGTTCATGAGGCGAAAGGCGGTGGTTACCCCATCTGGTAGTTTGAGTAATTCCATGAACACAACACGATTACGTGGATCTTTACGCCACGAGGCATTCATGAGCTGCCGTGCGTTATAGAGCGCCCGAAAGACACTGGCTGATAGACCATTGATCGCGGGGTTTTGGGCAAATACCAAAAACGTCCGCAAAATTTGCTCGGGGTGTTTTTGGTATAGCTGAGGATCGACAATATCTAATAAACCTTGGCGCTCGATAAACATCGTGTTATCGGGACCTGAGATGGGATAGGTTGTACGGGATTCATTAGGAAATAAGATTGCTTCGATATTTTGGAGCAGAATCGTATTGAGTTGACTCACGGCCTTGGCCGCCCAGTAATAACGACGCATCAGCTCTTCGCTGGCCAGTCGGCCAGATTCTTGATCAATCCCGATTTGCTTAGCTAAACCTGCTTGAAGATCAAATACCAGAACGTCCTGACGGCGTTTGGCAAGCAAATGCAAATTCGCTCGAATGTTTTGCAGTAACTTCTGATTGCGATTGAGCTCTTTCAGCTCACGCTCCGTGATTAACCCTTTTTTGAATAAATCAGCAAAGCTATTACCAAGGGTTGCAGCTTTACTAACCCAAAGGATGATTTGCAAATCACGCAATCCCCCTGGACTCTCTTTGCAATTGGGCTCAAGCGCATAGGGCGTTTCCTGAAACTTATAGTGGCGCTGCTGTTGTTCGAGTAACTTCGCCTGGAAGAATGCTTTGGGATCCATTGCCTCATCAAGGCTGCGCTTGAATAATTTAAATAAACCACGATGACCGCCTAAGAGGCGCGCCTCTAAAACCGAGGTACGCACGGTGATATCTTGTTGGGCCTCTGATAAACACTCGGACAGCGTGCGAACCGCGGAGCCGATTTCTAGACCCGAGTCCCAACACAGCGCAATAAAGGATTCTAGGTTGGACTGTAGTTGGGGATCCTCGCTGCGCGCATCATCAAGCAAAATTAAGATATCAATATCTGAATGAGGAAATAATTCAGAGCGACCATAGCCACCAACGGCTAGTAAGGCAGCATCTGTACTGAGATTGCAGCGATTCCATAAATCCAGCAACTGCTGATCGGTTGCTTGGGTTAAACGCTGCATTAATTTGCCAACATTCTGGTGGACTAAAAAATCAGAACACGCCAAGCTCCGTGCATCTTTGAGTGGATGGGATTCCGAACTCATGAGCGCGTTTTAAAGATGAGGAGAATCTAAGCAGCTATTACGCTGGGTCGATAGATTAGATTGCCAACACAAGTGGGCGCCTTGGGCGTATCTGCAGACCAGGTTAAAACCTCAACGCCATGGTGAGTGACCAAAACGGTGTGTTCCCATTGGGCTGAAAGACTACGATCTTTTGTTTTCACGGTCCACTGATCGGGCATGGTTCGGATCTCGCGTCGACCAGCATTAATCATGGGTTCAATCGTGAAGGTCATCCCTTCTTCTAATACTTCCCCAGTCCCTGGTTTTCCATAATGAAGAATTTGAGGATCTTGATGGAATACTTTACCAATACCATGGCCGCAGTACTCGCGCACTACCGAGTAGCCAGCCTGCTCGGCATGCGACTGAATCGCAAAGCCAATATCTCCTAAACGCGCTCCAGGTTTTACCTGGGCGATGCCAAGCCACATGCATTCAAACGTGATTTGGTTCAGTCTGGCGGCCAAGATCGAGATGTCGCCAACTGCAAACATCCGGCTGGTGTCGCCATAGTAGCCGGCTTGGGTAATGACTGTGATATCGAGATTAACCACATCCCCATTTTTAAGCACCTTGTCACCTGGAATGCCATGGCAAATGACATCATTGACCGAGGTGCAGATTGATGCCGGAAAAGGGGGGTAGCCTGGAGGTTGATAATTTAATGGGGCGGGAATAGTCTTTTGCACATCACGCATATACGCATGACAAAGACGGTCTAGTTCCCCAGTACTTACACCGGGTTTGACAAAGGGGCCAATGTAATCGAGAACCTCGCTCGCAAGGCGGCCAGCTTCTCGCATCCCTTGTAGATCTTTTTCATCAGTAAATACGCTGTGCATAGTGCATATTATGGCCGAATCTGGTCGATTTCGAGTAACTGCTAAATCACTAGTGGATTGATATTTAAGGTATAATTCGCAAATCGGTCTCATGGTGAGACTGAAATCCCAGATCAAGCCATCCAGGGTGGCGCTTTTGAGCGCAGTCAGGACTTGATCTTAGAACCAACCCTTAGGAGATTGTAATGTCAGTGACAATGCGTGAAATGCTGGAAGCTGGGTGCCATTTTGGCCACCAAACGCGCTTCTGGTCCCCCAATATGGCCCCCTACATTTTTGGCCATCGTAACAAAATTCATATTATTAATTTAGAGAAGACCCTGCCCATGTTTCAGGATGCCCTGAAATTTGTGCGACAGGTAGCTGCTAACCGCGGCACGATTCTCTTTGTTGGTACGAAGCGCCAGTCTCGGGAAATTATTGCCCAAGAGGCAACCCGTGCTGGTATGCCTTACGTAGATAGCCGTTGGCTTGGAGGCACTCTGACCAATTTCAAAACGGTTAAAGGTTCGATCAAGCGCTTAAAAGATATGGCTGCCGCAAAAGAGGCGGGCGATTGGGAGAAGCTCTCGAAAAAAGATGCCCTCACCAACGAGCGTGAGTTTGATAAGTTGCAAAAATCACTTGGTGGTATTCAAGACCTTAACGGTGTACCTGACGCTATTTTTGTCGTGGACGTGGGTTATCACAAAATTGCAATTACCGAAGCCAATAAACTGGGTATTCCCGTGATTGCTGTGGTCGATACCAATCACTCGCCAGAGGGCGTTGATTACATTATTCCGGGTAACGATGATTCGAGTAAAGCGGTCATTCTTTATGTTCGCGGTATTGCAGATGCCATCCTAGAAGGTAAGGCAAATGCGGTACAGCAGGTCCTCGAGTCTGTTAAAGAGGGCGAAGAAGAGTTTGTTGAAGAAGGGAAGGAAGACTGATGCCCGCGATTACCGCAGCAATGGTTGGCGAACTCCGCGCCAAAACCGATGCTCCCATGATGGAGTGCAAAAAAGCATTAACGGAAGCCGATGGTGATTTAGTTAAAGCCGAAGAGATTCTGCGTGTGAAGTTGGGAAGCAAGGCTAGTAAAGCTGCATCACGCATTGCCGCAGAGGGTGTGATTGTTTCCTATATTGATGGAACAACCGGTGCTTTATTGGAAGTGAACTGCGAGACGGATTTCGTATCGAAAAACGATGACTTCTTAGCATTTAGCAATGGCTGCGCCAAACTCGTTGCTGAGAAAAATCCCGCAGATGTCACCGCCTTGGCTGCTTTAGAGCTCAATGGCAAGCCTGTCGAGGCAGTGCGTACTGAGTTGATCGGTAAGATCGGTGAGAACATGAACCCCCGTCGTTTTAAGCGTTTTGCTGGTGGCGGGCAATTGGTTTCTTATCTCCATGGCAACCGAATTGGTGTGATGGTGGAGTACGAGGGTGATGCAACAGCGGCTAAAGATGTCGCTATGCACATTGCTGCAATGAAGCCCGTTTCTTTATCGACTGCAGATGTTCCCGCAGAAAATATTGCAACCGAGCGTAAGATTGCTGAGCAAAAGGCTTTGGAGTCTGGCAAGCCAGCTGATATTGCTGCCAAAATGGTTGAGGGTTCGGTTCAAAAGTATTTGAAGGAAGTCTCTTTGCTAAATCAAGCCTTTGTAAAGAACGACAAACAAACCGTTGAGCAAATGCTAAAAGCAGCTAATACGACCATTAAATCCTTCACTCTGTATGTTGTTGGTGAGGGCATTGAAAAGCGTCAAGACGATTTTGCTGCAGAAGTTGCTGCCCAAGTTGCTGCTGCAAAGGCAACTGCCTAAGGTATATGCCGGGATATCAGCGCGTTCTATTGAAGTTGTCGGGCGAGGCCCTGATGGGTGAGGATGCCTATGGAATCAATCCGAAAACGATTGATTCCATGGTCACCGAAATCGCTGAGGTGGTTCAATTGGGCGTTGAAATCGCCATCGTGATTGGTGGCGGCAATATCTTTCGTGGTGTAGCAGGCGGTGCAGCTGGGATGGATCGGGCCACGGCTGATTACATGGGGATGTTGGCCACCATGATGAACTCGTTGGCCTTACAAGATGCGCTAAGACAAAAAGGCGTTGAGGCAAGAGTGCAGTCTGCTTTGCGAATGGATCAAGTGGTCGAGCCTTATATTCGGCCGCGAGCCATTCGAGCCATGAAAGAGGGCAAGGTCGTAATTTTTGCTGCTGGTACGGGTAACCCATTCTTTACAACCGATACTGCGGCCGCATTGCGTGCCGCGGAAATGGGTGTCGAGGTGATGCTCAAAGCAACTAAGGTGGATGGCATCTACAGCAGCGATCCTAATAAAGATCCAAGTGCAACGTTGTATTCCACTATTACTTTTGATGAGTGCCTCATCAAAAATCTTCAGGTGATGGATGCAACTGCATTTGCTTTATGCCGCGATCGAAAATTACCTATCCGCGTGTTTTCGATCTTAAAACCAGGTGCATTATTGAGTGTTGTGCGGGGCGAGCCAGAAGGTACCCTAGTTCACGTTTAAAAGGAGAGTGGCATGTCGGCTGGACAAATAAAGACCAATGCAGATCAAAAAATGCAAAAGTCAATTGAGGCATTTAAAGCTAATCTCGCAAAAATCAGAACGGGTCGTGCCAACCCAGGTATTTTGGAGCACCTAATGGTGGATTACTACGGTAATCCCACGCCAATCTCGCAAGTGGCTAATCTAGGGCTTGCCGATGCGCGCACCATTAATGTGACCCCATGGGAAAAAAATATGGTCGCGGTCGTTGAGAAGGCGATTCGCGAATCAGACCTTGGTCTTAATCCTGCAACTCAGGGTACGGTGATTCGGGTGCCAATGCCCCCATTGACTGAGGAGCGTCGCAAAGAGCTGACCAAGGTCGTCAAAGCAGAGGGCGAAGAGACCAAAGTGGCAATTCGTAATTTACGACGCGATGCCAATGAGCATTTAAAGCGTTTGACCAAAGATAAAGAAATCTCTGAGGACGATGAGCGTCGTGCCCAGGACGAGATCCAGAAATTGACCGATAAGTTTGTGGCCGATGTGGATAAATTGGTGGTTGAAAAGGAAAAGGAAATCATGACGGTTTAACCGTCATGATTTGGTCAAATGACCCAAGCAGCTACCAGCTCTACGCTTGCTGTTCCTGCCGTTGGTAGTGTTCCTAGGCATGTTGCTATCATCATGGATGGCAATGGTCGTTGGGCAACTAAACGGTTTATGCCGCGTGTCGCTGGGCATTCAGAAGGGCTTGAGGCGGTACGCAAGGTGGTTGAGGAGTGCGTCAAGCAAAACGTTGAATACCTGACCTTATTTGCCTTTAGTTCAGAGAACTGGCGAAGACCCCCTGAGGAAGTTGGATTTTTAACAAAACTGTTTCTCAAATCCCTCCGTAAAGAGGTTGCTCGTCTTGCTGAAAATAATATTCGTCTGAAGATGATTGGCGACCTTAGTCGCTTTGGAACTGCGATCACCGAAATGGTCGAGTTCTCGGAAGAAAAAACCAAGGATTGCAACCGCTTAACCCTGACGATTGCCGCCAATTACGGTGGGCGCTGGGATATTTTGCAAGCGGTGCAAAAAGCATTGGCGCAAAACCCCCATCTTGATCCAGAGGGTATTTCCGAGGAGTGGTTGGCCCCCCATCTTTCGATGGCCTATGCCCCTGAGCCTGATTTATTCATTCGGACCGGTGGTGAGCAGCGGGTGAGTAATTTCCTCTTGTGGCAATTGGCATATACCGAACTCTATTTCACGGATATTCTTTGGCCAGACTTTAATGCGACTGAGTTGCAAAAAGCATTTCTTTGGTACGCCCAGCGGGAGCGTCGCTTTGGTCGCACTAGTGCCCAGCTGGTAGAAGAGTCCAACCCCATTCCCTTCTCTGATGCCGTCTAATTGGCATGCTTAAAACTCGGATCGTAACTGCCGTCATCATGCTGGCCATTTTGTTGCCAGTATTGTTTTTGTTACCCCCGATCTATCTCTCAGGATTATTTTTACTAATCCTAGTAACGGCCGCTTGGGAGTGGAGTCGCTTGATTGCCCCCAATGCATCGTATGCAGCCTATTTTTATGCGCTGATCTGCGCCATGGTCGTTCTTTTCCTCTGGCTCTTTGCAATTCCAACGGTGGAAATCGCTTTACTGAGTATCGCGCTTGCGTTTTGGATCATTGGTATGCCAATGATCCTATCTCAAGGGATTCATCTTTCCTTGTTACGGTGGCGATTTATTTTTAGCGTCCTTGGCTTCATTATTTTGCCAACCGCGTGGCTATCTCTGGATGTGCTTCGTGAAATCGGCTTATGGTGGTTATTAAGCGCTTTGATATTGGTTTGGCTCGCTGATATTGGCGCCTATTTTGTTGGTAAGTCTTTTGGTCGACGAAAGCTCGCTAGCCAAATTAGTCCAGGTAAGTCTGTGGAAGGGGCTCTCGGTGGCTTAGCCCTCTGTTTGGTGTACGCCATCGGCTGCGCACACTATTTACCAGCGGGCGATACCCTATTTGGATCGTTCCAGTCGAAATGGGGCTGGGGATGGATGCTTCTCATGACTGCAGTTTTGGCGGCTTACAGCATTATGGGAGATCTATTTGAGTCGCAACTCAAGCGGATCGCAAAAGTGAAGGACAGTAGCCATTTATTGCCGGGGCATGGAGGGTTCTTGGATCGTGTCGATGCTTTATTGCCGGTCATGCCAATCGCTGCATTATTCTCGATAATGGTGAGAAGTTAAAAACGACCCCCCCTTATGCACGATCTCATCACCCGAAATCTCTGTATCTTAGGATCCACCGGATCGATCGGCATGAATACGCTTGATGTGGTGCGCGCTCATCGAGATCAATTTAAGGTAAGTGCACTCACTGCCGGTCGGCAAATCGAACGTTTGGCTGAGCAATGTTTGGAGTTCAGACCCAAGATCGCAGTGGTTCACTCTGCGACTGACGCAAAAACGCTAAAGGAACTCCTAGAAGGCAAGGGTCTATCGATTGCTGTGCATCATGGCGAGGCGGGTCTCATTGCCGCAGTCTCAGAAAGTGACTGCGATACCGTGATGGCAGCCATTGTTGGTGCCGCTGGTCTGTTGCCCACCTTACGCGCGGCCGAACTTGGTAAGCGCGTATTGCTTGCGAATAAAGAGTCTCTAGTGATGTCTGGAGATATTTTTATGAGTGCCGCAATCCGAGGTGGCGCAGAGTTATTGCCAATCGATAGTGAACACAATGCAATTTTTCAGTGCTTACCACCGCACTTCACGAGTCCCAAAAATACCTCGCGGATGAAAGAGCATTTGGGGGTTGAGGAAATTTGGTTAACGGCTTCTGGGGGCCCTTTCCGGAATACTCCAATCGATCAACTGGCCAATATCACACCAGATCAGGCATGTGCTCATCCGAATTGGGTGATGGGTCGCAAAATTTCAGTTGATTCTGCAACCATGATGAACAAGGGGCTTGAAGTAATCGAGGCGCATTGGTTATTTGGTTTGCCGCTCGACCAAATTAAGGTGCTCATTCATCCGGAGAGCGTGGTGCACTCCATGGTGCGCTATCGAGATGGTTCGGTCATGGCTCAGCTCGGACAGCCAGATATGCGCACACCCATCGCATTTGGCTTGGCTTGGCCCAATCGCATTGATGCTGGTGTTGCGCCTCTCAATTTGACTCAGTTATCCGGTTTGCACTTTACCGAGCCCGATCTTTTGCGTTTTCCATGTTTAGGTCTTGCCTTTGCTGCTGCGAGGCAAGGGGGGACAAGCCCCACGGTTCTAAATGCTGCCAATGAGATTGCCGTCGCTGCATTTTTAGAAGGCCGCTTGCCATACTTGAAAATTGCGCAGGCCGTTGAGTTCGCGCTCAATCAGCTTCCTAACCAAAAGGCGGGATCTTTGGATGAGGTTCTATCGGTTGATCGAGAGGCCCGCCTCAAAACCAGTGATTGGATTACACGCCAATAAGCATGGAAGCGATTTCAACACTTCTTTATTTCTTAATCACCATTGGGATCTTGGTGAGTTTTCATGAGTTTGGTCATTACAGCGCCGCTCGGATGTGCGGGGTGAAGGTATTGCGGTTTGCTGTTGGTTTTGGCAAACCACTCCTAACCCTGAAATCAAAATCTGGAACCGAATGGGTCATTGCTGCGATTCCTTTGGGCGGTTATGTGAAGCTTTTGGATGGGCGAGATTCCGAGCAGCAGATATCGGCAGAGGAGCAAGCGGTTGCCTTTGATACTCAGCCCTTATGGCAGCGCTCATTGATTGTGGCTGCCGGTCCACTAGCTAACTTCTTGTTAGCCATTGTTCTGTTGGCGTTCATCTATATCAATGGCGTACCTCAATTGCCTGCACAAATACAGGCGCCTGCTGAGCAAACCATTGCAGCCCAGTTGAATATGGAAAAGGGCGATGAGATCTTGGCCTGGAAGTCTGCTGGGGATTCTCAATTTATACCGATTGTGAGTTGGAATGATCTACGCTGGCGTTTATTGGATGCAATCACCGCGGAGCGCGGCTTCTCCCTGGAGCTTGAGGCGGAGTCTGGTAAGCGCCATATTGTGGAATTTAAGGGCGATGCATTGCCTCGCCTGTCACCGGGGACGGACCCCTTTGCACGTTTGGGCATCCTACCCATTCCAGGTAAAGATTCCGAGGGAGAATCTACATGGTTTGAGCTCCAGCTCGGTCCAATTGACTCTCTGGTTTATGCCAGTGAACGGGTTTGGTTGATTACCAAGGTCTCGACCCGAATGATGATCGGCTTAATTACTGGGGAGACCTCCTTAAAACAGCTAAGTGGCCCGATTAGCATTGCCGATATGGCGGGTAAATCTGCCCAGTTTGGCTGGCAATCCTTCGTTTCTTTTCTGGCACTTCTTAGCATTAGCATTGGATTACTAAACCTCATCCCTTTGCCAATGTTAGATGGCGGTCAGCTCCTGTATGATGCATGGGAGTTGGTCTCTGGAAAGCGCTTATCCACTCAGTTGCAGGCAGTTTTTCAGCGATTTGGCTTTATATTGATTATTGCGCTCACACTATTTGCTGTATTTAACGATCTACAACGCTTATTTCTGTCTTCATGATCCGTTTTTCGTCACTTCCTAATCGCCTGATGCAATATTTAGCCTCGTGCTTTTGCATCATTCTGTTGGCCATTGCTGGATTCAATCAGCCGGCTCTTGCTGCGGACTCATTTATTGTCAAAGATATTCGGATTGAAGGTTTGCAGCGGGTTGAGCCTGGCACCGTATTTAGTTATCTACCTGTTCAAGTCGGTGAGCGGTTTACCCCTGAAAAGGCGGCTGACTCAATTAAAGCTTTATATGCCACCGGATTTTTTCGGGATGTTCAGATTCAGGCGCAGGGGGATGTCTTAATTGTGATTGTGGACGAGCGTCCCACAATCTCGCGGATTGAGTTCACCGGCATGAAGGAATTTGATCCTGAAGTGGTTCGCAAATCATTACGAAGCGTCGGGGTAGCAGACGCACGTTTTTATGACAAGGCCTTAATTGATAAAGCAGAGCAGGAGCTCAAGCGTCAATATGTGAGTAAAGGATTGTTTGCCGCTGAGGTGGTTACAACGGTTACTCCAGGAGCTCGCAATCAGGTGGCGATCTTCTTTAATATTGATGAAGGACCAGTAGCCAAGATTAAAGAGATTAATTTCATTGGCAACCAAGTATTTAGTGAAAGTACTTTGCGCAGTCAGATGCAGCTACAAACCGGTGGTTGGTTATCGTGGTACTCCAAAGATAATTTGTACTCAAAGCAAAAGCTAACTGCTGACCTCGAGACCATTCGTTCGTATTACCTCAATCGGGGCTATCTCGAGTTTGTGATCGAGTCCACCCAGGTTTCAATTACTCCTGATAAGCGCGACATCTATTTAACGATCAGTATTCGTGAGGGTAATAAATTTACCGTGAAGAATATTAGCCTCGCCGGGGAATTGCTGGGTAAAGAAAAAGAGTTTCAGTCACTCTTGACGATTAAAGCGGGTGATACTTTCTCATCGGCAAAGTTAGCGGAAAGTACCAAGGCTATTGCTGAGAAGTTAGGTTCGTATGGCTACGCCTTTGCGGTGATTAATCCGCAACCCGATATCCGGCGCGATTTGAATGAGGTCGATATCACGCTGGTGATTGATGCGGGTCGGCGCGTGTATGTGCGTAAAGTCGAAATTACGGGGAACTCAAAGACTCGCGATCTGGTGATTCGGCGTGAAATGCGACAGTTTGAGAGTGCCTGGTTTGATAGTGAAAAGATCCGCATTTCTAAGGAGCGGATTGGTCGAACTGGTTATGTGAAGGATAGTGAAATCACTACTGCCGATGTTCCTGGCTCACCCGATCAGGTGGATGTGAACGTGAAGGTTGAGGAAAAGCCAACCGGCGCGATCTCGATTGGTGCTGGATTTTCTTCTACTGAAAAATTGATCCTGACCGCTGGTATTAATCAAGAGAATGCGTTTGGAACCGGAACCAGTATTGGTCTTAATTTCTCGCTCGGTAAGATTAATCAATCCTTAGCGCTTTCGCAGTACGACCCTTACTTTACCGAAGATGGCATTAGTCGCTATACCGACTTTTTCTATCGTTCCAATAAGCCGCTGTATTACGTGGGAGATCCTGATTATCAGATTAAGTCTTTTGGTACCAACTTAAAGTTTGGAGTGCCTTACACCGAAGTGGATCGGGTATTTTTTGGAACCGGCCTCGAGTTTTTTGATATTTACGTGACTCAAAATACTCCGCAACCCTATCAGACCTATGTGCAAGACTGGGGCCAAACCATCCCAAGTCGATTGCAAACTTATAACATTCCAATTACGGTTGGCTGGGCACGCGATGGCCGTGATAGTGCACTGATTCCATCGAAAGGATCTTTACAGCGTTTATCAGGAGAGGTTGGAACGCCTTTGGGTAATTTGCTGTTCTACCAATTGAATGCTCAATATCAGCAATACCACTCATTCTCCAAGGGCAATATCTTGTCTTTCAATGGTGAAATTGGCTATGGTGAAGGCTACGGTAACAAGCCATACCCGATTACCAAGAACTACTTTGTGGGCGGCATTGGTTCGGTTAGGGGCTACGCACCGGGATCGCTTGGGCCGAAGTATTTCAACACTACCACGGGTACTTTCTTGCCTACCGGTGGCCAGTCGAAGATCGTCACCAATATTGAATACACCTTCCCAGTTCCTGGCTCGGGGGCAGACAAGACCTTGCGCCTCTTCACCTTTGCGGATGGCGGTAATGCCTTCCAGGACATTAACTTAGTACTACGGTATTCCTACGGGGTCGGTTTATCATGGATATCCCCATTGGGTCCGTTAAAATTTAGCTACGGTATTCCAATCAATGCACAGCCGACGGATAATATCCAAAGACTGCAGTTTCAGGTGGGTACAGCGTTTTAATCGTAAGGAAAATGATGATGATTCAGGGATTAATGACCAAAGGGTCTAAATTAGTTATAACCGCATTCTTGACGGGTGTTTGTTCCGTCGCTTTTGCTCAAGAAGCTGCACCTCGTATTGCGTTTGTGAATGCCGAGAAGATTTTTGTTGAGTCCAATATGGCAAAAGCAGCTCAATCGCGTTTGCAAAATGAGTTTGCAAAACGTCAAAATGAAATTCGGGATGGCGCACAGAAAATTAAGGCCGCGGCTGAGAAGTTGGATAAAGAGGCTGCCGTAATGCCTGAGGCTGAGAGAATTCGAAAGCAGAGAGAGTTGGCTGACTTTGATCGTGAGTTGCAACGTAAGAATCGTGAGCTAAACGATGATGCCAATCAACGTAATGCTGAAGAGCGAGCAAAAATTGCTGAAAAGGCAAATATTGCAATTCGACAAGTGGCTGAACAGCGTAAGATCGACGTGATTTTTCAAGAACCCCCAGCGTACCTCAATCCAAGACTTGATGTGACCGATGAGGTTATCAGGGTGTTAAATAACCTCAAGTAATTCAGATGCCAACCGCCATCGAGCTAGCCGAACAATTTCAAGTTAGCTTGGTGGGGGATGGTTCACGATTATTACGAGGGCTTGCTCCGCTTGAGCGAGCCCAGTCGGACGAGATCTCCTTTTTATCGAATCCCCTCTATCGCCAACAGGCGCTTGATAGTGATGCGGGTGCATTAATTGTCAGTGAAGCGGATTTAAAGTTCTTGCAAGGCCATTCTCAGTCAGCAAAGACAAGTTATCTGGTATCAAAAAATCCCTACGCCAGCTTCGCTAAGATGGCACAGTGGTTTGCAAAGCAAAGTGCCCCAATCTACCCCCCGGGAATTAGTCCTATGGCAGTCGTGGATACTACTGCTGTGATCCCCGCCTCATGCCATATTGGACCCTTTGTTCAGATTGGCCCTGGAGTTCGCTTGGGAGAGCGTACAGTTCTTCTGGGTCAAATTAGTATTGGTGAGGGCACCACCTTAGGCGATGATTGCCTCATTTACCCCAACGTGACGATTTATCACGATTGTTTAGTGGGCGATCGTTGCATTATTCATAGCGGTGCCGTGATAGGGGCTGATGGCTTTGGCTTTGCCCCTGACTTTTCATCGCAAGGCGGCCAATGGCTCAAAATCCCACAAACGGGTGGAGTGCGGATTGGTCAGGATGTTGAAGTGGGAGCCTGTACGACGATTGATCGGGGAGCAATGGCGAATACCGCCATTGGCGATGGTTGCAAGATCGATAACCAAGTACAAATTGCACACAATGTGGTGATTGGTGTTCATACCGTGATTGCTGGTTGTGCTGCCATCGCTGGTAGCACGACCATTGGTAATTACTGTGTGATTGGTGGCAATGCCAATTTCGCGGGCCATCTTCAGATTGCAGACTGTACCACCGTATCGGGCGGCACCCCTGTAATTCGTTCTATAACAGAGCCTGGTACGCACATTACCGGTGTTTTTCCTTCCATGCCCCATTCCGCCTGGGAGCGAAATGCAGCCATTTTGCGCGGACTGGATAAAATACGGGAGCGGATTCGGGGTCTTGAAAGCAAATCATCCGATTCGGTTGGTAAACCCGATTAGTAACTTTTTTATGGATACGCTATGAGTCAAGCAGTGATTGATATTCACAGGATTCTGAAACTACTACCCCATCGATATCCATTTTTATTGGTCGATCGGGTCATTGAGTTGGATCCTGGAAAAACCATCAAGGCATTGAAAAATGTCACGATGAATGAGCCATTCTTCCAAGGTCATTTCCCTGACTTTCCGGTCATGCCAGGTGTTCTCATTATTGAAGCCCTAGCTCAAACCGCAGCACTCTTAACATTTTCTGAGGAGCACGACCCCGAGGATGTGTATTACTTTGCCGGAATCGATGGCGCACGTTTTAAACGGATCGTATTACCTGGTGACCAGCTCATCATGCACGCTACATTTGAGCGCGGTAAGGCGGGAATTTATAAGTTTCAGGTCAAGGCGACCGTCCAAGATGAATTAGCGGCTGAGGCATCGATTACCTGTGCGGTTCGAAAGAAGAGTGCGTAATGGCCACAATTCATGCAAGTGCCATCGTTGATTCCAAGGCCCAACTAGCCGATAGCGTCGTTATTGGTCCCTATGCTGTGATTGGGCCTCATGTCACCATGAGTTCAGGTTGTACGGTTGGTTCACACAGCGTGATTGAGGGGCACACAACGCTCGGACAAGATAACCGGATTGGTCACTTTGCAGCCATCGGCGGCGAACCGCAGGACATGAAATACCGTGGTGAGCCCACCCAATTGATCATTGGTGACCGAAATACGATTCGGGAGTTCACCACCATTCATACGGGTACTGCCCAAGATCGGGGAATCACTCGAATCGGTAATGACAATTGGATCATGGCCTATGTGCATATTGCGCATGATTGCCAAATTGGTAATCACACCATCTTCTCAAGCAATGCCCAGATTGCAGGGCATGTTGAAGTAGGGGATTGGGCGATTCTTGGTGGAATGTCCGGCGTTCATCAGTTTGTGCGCATTGGTGCGCATGCCATGTTAGGTGGGGCCTCGGCGCTCGTGCAAGATATCCCCCCCTTTGTGATGGCGGCGGGTGATAAAGCTGGACCGCATGGAATCAATGTCGAGGGCCTAAAGCGACGTGGTTATTTACCGGAGGCGATTATGGAGCTTCGTAATGCCTATAAGGTTTTATATAAAGATGGGCTAAGTTTTGAAGAGGCGAAAGTCGCTATCGATGCCATGGCAAAGCAACAAACTGATCCCAAAACCCAAGGGGCCTTGGTTCAGTTCTATCAATTCTTAGCCGCCTCCAGTCGCGGCATCATCCGGTAACTGATTTTGCCGAGTCTGGCTTGTGTTGCAGGAGAGCCGTCTGGGGATTTAATCGCAGCCCCTGCGCTTTCAGCCCTAAAGCAAATACCGTACACCCGTGATCTTAGGATGTTTGGGATTGGCGGGCCAGCGATGCAAGCAGAAGGTTTTAATTCCCGTTGGCCGATGGAGACCTTAAGTGTGCGGGGATACGTCGAAGCGCTTGCGCAACTACCTGCCATTTTGCGATTACGCTCTGAGTTATTGCACTACCTTTTAAAGGTCGAGCGGCCCGATGTCTTTTTAGGTGTTGATGCGCCTGACTTTAATTTGGGGGTCGAGACCCGCTTAAAGCAGCATGGAGTCCCAACGCTTCATTTAGTCTCCCCATCCATTTGGGCCTGGCGTGGTGGCCGCATTCATAAGATTGCTCGCGCGGTCGATCGGGTTCTGTGTTTATTTCCATTTGAGCCGGAGATTTATGAGAAGGCTGGGATTGCTGCAAGTTATGTTGGTCACCCCTTAGCAAGTGAGATCCCAGAAATCGTGGATCAGACTGCAGCGAAGAACAGTTTGGGCATTGATGGCATCGCGATTGCGGTGTTACCTGGCAGTCGTCAGTCGGAAATTGAACTAATCGGCCCACTATTTTTTGAGACTATTGCCATTCTTGCAAAACAATTGAAGGGGCAAAAGCTTCATTTTGTGCTTCCTATTGCCGCACCTCATTTACGACCTGCCGTTGAACGTTTACAGCAACAATTAGTAGCCAACAATCCCGATATTCAATTAATCTTATTGGATGGAGATGCCAATCTGGCCTTAGCCGCTGCCGATGTGGTCTTGATCGCAAGTGGAACCGCAACCTTACAGGCGGCCCTTTGGAAAAAACCCATGGTGATTTCATATAAGGTGCCTTGGCTAACGGCCCAGATTATGAAACGACAGGGGTATTTGCCATACGTGGGTTTGCCCAATATTCTGTGTGGCGAGTTTGTGGTGCCCGAGCTTTTACAAGATGCAGCCAAGCCCGAGGTCTTGGTTCGCGAAGTGATGCATTGGTTGAATCACCCCGCCGCGGTTCAAAAACTCCAAAAGCGCTTTGAAGAGCTGCATCGAATACTGAAACGGCCAACTGGGCTTTTAGTAGCCCAAGCAATTGAGCAAACCTTGCGTGAGAGAGCCTAGTTCACCATGAGTATTTGGATATGCGGGGTTGATGAGGCGGGGCGCGGTCCATTGGTTGGTGCAGTCGTCGCAGGAGCGGTCGTACTAGATTCTCAGCAACCCATTGTTGGATTAAAAGACTCAAAAAAGTTGAGTCCTGCCAAGCGCGAAGCACTTTATGCTGAAATTACGTCAAAGGCGAAGGCCTGGGGTATTGGTGAGGCATCCCCTGGGGAGATCGATAAGCTCAATATCTTGCAAGCGACCATGTTGGCGATGCAACGAGCGATACAGTCCTTAGTTGATCAGATGGGTGAGTGGCCAGGCGAAGCCCTGATCGATGGCAATCGTTGCCCATCCCTGCCTATTCCAGCGCGCGCAATTATTCAGGGGGACGCAAAAGAGCCAGCTATCTCAGCTGCATCGATCTTGGCTAAGGTACATCGCGATCGACAGATGCAAATCCTGCATGAACAGTTTCCTCAATATGGCTTTAATCAGCACATGGGCTATCCAACCGAGGCCCATATTGCCGCTCTTAAGCACTATGGCCCATGTGCGGAGCATCGGCGCTCATTTGCGCCAGTGCGGGAGCTCATCAATGCATAACTCCAAGGGTGTCATTTCATCGAAAGAAAATAATTTACTCAAGCGCATTCGTCAGCTTCAGCAAGCCGGTAGTAAAGGGCAGAAGGCTCGCCAGGAGTCTCAGCTTGCGGTCATGGAAGGCATCCATTTATTGCAAGTCTGGCAAGGCGACCCGCGTTTGCAGAGCATCTTGATTACTCCAGCAGCACTCACGAATGCGGAGATTGCAGCGATTATTGATAGCCATTGTGAACAATGTCCGGAGGTTGAGATTCAGTTGGTTGATGAGTCTTTATGGTCTTCCATCACTGAGCTAGAGCGTGCTCCGCAAATCATGGGCTTGGTTCGCCTAGAGCCTCCAAAAAATACCTCGAAGAATCTACTGGGGGACACTATTGTTTTGGATGCCATTCAGGATGCTGGGAATGTCGGAACGATTTTGCGTACCGCCTTGGCCTGTCATTTCAATCAGATTGTGTGTACGGCAGGAACTGCCCATATTTGGTCGCCGAAGGTGCTTCGTGCGGCCATGGGAGCGCATCGTTACCTGACTTTTTATGAGGCACAAAGCATCGATGCCGTGACCAGTAATATTGAGGCACCCTTATTGGCAACGACCATGAGCGCGGAGCACTCACTGTATTCAATCGAAGCAAGTCTACAAAAGCCGGTTGCTTGGGTATTTGGTAATGAGGGGCAAGGAGTGTCTCCAAAGCTCTTGGGGCAAGCTACCCTGATTCGGGTTCCTCAAAATCCGAAGCTGGAGTCTTTAAATGTGGCGAGCACCGCCGCGGTTTGTTTGTACGAGACTCTGCGTGCGCGAGGGCAATTTAATTCCTAGGCATCCCTAGCCAAGGATGGTTTTATCGGAGCGAATGGCCTGAAGAATGGTGGTTGCAATCTCTTCAATCGATTTGCTAGTGGTCGAGACCCATGGAATAGACTCGCGTCGCATCATGGCAGTGGCTTCATTAATCTCATATCGACAGTTTTCTAGCTTGGCATAGTTACTTCCCGGCCGGCGTTCGTTTCTGATCTCAGAGAGGCGTTCGGGGTCGATCGTTAAACCAAAAATCTTTTGTTTATGAGAGAGAAGATCCTTGGGCAACTGGCCGCGCTCAAAATCTTCGGGGATTAAGGGGTAATTGGCTGCCTTTAATCCATACTGCATCGCCAGGTAAAGGCTGGTTGGTGTTTTGCCAACTCGAGATACGCCCACCAAAATCACATTCGCATCGACTAGATTTTGATTAGACTGGCCGTCGTCATGGGCTAAGGAATAGTTAATCGCTTCAATGCGATTTTTATAGGCATCGGTATCGGCATTGTGATGCAGGCGATTAATCGCATGGGTTGAGCGCATTCCTAGAGTTTGTTCAAGGGGCGCCACAAAGGTTTGGAACATATCAAGTACCAGGGCCTTGGCTTGGCCAACGATCTGATTCACCTCTGGATTGACGAGGGTGGTAAAGACAATCGCTTGGCCATACTTGGGATCGGTGCCATTGATTTGAGATACCGCGTCATGCGCTTTATCCACAGTATCCACAAAAGGAATGCGAACCTGTCGAAAGCTGGTCTCGAACTGCGCCAGGATCGATTGACTAAAGTTTTCAGCGGTAATACCTGTTCCATCCGAGACGATGTAAACAATGCGAGGTAGGGTATTGGCGGAAAGAGTCATGGTGTTTAGCGAGACAAAGATTGATTAAAAAATAGGCAAATTAGGGTCCAGTAATACAATAATGTTTATTCAAGTATGCCCGATTTTAGGAGCAACGCTTTACCCAGTTTTTTAACTTTACGAGAGTCTTTATGTCTATGCAAAATAAGCAAAACGCCTATGTTTTGCCTTTTGAGGAGCTGCGTGTCGGCGATGTTGAGTCGGTAGGCGGTAAAAATTCCTCACTAGGTGAAATGATTTCACAATTGGCATCTGCAGGGGTGCGTGTTCCAACCGGTTTTGCCACTACATCGATCGCATTTCGGGATTTCTTAAAACATAATCAACTGGATCAAAAGATTTCAGAGCGGCTTGCTAAGCTCAATGTTGATGATGTTCGCGCTTTAGCAGAAGCGGGTGCGCAGATTCGTTCATGGATCGAGGGAGCCAATTTTCAACCTCAATTAGAAGCCGATATACGAGAGGCGTTTCAAAAACTCGATGCATCGGGCAAGGGATCCTTCGCGGTCCGCTCCTCAGCAACGGCTGAGGATCTGCCAGATGCCTCTTTTGCTGGTCAGCAAGAAACCTTTTTGAACGTATCGGGTATCGATGATGTGCTAAAAAAGATACGGGAGGTATTTGCATCCCTGTATAACGATCGCGCGATTTCCTATCGCGTTCACAAAGGATTTGCCCACGCCGATGTGGCGCTTTCTGCGGGTGTGCAACGCATGGTACGCTCAGATCTTGGAGCAGCAGGCGTGATGTTCACGCTCGATACCGAGTCTGGTTTTCCTGGGGTGGTCTTTATTACCTCAAGCTATGGTTTGGGCGAGACCGTGGTGCAGGGCGCAGTCAACCCCGATGAGTTTTATGTCTTCAAAGAAACCTTAGCAAAAGGCAAAAAAGCCATCATCAGGAAGTCATTGGGATCGAAATTAATTCAGATGCAATTTGCTCCCCAAGGTTCTGCAGAGCGCGTACAAACCGTTGAGGTAGCCCCCGAAGAGCGCAATCGTTTCTCAATTAGCGATGAAGATGTCACAGAACTTGCCAAGTATGCGGTCATTATCGAGAAACACTATGGTCGACCCATGGATATCGAATGGGGCAAAGACGGTGTGGATGGCAAGATCTACATCCTTCAAGCCCGTCCAGAGACCGTGAAGAGCCAAGCGGCCGATCAAGTGGAACTGCGGTATCACTTAAAGGGAAATTCAAAAGTCATTACAACGGGCCGAGCCATTGGTCAAAAAATTGGAGGTGGCCCGGTTCGTGTGATTCGGGACGCCAGCGAAATGGATCGGGTTCAGCCTGGTGATGTGTTGGTAGCCGACATGACCGACCCGAATTGGGAGCCCGTGATGAAGCGTGCCGCGGCGATTGTTACCAATCGAGGTGGGAGAACCTGTCATGCCGCCATCATTGCGCGTGAACTTGGTGTTCCTGCAGTTGTGGGTTGCAGTAATGCAACCGATGTCTTACAAGATGGTGCGGTAGTTACCGTTTCCTGCGCTGAGGGTGATGAAGGACGTATTTATGACGGCCTGATTGAAACCGAGGTTACTGAGGTGAAGCGCGGTGTTTTGCCAGAGATACCAGTCAAAATCACCATGAACATCGGCAACCCTCAGTTAGCGTTTGACTTCTGCCAACTGCCCAATGCAGGGGTTGGCTTAGCTCGCTTGGAATTTATTATCAATAACTACATTGGCGTGCATCCACGAGCTGTGTTGGAGTATCCCAATATTGATGCTGATCTAAAGCGGGCGGTAGAGAGTGTGGCCCGCGGCTATTCTAGTCCTCGAGCATTTTATGAGGATAAATTGGTCGAAGGCGTAGCAACCATTGCAGCGGCTTTTTATCCCAAGCCAGTGATTGTGCGCTTATCTGACTTTAAGTCCAATGAGTATAAAAAGTTGATCGGTGGATCGCGTTACGAACCAGATGAAGAAAATCCGATGCTCGGTTTTCGGGGGGCATCGCGGTATGTGTCGGAGGATTTTGGCGAGGCCTTTGCTCTCGAATGCGCTGCGATGAAGCGGGTGCGCGAGGAAATGGGCTTAGATAATGTCGAGATCATGGTGCCGTTTGTGCGTACGATTGCACAAGCAAAGCGTGTGATTGACATGATGGCCAAGTTTGGTCTACAACGTGGAGTGAATGGCCTGAAATTGATCATGATGTGTGAGATTCCATCGAATGCTATTCTGGCCGATCAATTCCTGGAATACTTTGATGGCTTCTCAATCGGTTCAAACGACATGACCCAGTTAACCCTGGGACTTGATCGCGACTCTGGCATGGAACTCTTAGCAATTGATTTCGATGAGCGCGATCCTGCTGTGGAGTTCATGATTGAGCGCTCGATCGATGCCTGCGTCAAACAAGGGAAGTACGTTGGTATTTGTGGACAGGGCCCATCGGACCACCCAGACTTTGCCAAGTGGCTAGTAAGAAAGGGAATTACCTCAATCTCACTAAACCCAGATAGTGTCGTACAAACCTGGGAGTTTTTGGCCAAGAACGGATCGTAGGTCTAATCCAGAACGACCAATAAGGCGGGCAAGACCCGCCTTATTTATTTGCTTCTTGGTCGTTTTACTTGTCTTGAAGATTTGCCTTTGGGCTTATGAATAGGCACCGTACCCAGTTTCTTTGAAGGCGATTGAATGGAAATACTTTTCTTGGAGCCATTCCAACTGGGCTCTGGAATGCTGAGCGCCACTTCCTTGAGTTTCTCTCCCCAAATTCGGTGCATCATCTCAAAGTAGGGATTATCTTCATCAATCGTGATTAACTTATCTAAATTGAAAGAGTCTTTCTCATAGACCAAAAGATCGAGTGGTAAGCCAACGGAGATATTACTTTTGATGGTTGAGTCCATCGAGATCAGGACACATTTAGTGGCTAAATTCAGTGGCGTATTAAAACGAATCACTCGATCGAGAATAGGTTTACCGTATTTAGATTCGCCAATTTGAAAGTAGGGAGTCTCTGGTGTGGTTTCAATGAAGTTACCGGCAGCATAAATATTGAATAAACGGGGTTTCTCACCCTGGATTTGTCCACCAAAAATTAAGTTGCAATTGAACTCAATCCCTGACTTTTGCAGATCCTCAAAATCGCGCTCCCGTACTTTTTTAACGGCTGAACCAACCACTGTCGCTGCCTCGTGACAGCTTTTGGCATTCCAAAGATTGATGCCATCAAACATTTCGCCCTGGAGGAGGATCTCTTTGACTGCTTGGGTAATGGCTAAGTTACCCGAGCTCATGAGAACAAAAAAGCGCTCGTGATCTTGATGAAAGAGGGCCATCTTACGAAAGGTGCCAATTTGATCAACTCCCGCATTGGTCCGAGTATCGGCCAAGAACACCAGGCCCTCATTTAGGCAAAGGGCAACGCAATAGGTCATGGTTAAAGCACTTTCACTTGTTGGATGGCAATGCGAGCCTGAAGCTCTTCTTGGCCACCACCGGAACGGATTCCTTTGATGGGCGCAGCTGAATAATAATCCCTTCCAGTTGCCAAACGAATATGCCGTTGATCCGTCAGGCAGGCATGGGTTACATCAATGCTAATCCAGCGACCTTGATTTGCATTCAAACAAACATCCACCCAGGCGTGACTCGCTAGGTTTGGGGATTCTTCGGCAAAAAAGTAGCCGCTGACATAGCGCGCAGGAATATTGGCATACCGACATAGGCTCAGCATGATGTGGCTATGGTCTTGGCATACCCCAGTTTGCATCGCAAATGATTGGGCCGCGGTCGTTGCAAAGGTTGTGACACCCGCTTGATAGCGAATGCCTACACGAATCGCATCGGCTAAAGCCAAAACGGAGTCAATGTCACGTTTTTTTGGAAGTGCCGATTCAAAATACGATTGCATTGGTTCCGATATTTGTGTCAGGGTAGTGGGCTGCAAAAGATAGTACGGGGATACTGCATGGGCATCATCCTGGTACTCATAGCATCCAAAGCTTTTAACTTCTCCTTTGGCAGTAATGCTCATTGATTTATAGGGCGTGTCGAGCACTAATGTTTGGCAGGTATTCCCAAAAGTATCTTGAGTGGATTTTGCTTTCACGGGCGACTGAATTTGCCATTTCACAATCGTTTGCCCTTTGCTATCGAGAGGGCTTAGTCTTAACTCCTGAATCGAATAGCGAACTAGATTGTCATATTGGTATTCGGTACGGTGCTCAATTTGTAAGTGCATAGATTTCATCTTAGGCAACGGCAAGGGGGATGAGATATGCATTACTGAGCTCGTCACCGATGTGGTTAATTCGTTTTAAAAACTGCTTGGTGAACTCTTCAAGACCCACATGAAAGACTTCATTGATATCCGAGTAATCAAGGTCTGCTTGGAGTTTGCCAATAAGACGTTCTATCTCTTTAGAATTCTGATTTCGAACTTCACCCAGCAGCACAATTAAATCCCCCACGCAATAGCGCAATGAGCGGGGCATTTGTTGATTAAAGATTAGGAGTTCTGCTGCCTTTTGAGGAGTAATTTGGTCTGAGTAAATCTGCCGATAGATCTCAAAAGCAGATACAGAACGCAACAGGGCAGCCCAATGATAGAAATCAAAGAATGCTGAATCCGCCTCCTCATGGACATCTTGAATGGGTTTTAGTTGACGCAAGCTGGCTGGATCTTGGTACTTGGTTTCTAAGATGCGAGCAGTATTATCGGCGCGCTCCAGTAGGGTGCCAATTCGCATGAAGTAGTAAGCCTCATTTTTTAGCATGGTGCCATGCATGACCCCCCGTGAGAGGTGGCAGCGATATTTAACCCAATCTAAGAGGCTGCTAGGATCCGCATAATCCTGTCTAGCAAGTAATTGCGATAATTCAAGCCAGGTAGTGTTCTGAGTTTCCCACAGCTCAGAGGTAATCCGTCCACGAATCGCCCGGGCATTCTCGCGAGCGGCGCGCAAGCAAGACACAATGCTCGATGGATTATTCGCATCCGCGATCATGAACCGCAAAATGGATTCCTGGTTCATCTGAGAATGGCTCGCTAGGAACGCCGGTTCCAGTTTGGAGATGGTGAGTAATTTACGCCAACTTTGGTCTCGATATTCAGAGGGCTGCGGCAGCAACGAGGTTTGATAGTTCACATCGAGCATACGCGCGGTATTCTCAGCCCGCTCGGTATAACGAGCCATCCAATAGAGGCAATCGGCGGTGCGGCTTAACATGAACTAGTCCTCCAATACCCAAGTATCTTTAGTACCACCGCCTTGTGAAGAGTTCACAACCAAGGAGCCCTCCTTGAGGGCAACGCGAGTTAGTCCTCCTGGAACCATCTTGATGGTTTCGCCAGAGAGCACAAAGGGTCTAAGATCAATATGGCGCGGAGCTATCCCAGATTCAACAAAGGTTGGGCAGGTTGATAGGGAGAGGGTGGGTTGGGCGATGTACTGGTCGGGGTGTTGGATTAAGTTTGCTCGAAAGCGCTCAATCTCCTCTTTGGTGGATGCTGGGCCTACCAGCATGCCATAGCCACCGGCGCCATGGGTCTCTTTGACGACCAGCTCATTAAGATGAGCTAGCGTGTACGCCAGATCTTCAGCCTTGCGGCATTGATAAGTGGGCACGTTGTTAAGGATAGGCTTTTCACCTAAGTAGAACTCAATCATTTGCGGTACATAAGGATAAATGGATTTGTCGTCCGCAATTCCAGTGCCAATCACGTTGGCTAGGGTGACATTGCCCGCACGGTAAGCATTGAGTAGACCCGCTACGCCCAATGCAGAATCCGCCCGAAACGCTAGAGGATCTAAGAAGTCATCGTCAATGCGTCGATAGATCACATCGACCCGCTGAGGCCCTTGGGTGGTTCGCATGAACACTTCTTCATCTTTGACATAAAGGTCCTTACCTTCGACTAGTTCGACACCCATTTGTTGAGCAAGGTAAGTATGTTCAAAGTAGGCCGAGTTAAACATGCCTGGTGTGAGTACAACCACATTTGGTTTTTTCACTCCCTCAGGTTTAACGGACTTGAGGCACTCTAAAAGAAGGTCAGGGTAGTGCTCAACAGGGGCAACTCGATAGCGCTGGAATAGATCGGGAAAGAGTCGCATCATCATCTTGCGATCTTCGACCATATAGGACACGCCAGATGGAACGCGCAGATTGTCTTCTAAAACATAAAACTCACCGGCACCCGCACGCACAATATCAATCCCTGCGATTTGGGCATAAATATTGCGTGGGACCTCCACATATCGCATTTCAGGGCGATATTGGGCATTATTAAAAATCTGCTCCCCGGGAATAATCCCGGCTTTGATGATTGCCTCGTCGTGATAGATATCATGAATAAAGTGATTGAGTGCGGTCACGCGTTGCCGCAGACCTGCCTCAAGTGTTGACCACTCTTGGGCCGTAAATATCCGCGGTACTTGATCAAATGGAATGGTGCGTTCAGTCCCTAAGTCGTCACCATAGACCGCAAAGGTGATGCCAACCCGCCGAAAGATGAGATCGGCCTCAGCCCGTTTAAGGGCCATCAGAGCATCACTTTGCTCAGTCAACCATTGCTGAAAGATGGCATAGTGGGGTCTAGCCGCACCATGTGCATCCAACATTTCGTCATACGGGGTTTTCATAGCCTTTACGGTATTACGCCAGCATGACAAATCAACCGGAAATTGGCATGCCTTGGTGCAAATATGCACCTAAATGGTGCAAAAGAGAGGATTATGATAATTGGCCACGCACGATTCTGGCCTTTTCTCGTTCCCAGTCGCGCTCTTTACTGGCTTCGCGCTTATCGTGCTGTTTCTTGCCGCGGGCAAGTCCAATTTCACATTTGACTCGACCTTTTGAGAAGTGCAAATTGAGTGGGACCAAGGTATAGCCCCGCTGCTCAACTTTACCAATTAGTTTCCGAATCTCGCTCTCATTTAAGAGGAGCTTGCGGGTTCGGGTGGGGTCAGCATGAATGTGAGTCGATATCGATGAGAGTGGGCTGATGTGAGAACCAATCAAATAAATCTCAGCATTTCGCACCACAACATATGCTTCTTTAATTTGCGCACGCCCAGCACGAATTGCCTTAACCTCCCACCCTTCGAGGACAAGGCCCGCTTCATAGCGTTCTTCAATAAAATAATCAAAGAACGCTTTTTTGTTATCAACGATACTCATGGTTTAGAGTTTTTATAGGTTCCACGGTTTCATTATGGCAGACGTCAATAAGACGGTTTTGATTGGTCAGTCCGCTGACCGCATGTACAGCCTAGTAACGGATGTTGCCCGCTATCCAGAGTTTTTACCCTGGTGCGGCGGTGTGGATATTTATGAGCAAACTGAGACGGTGCTCGATGCCAAAATCAAGATTCACTTTAAAGGAATTGAGCAATTCTTTCACACCCGGAACACCAATCATCGCCCTGATTCAATTGACATGCAATTTGTCGATGGTCCCTTTAAAAAGTTCACTGGCCAGTGGCGCTTCATTCCCTTGCGTGATGATGCGTGCAAGATTGAGTTCAATTTGCACTGGGAGTTCAAAAGTGCCATATTGGATAAGATTATTGGCCCGGTGTTTTCCTACATCGCCAGCACCTTTGTGGATTGTTTTGTAAAGCGTGCGGAGCAACTGTATGACCACTAAAACCCAGTCTATTGAAATACTCGTATGCGATGCGCGCCAGGATCCACCAGCGCTGCAGATTCATCATCTTCCTTTAAATGGTGTTCTAAAGCCTACGGTGGGGTGGGCGCTTCAAATCTTGGGCATTGCCAAAGATCAAGATGATCCAGTAATTAGCCGTAAGGGCTGCTATGGGGTATTTGGTAAGCGCAAGGATTGGAGTAGTCCGCTATATGCCGGCGACCGTTTGGAGCTCTATGCGCCATTACGTATTGATCCAAAATTAGCCAGACGAAAGAAGGCCAATCGTGATAAAGATAGCCTTTTAAAGGCCAAAGCCCTGCGCCGTCAAGCTGCAAAACCGAGACCTTAAAGGGCCCTCGACCCAGAACCTTTATAATCGGATTTTGCGACTAGGGGTTTTGCATGCGACTCATACAAAAAGCACTGACCTTTGATGACGTGCTCCTTGTGCCGGCCTATTCGGCCGTCCTTCCTCGTGACACCAGTTTGGTCACCCAATTAACGCGCGATATTACGATCAACATTCCCTTGGTATCGGCCGCGATGGATACGGTCACTGAGGGTAGGCTCGCGATCGCCATGGCAAGTGAGGGCGGTATTGGAATCATCCACAAAAATTTAAAGCCTGCCGAGCAGGCCAAAGAAGTGGCCAAAGTAAAACGCTTTGAGTCAGGGGTTCTGCGTGACCCCATCACCATTCCTCCAGAAATGACCGTCCGTCAGGTGATTGCTCTATCGAGGGAGCATGGTTTTTCAGGATTCCCCGTGCTTCAAGGAAAAACGGTGGTTGGCATCATTACCAATCGCGATCTTCGGTTCGAAGAAGATTTAGATGCAAGCGTGAAGACCAAGATGACCCCGCGTGAGCGCCTTATCACCGTGAAGGAGGGCGCCAGTCTTGAAGAGGCCAAGCGCTTGATGAGTAAGCATCGCTTAGAGCGCGTACTTGTTGTGAACGATGCCTTCGAGTTACGCGGCTTAGTAACCGTTAAGGATATTTTGAAGGCGACCGAGCATCCTAATGCTGCTAAAGATAGTGAAGGAAAGTTGCGCGTTGGCGCTGCCGTTGGTGTGGGTCCAGACAACGATGAACGTGTAGAGCTGCTGGTAAAGGCCGGCGTTGATGTCATTGTGGTCGACACCGCGCATGGCCATAGCCAAGGCGTTCTTGATCGCGTGAAATGGGTCAAGAAGCACTACCCTCAGGTTCAAGTGATTGGCGGCAATATTGCGACTGGCGATGCTGCAAAAGCACTCGCAGACCATGGCGCTGATGGTGTGAAAGTTGGCATTGGTCCAGGCTCGATTTGTACCACCCGCATCGTGGCAGGTGTCGGTGTTCCGCAAATCACCGCCGTGGTGAATGTTGCTAATGCGCTTAAGGGAAGCGGTATTCCATTAATTGCAGACGGAGGTGTGCGCTACTCAGGAGATGTTGCAAAAGCCCTTGCAGCGGGCGCCAATAGCGTCATGATGGGCGGCATGTTTGCTGGGACGGAAGAAGCCCCGGGTGAGGTCTTTTTATATCAAGGACGATCGTACAAGAGTTATCGTGGCATGGGTTCATTAGGCGCCATGGCCGATGGTGCTGCTGATCGTTACTTCCAAGAAGATATCAGCGCAGCGAATGCCGAGAAATTAGTCCCCGAGGGGATTGAGGGGCAGGTGCCTTACAAAGGAAGTGTCCTGAGTATCTTGCATCAACTGAGTGGTGGTATTCGTTCGTCGATGGGTTATTGTGGTTGCAAAACCATTGCGGAATTACATGAGAAGGCCAGTTTTGTGGAGATTACTTCTGCAGGCGTGCGTGAGTCGCATGTCCATGATGTGAAGATCACGAAGGAAGCCCCTAACTATCACGTTGACTAAGAGTCGCTTGGGCAAAACTGTGCACGATACGATTCTGATTCTGGATTTTGGTTCGCAAGTTACTCAATTGATTGCTCGCCGTGTGCGGGACTCAAAAGTCTATTCCGAGATCTGGCCGTATGACTCGGATCCGGAGCGAATCAAAACATTTATTCAAGAGCGTCGCTGCAAAGGAATCATTCTTTCGGGTGGACCAAGTTCGGTGACGGAGCCCAATAGCCCCAGGGCCCCTGAGATTGTTTTTCAACTGAATGTTCCAGTTCTAGGTATTTGTTACGGCATGCAAACGATGGCCACCCAACTGGGCGGTCAGGTTGCCTCGGCAGAGTCCTTGGGCAAAGCGCGTGAGTTTGGGTATGCCGAGGTACGCGCCCGTGGCCATACCGATTTGCTAAAGGATATTGAGGACCATCGCACCGCCGAGGGACATGGAATTCTCAAAGTGTGGATGAGTCACGGTGACTCGGTGACCGAGTTGCCACCCGGATTTAAATTAATGGCCTCGACGCCATCATGCCCGATTGCGGGAATGGCTAATGAAGAGAAGCATTTTTATGGTGTCCAATTTCATCCTGAGGTCACTCACACCTTAAAGGGCAAAGAGATCTTAAATCGTTTTGTACATGAAATTTGCCAATGCCGAGCTGACTGGGTAATGGGTGACTACATTGCGGAAGCAGTAGCCAAAATTAAGGAGCAAGTCGGTAATGATGAAGTCATTTTGGGATTATCGGGCGGTGTCGACTCCAGCGTGGCTGCAGCCCTTATTCATCGAGCGATTGGACCTCAGCTAACGTGCGTATTTGTCGATCATGGCTTGCTGCGCCTTCATGAAGGCAAGATGGTCATGGATATGTTTGCCCGGAACTTAGGGGTCAAAGTGATTCATGTGGACGCCGCTCATGAGTTCCTATCCCGATTAAAGGGTGTGACCGATCCCGAGCAAAAGCGCAAGATTATCGGTAAAGAGTTTGTTGAGGTATTTCAGAGCGAGTCTGGCAAGATCAAAAACGCGAAGTGGCTTGCACAGGGCACGATTTATCCGGATGTCAT
Organism: Polynucleobacter acidiphobus; assembly: GCF_003065385.1. Taxonomy (NCBI): domain Bacteria; kingdom Pseudomonadati; phylum Pseudomonadota; class Betaproteobacteria; order Burkholderiales; family Burkholderiaceae; genus Polynucleobacter; species Polynucleobacter acidiphobus. The sequence goes on from NZ_CP023277.1 coordinate 596,653, forward strand.
TGAGTCAGCAGGTAAGGGTAAAAATAGTGCCCATACCATCAAGAGCCATCACAATGTTGGTGGATTGCCTGAGGATATGCACCTCAAACTTCTTGAGCCATTACGAGAGTTATTTAAAGATGAAGTGCGAGCCTTGGGCGTTGAACTGGGCTTACCAAAAGAGATGGTCGATCGCCATCCCTTCCCAGGTCCAGGACTGGGCGTCCGAATTTTAGGAGAGGTCAAACCTGAGTTTGCCGATCTTTTGCGCAGAGCAGATGCCATCTTTATCGAAGAACTTCGTAATACGATTGATCCAAGCACCAAGCAATCCTGGTACGCATTGACGAGTCAGGCATTTGCAGTCTTTCTGCCCGTGAAATCGGTTGGGGTCATGGGCGATGGACGTACCTATGAATACGTCGTCGCACTGCGTGCAGTGCAAACCCAAGACTTCATGACTGCGCATTGGGCGCATCTGCCACACGAACTGCTAGGTAAGGTATCGAATCGCATCATTAATGAAGTGCGCGGTATCAATCGTGTGGTCTTTGATATCAGTGGTAAACCACCCTCCACAATCGAGTGGGAATAGCTATTTGTCTTTAGGAGTTTCTATGAACCCCCTACGTCGCCTTGTGATTAGTTCGGCTGCTTTAGCCCCTTTGGGGTGCGCAACCGCTACCTTTGACCGCGGAATTCCGGTAGCCGCTCCTAAAAAAATCCCCAGTGTGCGTTCACCCCAATTGGGCCAGGAGTGGACTTATCTGCAGTTCGATACATTCTCAAGTAAGTTACTCGATGTGGTGACCGAGCGTGTTGAGATTGTGGGGCCAGGAGTCACGATCTCCCGCAGCAATCGTGACGGCGCAAATCTTGCCAGTGAGATTCAATCTTCGTGGGGAATGATTGCAACCGATCCGCACTGGGGTCGTATTCAGAACTATAGCCCTCCAATTCCTCTTTGGCCTGAGCAAATGCAGGCCAATTGGAGTAAGCAATTCACAACACGCTATTCGATTGCAGGATATTCAGATAACTCCTTTGGTTGGCAGCAGTATATGTATTGTGCTGGATGGGAAAAGCTCAAGGTTCCAGCAGGAGAGTTCACCTGTTTGCGCTATCAGAACCTAATTAATTTTCAGAGTGATGATGCCAATAAGGTGGATTGCATTCGCCATGAAATCATTTGGTTTGCGCCAGAAATTGGCCGCTGGGTCGCACACGAATCCTCTGGTTCCTATCAGATCCAAGGCCAAATCGGCCCAGTGCTACTTGAGAACAGCACGGCTTGGCAACTACGCTCCTGGAAGTAGTCCAGATGCTATTTAGATACCTTTCTTGGCGAAGCGCAGCCACGGTTACGGCTAGTTTGTTATTGACCGCATGCCTGGGTTCCGTGTCGCATATTCCAAAGACTGAGATTGCACCCCCTCAATCAATCCCCATGGTTCGAGCACCAGCGGTTGGTCAGCAGTGGGTCTATGAGGTTCGCAATGTTTTTAATGGTGAGTTGGTTGATATTTTGACCGAGACAGTGGTCTCAGTGGGCCCCAAAGTACAGATTGCCAGAGAGGGTAAAAAACTAGGGAAGTTACCTGATGAGATTCAAGAGCCTTGGGGAATGATTTTGCAAGATCCCCACTGGACCCCGCCGCAACGGTTTACTATGGTTGTACGACTCTGGCCACAAGAAATGAAGCCTGGCTGGTCTGGGTTTTACCGGACCCGCTATCAAGTACTGGGAGTTCCAGACAATGATTTTTATTGGGGCCTAACCATTCAAGCAAATGCTTGGAATCGGATTAAAACGCAGGCCGGTGAGTTTGATGCTCTCTACTATGTGAGTACGGCGGATAATTTTGAGAGTGACGATTGGTTTAGATTGGCCAGTAATCGCCGCGATCGTGTTTGGTTCGTCCCACAAATTGGACGCTGGGTGGTGCGCGAGAGTTTTGGCGAGTACCTCTGGTTAGGTATGACCGGCTGGTCCCAATCCATCAAGGAGGACTATCTACGCTGGGAACTAATTTCTTGGAAGTAAGTCTGGTTTATGTATTCCGTTAAAGAGATCTTTGCAACCTTGCAAGGTGAGGGCGCACAGGCTGGGCGCGCCGCAGTATTTTGCCGATTTGCAGGTTGCAATCTGTGGTCTGGGCGCGAGGAGGATCGATCATCCGCCATTTGCCAGTTTTGTGACACGGATTTTGTCGGAACCGATGGCATCGGGGGTGGTAAGTTCGCTAGTCCCGAAGAGCTTGCGCAGGCCATTGAAAACGCCTGGATTGATACGATGCGAACCCGTCGTTATCGCTATGTAGTCATGACCGGGGGAGAGCCCTTGTTACAGCTCGACGAACCTTTAATCAAAGCCTTGCATGCCAAGCAGTTTGAGATCGCGATTGAATCGAATGGCACGATTGCGGTTCCCAAGGGGATTGACTGGGTTTGCTTAAGCCCTAAGGCTGGGGCTGAATTGGTTGTGAAGCAGGCCCATGAAATTAAGTTAGTCGTTCCGCAAGCGGGGCATCAGCCAATTGAATCGGTTTTGCAACGCTTTGAGGCCATGGACTTTCGCCACCGTTATATCCAAGCGATGGACGGGCCAAATCTAAGCGACAATATGGCCTTTGCGGTTCAACTGTGCCAAAAGCACCCACTATGGCGCTTAAGTGTGCAAACCCACAAAATGATTGGAATTCGGTAATGCAGCAACTCACGATTACACGCCGCCTCGAATTTGATGCGGGACATCGCATTCCCAATCATGGCGGGCAATGCCGCCACTTGCACGGTCATCGTTATGCAATTGAGTTAACCGTTCAAGGCCCTGTCCATGAAAGTCGCGGGCAGGCAGATGATGGCATGGTGATTGACTTTGGTGAAATTAAGCGTATTGCATTGACCCATTTGGTTGAGCCTTGGGATCATGCATTTTTGGTGGCCAAGCAAGATACTTTATTAGTTCAATTCTTGGAAAGCCTGCCTAACCATAAAACCGTGGTGTTAGATGATGTGCCAACGGTTGAGAACTTAGTCAAGTTTGCCTTTGATCGTCTGGCACCAATTTTTGCAGCCGAGACCCAAGGAAAACTTTCGCTCTTTAGTGTGCGGCTCTACGAGACCCCTAATTGCTGGGCTGATTATCCTGTTCGAGTGGCTTAAGGACTAATGGTATTGCCACAAGACGAATCCTTTATGCGTCTTGCCATTTTGCAAGCTCAAAAGGCAGCAGCATGTAACGAGGTTCCGGTGGGCGCGGTCCTGGTATTTGACGATCAGGTCATTGGTCAAGGTTACAACCAGCCAATTGGATTGCACGATCCCAGCGCTCATGCTGAGATGATGGCGATTCGGGAGGCGGCAAAATCCCTTCAGAACTACCGAATTCCACAATCAACCCTATATGTGACATTGGAACCCTGCGCAATGTGCTGTGGAGCTATTCTTCATGCTAGAGTCAAACGTGTGGTGTTTGGAGCAACTGATCCAAAAACTGGAATGGCTGGTAGCGTCGCCAACCTCTTTGACCTGAAAGCGATTAATCATCAAACTGACATTGAGGGTGGTGTTCTGGCGGATGAATGTGGCAACTTATTAAGAGAGTTTTTTAAACAACGACGTTCATGAAGATTCATTTAATTGCTCCGTCTGGCGCAAGCCCCGATATGCGTAGCCCAGAAGCTGGCTTGCGCTGGCTCAAAGAGCAGGGCGTTGTGGTGCATAACGCGGGCTGCACTGAGCGGGTGTTTGAGCGTTTTGCGGGGACCGATCACGAGCGATTAGCAGAGATGAATGCGATTCCCACAATTGATCCAAATGAGGTCGTCATGGCGGTTCGGGGTGGTTACGGCCTACATCGCCTGCTTGATGCAATTGCCTGGAAAGAAATTGCGATCTCAGTAAAGCAAGGTTTGCAGATTTGTGGACATAGTGATTTTACGGGATTTCATTTGGGACTGCTTGCTAAAACTGGGGCGATGAGTTTGGCTGGACCGATGCTGAATTATGATTTTGGACCGCTGAACGAGTATGGTGAGCCTCAGACCCCAAGTGCTTTCACCTGGCGCCACTTTCAAACTGCGATTCAGTCGCGCCGCATGAGTGTTGCGGTACCCGATCTTCAGCACTTTGCTGGCGAAGTCGATCTCTCCCAAAATATTCAGGGGATGCTGTGGGGCGGCAATCTCAGTATTCTGACTACGCTATTAGGAACTGCCTATTTTCCGAATGCGAAGCAGATTCAGGGTGGCATCTTATTCCTTGAAGATGTGAATGAGCATCCCTATCGCATTGAACGAATGCTCTTGCAACTGCATGAGGCTGGGGTACTTGCTAGTCAACAAGCCATTATTTTGGGACACTTTAATCAATATCGCTTATACGAAGTGGATCGTGGTTATCAATTAGACAGTGCGATTCGATACATTCGGGAGCGTTTGCCAAAGAAGATCCCAATTCTTACGGGCCTGCCATTTGGTCATGTGACCGATAAATTAACCTTACCTGTAGGTGCCCAAGTGAGCCTACAAGCAAGCTTAAAAGGATTTGTATTGGAAGGAAAATGGTAAAACGTGCATTGCAAGCAATTATCCCTAGCCTGATTTTTTTGGTATCCACACCACTCATGGCACTCGAAGAACCCAAATACACCGTGATCGAAAGTGCTGCTCCATTTGAGTTACGCCAATATGCGCCCATGATCATCGCTGAGGTCACTGTCGATGGGGATATGAGTGATGCGGGAAGCAAGGGGTTTCGCTTAATTGCTGGATATATTTTTGGTAAGAATCAAACCAAAGCCAATCGATCGGACGACGCCAAATCAAATGAAAAGATTGCAATGACCGTTCCAGTGACCATGGAGCCTGCCAGTGAGAAGATTGCCATGACCGCACCAGTCACGATGGAAAATCAAGCGGGTCCCAATCAATGGCGTATGTTCTTTGTCATGCCTAGTCAGTACACCTTAGCCACCTTACCAACACCGCTAAGCCCAGAGGTTAAGCTCAAGGAGATTCCGGCGCAGCGTAAAGCCGTGATTAGTTTTACTGGGTTTAACTCAGAAGAAAAGACCCAAGAGAAAACTGCGGAACTCAGGGCTTGGATGAAATCGAAGAATCTTACCCCATTGGGTGAGCCACAATTGGCACGTTACAACCCGCCTTGGAGTATTCCCTTTTTGCGACGCAATGAGGTTATGCTGGACTACTAGTTTCCAAGACAAAAGTTGCGCTAGTATCTTCACCCAAGACCCTTTGCAAAATCGGTAAGGTCCTTTCTAGGAAGGGCGCTAAGGTCCAAACTGGATTAATGACCCATACCCCGCTCGCTTGGAGTCGCCTCTCACCAAGCGAATGAGCGATACGCAGCTCGGCTCTTAACCATGGACGTTGAAATTCCTCAGATAAAGCACGTAAGCGTTTGATGAGTTGCTTGGACTCTGGGCGTTGTAAGACCGGATACCAAATGAGATACGTGCCAGTTGCAAATCGGTCTAAGGCCTCACGCACACTCTCTTCAACCGCTTGGTAATCGGTCTTGAGCTCATACGATGGATCCATTAGGATCAAGCCCCGCCGGCTTGGCGGTGGTAGCAAGGACTTTAAGAAGGCAAAACCATCCTGTTGGCGTATGTCAATCTGGGAGCGCTTGTCTAAGCTTGCAATATTGGTTTGCAAAATACCAGTATCACTTGGGTGAAGCTCAAATAGTCTGAGGCGATCTTGAGGGCGCAGGAGATGCGCCATGATAAATGGAGAACCGGGATACACATCCAGCACACCTTTGGGATTGAACTGACCAATTGCCTCTCGATACGGCCCGAAGTCGGGCTCATCAAACTCCTGGCTTGACCATAGACGATCGATTCCACCTTGGCATTCTTGGCTAATTGCCGCATAACCATCGCGCAGTGAATAGATACCTGCACCCGCATGGGTATCAATAAACATTACTGCCCCATCCTTTTCTTGCAGGTATTGAATGCTATGAATCAGTACCAAGTGTTTTATAACATCGGCATGATTACCCGCATGAAATGCGTGGCGGTAACTAAACATTGGATTGCGGTTTATTCTGGCGCATCACAAACGCCAGCAACGTGATGAGAACGAGTGCACTGCCGAGGTATTGCAAGACTTGGTTGTGCGGAAAATCCAAGACCGTGGTTTGTAAGATATAGAGCTCTAAGATTCCAGCGACGGCAATGATTCGAGGAATGAGGCTCGTTGGGGTGAGCTGTTGATTCTTCACATAACTGATGAGGCGACTGGCAATCAGGCCACACCAGATACCGAGGGCCGACCCCACCAAAATATCCCCGGGCCAATGAGCACCAACAGCACTACGTGAGATACCGGTTAGAGTGGCAATCACAAATAACACCAGTAATAAATTACGACGTGCCGGGGTGGTGGCAAAAAATATGGCGCTCGCTACCGAGAACACCGTGAGGGTATGACCAGAAGGGAGCGCATGTTGAAGTAAGGGGTTGCCCAAAATCGTAAAACTGTTCTCGGCTAGTACACCGGCGGGTCTGGGTAAATTAATCAAGGGTTTTAGAATGAGGCTGATGATGGCGGCAAAGCCGCCTGCAAGCAGAGCCGCACAGAGCTGCCGGGGGGCAATTAAGAGCAGGGGGAAGCACAAGGCAAACACTCCCCAGCCATTGCCTAAGAATGTAAACCATGCCCAAACCCAGTTTGGTAGGATTTGCGCTGCTTGATTCATCCACAAAAAGAGTTCAACTTCGTGCCCACTCAATACCAAAGCGAGCCAGAGGATGAGTGGCAGAAGTGGAACTGCCCAAGCACGACCCAGCGACATGGGCATCCTTATGACGCGCGGACGCGATCAGCCGCAGTAATTTGCACGGCCAACTGCTCCATCACCTGCGACACCGAAATGGATTTCATGCAAACATTATCCTGACAGGGTGTCTTGCGATGGTTAGCGGCACTGACGCACGGTGAGCAGGCGAGATTTGCGGTAATCGGAATGGAGTTACCGAGTGAGCCATATAGAGCCGGGGTCTCTGGTCCAAATAAGACGACCGTATGCAATGCAGTAACGGATGAGAAATGCCCAGGACCAGAATCATTGGTGACCATGGCATGTGCAAGCGAATAGAGGGCAGGGAGCTCAGAGAAGCGAACATGGCCCGCAAAATTAAGAGCACGTTTGACGTTGGCTGCTAGGCGTACACCCTCAACATAGGTGTGCTCCGCGGGCGACCCAGTAATCAGAATTAAATCTTCCGGATAGCGCTGATGAACTGCCATGATTAGTTCTGAAAAACGTTCAGGAGCCCAACGCCGCTGGGGTAATAAATCACTTGCGTTTGGATTGATCAAAATGATGCGTTGCTGACCTACTTTAAATGGAATGAGGGCTTGCTGAGCCAAATTCTCAATCCGGATTTGCAAGTTTTGTTTGACACTCGGATCGATGACCGCTTGGGCTAGCCGGATCTCATCATCAGCAATCGCAATTTTGCTAAATGGCAACTCTTCCTGCTCAGCAAAGGCTGCGTACACCAAGGAAATAAAATTCTTGGCAATATGAATATGGGGGTTGTAATGCACCTTGCGTGTGAGCATGGTGCCACGCCATAAACCTTCACCATGAAAAATATCGTATCCCACTCGCCGTCTTGCGCCGCATAAACCAGTTAATAGGGCGGTAAAGCGTGAGAAGAGTTCCAGGTCAATGACTGTATCGATACGATGAAAGCGGGCTTTGATCAAAAATCCCAAGGTATCGAGTGCTAATTTCCAAAGACTCGATGAGTCAATCGTAAAAATATGCTTGGGGTTCACGGTGTTGAGTAAACCCAAGCTTGCCGCATTGCTTTTAAAGATTAAGAAGTAAATCTCCGCGCCATTTGCTTGTGCTTTACGCATGGCAGGATCCACCAAAATTGCACTGCCCATCTCAGAGAGTTCAATGAAGAGGAGTCGCTTGGGCGGGCCTGGCTTTCTGAATGGTTTTGCAATCAAATCGAATAAAGCCACGATTGGACTGGCAAGTGCGCAAAGCGGTATACCCACCCAGTGATCAATGGTTCGCATTGCGTTAACGCTGATTGCCATTCTATTTTCCTAACAGTCGAAGACTGTATTTTATGCTGAGAGGGGCCTACTTCCGTTTGAGGAGTTGATAGGCGCCCGGAAGAACGCATAACAGGGTAATGGCGCCATAACTAATTGACCCTAAAACAGTCAATGATGGGCTCACGCCCCAGAGGGCCAACACTGATGCCAAGGTGGCCTCACGCAGACCCCAACCAGAAATACTAATGGGTAGCATTAATAGCAAACTCAAGGCTGGTAAACCGATCATAAGAGCTTCAGTGGGAACATCCGCTCCATAGGCTTTTAAACAGAACCCAAGCGCCAGAATATTAAAACAATGAATGCCTACGGCAAAAATAGCCTGCCCAATATTGGTTGGCCAAGCAAAGGCAAACCGAATTCCAGGTAAGGCATGATCCAAAGAAAAGCGTGTTAGTAGCGAACGAATCATGGTCATTAATGGTTGATAGGTCAGCGCAAAGGCTAATACAACGCCGCCCCCCAGCATCAGTGCCAAGACCCAATAGCCTAATTCAGTTCCCCAGGAGGCCAGGGTAGCCCCACCCAATACCAAACCAATCCCACCCAAAATGTTATTACCCATGAGGCCGACCACGCGATCCAAGAGGGTCATTGCAAAGCCTAGCCGTAATTTTGGGTTCTGCTTAGCAAGGTCATCAGCATGAGAAAGCTCTTTTGTAAGCTCTTGTTGTTGACTGAGCTGGCCGCTAGGAGTTAAGTGCGTACCGGCAATGGCTCGGTAACTATCACCACCTAAAGTGCTTGGTAAGCCCTGATTAATTAATCCCCCCGAGAAATACAGTCCAATGTATCCCATTAGACTCCCCTGGAACCCTGCTCGTCGCATGAACAATCCCCAACGCAGGCCACCGCATATAAAGGCGGCAGTGATGCACAGCGCACCAGCAATCAACCATTGGGCTTCTAGTTGCAACTCGGATTCAAAAAGGGTTTTCCAATCAATCCCACTCGTCGCTTTCCACAACAATGCAATCGATAGAACAATCCGAATCGTGGGCCAACTCTTCTTTAGTACGGTTTTCCATGAGGCGCTCATGGGCGTAAGGATAATGCCTCTCGTTGTGGGTTTGCCTTTCCACCCCAACCCTGACAGTAACTCAGTTCAAATTGGCTTAGTGCTTCACCCATATGCCCAATACTGAGTCGATCCAAGGGGCGGCAGGTCCGAAATTGACCTTCCCCCACCGGAGGCTTAAAGGACATTTGCGACCAATTGAGCAAAATAACATTCGATCCCTCGGGCAGTGACCCAAACCATAGATCAAATTGATCAAATCGATCATCCAATACAAAAACAGAGGTTGGTCTGGCATACCATGCGACTCGGCTTGCCAAGGTCCAGTTCTGGACTGCAATACCACTTGCCTTGAGTTCTTTCACTAAGAGATTAGCAAGCGTCGATGCGGAGCGCCAGCCGTATAAATCAGCTAGCGGATTTGATTTCATCTGATTAGCAATCGGATAGCCAGCAGTCATTACGAGTGTTAGTCCGACTGCAACCAGCGTCCCTTGTATGGCCAAAAATAAACTGATTAACCAATGCTTACCTTGCTCCCACCATAGTGCGAGACCAACACCCGCCAAGGGGGCTAAGCAAAACCATGCCGGTGTAGTCCAATGAGGCAAGCCGCCACCTCCGGATAATGCAGCAAACACTGTAAAGGGGAGGGCAAAGAAAATAAATAACACCACCAACTTCTTGGAAGATTGGGCTAATGACCAGCGCAGTACACTCCATGAGCCCAGCAAGGGCAGAAATCCAAAGACACCAATCTGAATTCCAATAAAGGCAGCCACTCGGCGCCATTTCCATTCACCACCGGCACCATGATCCATTTGATATCGAAATGAGATCCAGTCATGGGTGGCATTCCACAGAAGTACGGGACTAATGAGGAGCAGTGCAAACAGAATAGCAATATAAAACCCTGGCTCCCTTAAGGCGCTCCACCGTGGGACGCTCAAGCATGCGATGCAAAAGGCCAGTGCATATAAAACAGCTGTGTATTTACTTAGTCCAGCCAATCCAAACAACGCCCCTAATAAAATCCATTGGCTAAAACGATATTGCCCATCTTGCACAATCCACCGCAGGGCCATCCACACAATACCGAGGGCAAGGGGCGTTAATAGGGAGTCCGGAACCAATCCCACCGCAAGGACATGCGGTAGGGGAGCAAAAACAACCACAGTAACTGCAAACAATCCCGCACGTGAGAACGATTGTGTCTCTGATTGTGGGTGATAAAGATTCCATACTTGCTCGGCAATTTGATAGACCATTACGCAGGAAATGATCCACAGCACAATCGGGATGAGACGCAAAATACCATCAGGTGCATTGATCGCTACCAGTGGCCACTGTATCCACCCTACCAGTGGTGGATGATCAAAATAACTCCAGGCAAGACGATCCGCATAGAGGGCGTAATGCGCCTCATCAACCGATAGCTCGGTCGTAAAGCCCAATGCCAAATGAATAATTGTGCCGATCGCAACCAGAATAAATGCCCAAGCATAGGGTGTTTGCTTGGTAATTAGCGTCGACATAGAACGTCAGACTTTATTAGCTATGTAAAGTTGGTAAAGAGCGTGATAGCCATCCCGTGCCATGCCGTCATCGAGCATCAGTTGGTAGAGACGCTTCGCTTGCTCCAAGCCTGGCAAACGAAGCCCCATCTGCTCTGCAGACTCAATGGCTAAACCAATATCCTTCATAAAGTGCTCAGCCATGAATCCCGGGGCAAAGTCGCCTTTAATCATGCGCGGTCCTTGCACATTCAGTTGGGTACCGCCTGCCGCACCACTTCCAATGACTTTGAGGACCGCCGAGGCATCAAGCCCCGCCGCTTGGGCATAGCGAATGCCCTCACAGACCCCCATGATGGTGGAGGCAATCACAATCTGATTACAGAGTTTGGCATGCTGACCAGATCCAGCAGGACCCAGGAGCGCGATGTTATTGCCCATGCATTGCAAGATAGGTAAAGCGCATTCATAAGCGCTTGGAACACCACCGACCATGATTGAAAGACGCGCATCGCGTGCACCAATATCACCACCGGATACCGGTGCATCTAGAACAAAGACTTGACGCTCATCAGCGAGTTTTGCAATACGCACAGCCAATGCCGGACTTGAGGTGGTCATATCGATGGCAATGCAGTTTGGCTTTGCGCCAGCCAAAATACCATTTGTGCCTAGATAAACCTCCTCAACATCTTTGGGATAGCCAATAATAGTGATGACCACATCACATTGAGCAGCCAACTCTTTTGGGGAAGAATGCCAAATAGCACCTTGCTCAAGTAATGCCGCTGCTTTCTCGGGAGAGCGGTTAAAAAGGTGCAATGGATAGCCCGCCTTTAATAGGTGCGAAGCCATGCTCTTGCCCATAATGCCGGTGCCAATAAAGCCGATGGTAGGTAAGGATGTCACTGGAGAGTTCATCGGCCTATTTTAAAGGGGCTGGGGCCGAACAGGTTTGCGCTGGACCCCAAGCCAGATCAGGGCAAGGGCAATGATTGTGAGCGGAACAATTGATCCTAAATTAAGGAGGGTCCAGCCTTGCGTCGTGATTAGAACGCCGGAGCTCAATGCAGACAAAGCGGTGGCTAGAAACACAAAGAAATTAATGGCACCTTGAGCCTTATCACGCTCCGATGGGCGATAAGCCTCTAAGGCTAGGGTGGTACTACTCGTAAATAGAAAGTTCCAACCCACCCCCAGTAAAAATAGTGCAGTCAAAAAATGGAAAAAAGTAATGCCTGATAGAGCAATCATGACGCAGGCGATGTTGAGTACCACTCCCATTCGCAAGACCCACATCACGCCGATACGCTTAATGAGGGCGCCAGTAAAAAATCCAGGAGCAAACATGCCAATCACATGCCACTCAAGAACCCATGCGGTTTTATCAAAACTAAATTGACAGGCTTCCATCGCTAAGGGTGTTGCCGCCATGAGTAGGTTCATTACACCGTAGGCGAGTGCGGCAGTAAGAGTGCAAACAATAAATAAGGGCTGGCGCATGATTTCGGAGAGAGGGCGACCTGGCTCTTGGTTTGGATCCACGCGTTTTTCAGGAAAGTGAATCTGACTAATCACTGCAAATGCGATCACCGCAACACCAGCTAAGGTGATATAGGCACCCGCAAAGGGTTGCATGAACCAATCGCGTGTCCAGCTTGCCATATTGGGCCCTAAAACAGCACCTAAAATGCCTCCAGCCAACACCCATGAGATCGCTTTCTCTTTGGCTGTTTTATCCGCGAGCTCAGCGGCCGCAAACCGATAGAGTTGGGCATTAGCGTTATAAAACCCAGCAATCACCGTGCCAAAATTTAGTAGCCAAAATTGTTTCTCTAAGGTCGCAAAAGCACACAAGAGCGACGAGAATAGGGCCACGAGTAAGGCAATCTGAAAGGAGCGCTTTCGACCCAAGCGCTGTTGAACTTTAGCCACCAGGGTGGTTGCCATAGCACTGCCCACCACATAGGCCATGACCGGTAGAGTTGCCAACCAAGGCTCTGGTGCCAGAGCAAAACCCACTAAGCCATTAATGGCGATAAAGGTAACGTTATTGGTGAGATAAAGCCCTTGTGCCAGGGTCAGAAACCAGAGATTTTTATTCATTCTGCACAGTCATAAAAGCTCTACGATAATGCATTGCATGATGCGCAGGCATATTGGTCTAATCCCTCTGTACCTCTTCCTAGGCTATCTGTTACAAGGTTGCGCCGGGTTTAGTGCTGACTCTAGTCAGTCCAGCGCAGATAAGCTCGACCCCTTGGTGGCGCGTGACGATATTAAGAAGTTTTCAGCACAACCTGCGAATGAACCCCTACGTGGCTGGAGTTTTTATCGCTTGGCACCCTATAAGAAGAATACCGCTTATCGCCTTGAGAACTATCAGGGTCGAACGGTGCTCAGTGCGAATGCAAAAAAATCAGCATCCGGGTTAGCGGTGAAACTCAAACCCCGGCCATCGCAACATCTTTGGCTGGAGTGGGAATGGAAAGCCACTGGTACTTTAGATCAGGCTAATAATTTAGATCGGTATGCGGATGATGCACCACTCCGAATCTTGGTTGCATTTGATGGTGATCGATCAAAGTTAACTTTAAAAGACAAAATGGTCGGTGAGCTTGCTCAGATCATGAGTGGACAAGAAATGCCATACGCCACATTAATGTATATCTGGTCGCCCAATGGTCAGCTCAATCAAATCAAGCCTAATTCACATACGAATCGGATCAAGATGATTGCAGTCGATGCCGGTAAAGAAAATCTTGGTCAATGGCGCAAGCACAGTAGAGACCTAACCGCTGACTATGAAGCGGCTTATGGTTACGCGCCAGGGAATTTGATTGGTATTGCGCTGTTGACCGATACGGACAATACCAACGCAGAGACCAAAGCGTATTACGGCGATATTGAGCTGAAATATAAGAACTACAAGCCCAATTAACTACTAGCTTGGGAAATTTCTGCTAGTTCCCGTTATGATCAGCTTTAAAGGACATATTTCTTGCATTAAAACGCTTTAAGGAGACAAAATTGGCGGTTAGTACGGAACAGGTTCAGCAAGCCCTCAAAGGGGTAAAAGATCCAAATACCCAAATTGATTTTGTGAGCTCAAAATCAGTTCGTAATCTCAAAGTCAATGATGGAGATGTCTCCCTTGATATTGTTTTGGGTTATCCAGCCAAAAGCCAAATTGATCTGATTCGTCAATTGGTGGTCAGTGCGATTCGTGAGCTTCCAGGTATAAAAAATGTCAGCGTGGCGATTACCACCGATATCGTTGCGCACGCAGTGCAACGCGGCGTGAAGTTGCTGCCTGGGGTAAAAAATATTATTGCGGTCGCCAGCGGTAAGGGTGGCGTTGGAAAATCTACCACCGCAGTGAATCTCGCCTTGGCATTGGCTGCTGAGGGTGCCCAAGTTGGAATCTTGGATGCTGATATCTATGGCCCAAGTCAACCGATGATGCTGGGCATCACTGGGCGTCCCGAGTCGCTTGCTGAGAACACGATTGAACCAATGGAAGGGCATGGCTTGCAAGCAAGTTCAATTGGATTTCTGATTGAGCCCGATAACCCCATGGTTTGGCGAGGCCCTATGGTGACCTCGGCCTTAGAGCAACTGTTACGCCAAACACGTTGGCGCGATCTTGATTACCTGATTGTGGATATGCCACCAGGCACTGGTGATATTCAGTTAACACTCTCACAAAAAGTTCCGGTCACTGGATCCGTGATTGTCACCACACCTCAAGATATTGCATTACTTGACGCTCGCAAGGGCCTCAAAATGTTTGAGAAAGTGGGGATACCCATCATCGGCATTATTGAGAACATGAGCACGTATGTGTGTCCCAAGTGCAATCATGAGGAACATATATTTGGTGAGGGCGGTGGCAAGAAAATGTGCCAGGACTATGGCGTTGACTTCCTTGGGGCCCTCCCATTAAATCTCTCCATTCGTGAGCAGGCGGACTCGGGAAGACCAACCGTTGTGGCTGATCCCGATAGTGCAATCAGCGCGATTTATAAAGGAATTGCGCGTCAAGTCGCCATTCGAATTGCGAACCTGAGCAAAGACATGACCAGTAAGTTCCCCAGCATTGTGGTGCAAAAGACCTAACCGGGCACATACCATGCGGTTTGCCATCGTCATTCGAAAGCAAAAGATTGATAATCCATGGCAAAACTATCGTTGGCGCTTGCTTGAAGTTGTTCCTGATATTGGGCAGTTTGGTAGCGCTTTGGAACAGGCTGGTACAGAGATCAACCCTAAGGTGGTGGGGCGATTTCTGGAGCGGGACGATGATGGTGAGTCTTGGTTATTTGCAGGATTTGACTTCCAGTTCTTTCGGGATGAAGCTGAAGGCTACTATTTAAATTCCACCTCACCCGATCCATGTTGGTTTGTGATGTGGCGTCTTGAGACTGATTTCGAGTCTTATTTAGAGCCAAATTCAATTCCGATGGTAAGTAATGATGATGGGGCGGGGCTTGCAATACCTCATCGATTAATGTTGAGCTACAACGAGGCAGCCCGATTGATTGATGGGGGGGAGCAGGTCGATACAAGCCCACTGCAAGACGAGATGAAAGTATTCTTAGCCCAATACGTTGGGGAAAATTACAAACCAGAACCAAAAAAACGTGCGAAGCCAGCCTCCTTTAAAGGGGCCAATCGACCGGCGGAGCCTTAATGGCTGAGAACAATTTTTTATCTCGCTGGTCTCGAAAAAAAGCTGGGCTTGCAGAAGAGGCCGCTCCAGTGCCATCGACTGCTCCCATTATTAAAGCACCCGATGCACTATTAAAAGAAGTAAATGATGAAGTAAGTAATGAAGAAAAAAAAGAAACTTCTACCCCAGATCAGACGCAGCAGCCCCCAGCTCCAACCATTGAGGATGTTGAAAAAATCGATGTGAAATCACCTGATTTCTCGGCCTTTATGCGTCCCGATGTCGATCCTGTCGTGCAGCAGGCCGCCCTTAAGAAAATGTTCAGTGATCCACATTTTAATGTGATGGATGGTTTGGATATTTACATTGACGATTACTCAAAACCCGATCCAATTCCACTGGATATGCTCAAACGCATGCAGCAATCAGAGCTCTTGGGTATCTTCAAATCGACCGAGGAGCTCTATCCCGAGAGTAAGCAAGATGCCCTGGATCAAGCGAATGCGATTCAGACACCGGCTGAAGAACCTACGCAAATTGAGGAATCATCACAAGCGGCTCCCATGGTCACCAAAGACAGTGCCCAACCAATGGATATAGAATCAGAGTCATTAAAACCAAAAGTGGTTAATGAGAAACCGAGTGGAGAGAGACAAGCGAAACGCGATTTCGATTCATCAGAGTCTTAGCGTAAAGCTTTAAAACAAAATGAGTAAAAAATTAGTCTGCGATTGTAATCGCAGCATGCCGCTTGACCCAAAAGAAATGGGTATGCCCATTCATACATCCTTATGTCGCCAAGAGGTGGGACAGTTTTTGAATGCCTTAAATGAGTCCGAGCCCATTGTGGTCGCTTGTACCCAAGAGCGTGCTCTGTTCTCTGAGCTTGCAAGTCAGGTAGAAAAGCCACTGATTGCGCCTCTTAAGTTTGTCAACATTCGCGAGATGGCTGGTTGGTCTAGGGATGCGAAGGAGTCCCACCCAAAGATCAAAGCTTTACTTTCAGTAAGTGATTTGCCCGAGCCCGATGCGGTACCGATTGTTGACTATCACAGCGATGGACGTGTACTGATCATTGGACCGGGAGATCAAGCCATCTATTGGGCACAAAGGCTTGGCCAGTCATTAGAAGTGAGTGTCTTGTTAACGGAGGCTAGTACCTTGCCTACTGGGCGTAGCTACCCAGTATTTACTGGAAACATCACAAGTCTCGAGGGCTATCTGGGGCGCTTTATCGCCAAATGGGAGCTTAACAATCCAATTGATCCTGAGATGTGTACGCGGTGCGGAGCATGCGTTACCGTATGCCCTGAAAATGCGATCGATTTATCGTTTCAGATTGATTTGGATAAATGTAAGTCCCACCGTGCCTGTGTCAACGCGTGCGCTGGTATCGGTGCAATTAATTTTGAGCGAGCTGAACGTTCTCGTGAGGGTGAGTTTGATCTAATTCTTGATCTGCAAACGAATCCTAGTATTCAAATTAGTCAAAAACCTCAGGGATATTTTGCGCCTGGCCCAGACCGATTTGAGCAATCTTTGGCAGCCAGTCAATTGCTCGGAATGGTTGGTGAGTTTGAGAAGCCAAAATATTTTGTCTATACCGAAAAAATTTGTGCACATGGACGTAATGGCAAGGTCGGTTGCTCCGCATGTATTGATGTGTGTTCAACAAAAGCAATTCAGTCGGTGTTTAAGGATGGACAGGGTAAGGTAGAAGTCAATCCAAACCTCTGTATGGGATGCGGTGCTTGTGCGACGGTTTGTCCATCAGGTGCGATGCGTTATAACTTTCCAAGCGTCCCGTATCAGGGGCGGCAGATCAAAACACTGGCACAAACCTACTTGAACGGAATTGTTAGCTCAAAGCCTGGTCAGAATGCTCCAAGCTTATTGATTCATAGCCAGCAGGCTGGCACCACTCTTTTGGAGAATCTCGGGCGTGCCGCTCGCACAAAAGCGAAAGAAGTAATTGGGCTGCCTGCATTTGTGATTCCGTTTGCTGTTGAGCATATCGCCTCAACTGGAATTGATTTATGGGTTGGTGCAATGTCTTATGGTTTTGGTGAGGTCATATTGCTGCTGAGTGGTGACGAAGACCCTGGATACCGAAGTGCGCTTGCCGAGCAGGTCGACTTAGCGAATTCCATTTCTCAAGCATTAGGCTATGGCCAGCGTGTGCGCTGCATCATGGCCTCTTCAAGCTCAGACGTGGATACAGTCAATCAGGTCATGGCTGAATTGCTCACTCGCAAAGCCCAAAAATTGATGGCACCTCCAGCCAGCTTTGCGTTAGCGATGCAAAAGCGCGAGACCCTTGAAATGAGTTTGGAGCATTTATTGCAATTTGCTCCACAGGCTTTACCTGCCGAGGGTGTGCCATTGCCAGCGCACTCACCTTTGGGGGCAATTGCGGTGAATAAAGACGCGTGCACGCTTTGCATGTCCTGTGTGGGAGCATGCCCTGAGGGTGCTTTATTAGATAACCCCGATGAGCCACAGCTCTCGTTTATTGAGAAACAATGCGTGCAATGCGGACTTTGTGAACAAACCTGCCCTGAGAACGCAATCACTTTAAGCCCCCGTTTGAGTTCGATTGAACAGCGAAAGCAAAAGGTCTTGCTCAATAAAACCGAGCCATTCCATTGCATCAGCTGTGGCAAGGCATTTGGAACCCTGAAGATGGTTGAGCTGATGCTGGGTCGAATTGGCACCCATCACGCCTTCTCAGGTGAGGCCTTGAATCGCCTGAAAATGTGTAGTGATTGCCGGGTCGTGGATATGATGAAAAAAGAACTGTGAACAACATTCATGAGCGAAGCAAATATTCCCCAGACACCAGAACTTAGCCAAGAGGGCTTAGCTGAAGACTTGGCACGTGCCGATTTGTACGGCCTCCTTGCGAACTTATTTTTTCAACCCCCGGATCAGGTATTGCTTGATCAAATTAGTGCATCAGGAAATACAGATGCTCCAGATAATCAGGCACCATTGGCAAGTGTTTGGACCGACTTGGTTGAGGCAGCCAAGCATAGTAAGGCATCGGATTGGAAGGCTGAATACGACAGTAGTTTTTTGGGAGTTGGCAAACCCAATGTGTTTTTATATGGCTCCTACTATCTCGCTGGGCATTTGCATGAAAAGCCGCTCCTAGACATTAGGCGCTCACTTTTGCAATTTGGACTGGAGGCCTCTGATTCAGTTGCCGAAACCGAGGACCATATTGCAGCCTTATTTGAGGTCATGCGTTACCTTATCGCAGGGGAGGATGTGGAGGTAGCAAATTTGACCAATCAGCGAATATTCTTCAACGATCATATTCGCCCTTGGTATGAGGAATTGTGCGATGCAATCGACGCCGATCCGGAAACCCATTTGTACAAAGCCGTCTCGGCGCTGACCCGAGAGTTTTTGGCGATTGAGGGTCAAAGTTTTGATATGGTTTAGTCAAATTCAATTGACACCATAGTTCTTGCATTTAAGGGTAAATCCTAGCGTATAAAACATGCAAAAACTTACATAAATATTTCAATTCTTCTACACTCAAAGTGTTGATATGCATCAACTATATTCGTGTAAAGGAATATTTATGGATAGCAAAAAAGTTGTAGACGCTCAAGAAAAATCCAAACCATCTCGTCGTAAATTTTTCATTGGCGCGGGAGTCACAGTTGGTGCCGCTGCTGTTGCTTCTCAAACACCGCTTGGTCAGGCAATTGTTCAGGATGTTGCTGAGGCAGTTACCAGTAAGCCTGATGGCTATCATCTGACTGCTCATATTAAGAAGTATTACCAAACAACGCTCGTTTAATCGAGCGTTTTTTATTGAACAAAACTATTTATTGCTTATCGCAGGAGTCTCATCATGAGCCTAACTCGCAAATCAACCTCAACCTCTAGCCGGGTTTCTTCCCAACTGATTGGTAGCCTATCCCGCGGATTGCGTTCAGCAGTTCCGACTATGGACCGCCGTACGTTCCTAAAACGTTCCGGTATTGGTGTTGGTGCTGGTATTGCCGCCACTCAATTAAATATGCTCCAAAAAGCGAATGCGGCTGAGACCAAAGCGATGCTTGATGGCAAAGGCAAGATTGAAGTGAAGCGCACAGTTTGCACCCATTGCTCAGTAGGGTGCTCGTTTGATGCAACCGTTGAAAATGGGGTTTGGGTTCGTCAAGATCCCGTGTTTGAATCGCCTATCAATATGGGTGGCGCATGCGCAAAGGGTGCTGCATTACGTGAGCATGGGCATGGCGACTATCGTTTGCGCACTCCCATGAAGTTAGTGGATGGCAAATACCAGAAAATTTCTTGGGATCAGGCGCTTGATGAGATTACCACCAAGATGAAAGATCTGCGTTCAAAGTACACGCCAGACTCCATCTTCTTTATTGGCTCATCAAAGTACAACAACGAGCAAGCCTATTTGCTCCGTAAGTTTGTGTCGTTCTACGGCACCAATAATACCGACCACCAAGCGCGTATTTGCCACTCGACTACCGTTGCAGGTGTAGCAAATACCTGGGGTTATGGTGCAATGACCAATAGCTACAACGACATGATGAATTCGAAGGCTGCGTTGTACATCGGCTCGAATGCCGCTGAAGCGCATCCCGTATCCATGTTGCATATGTTGCATGCGAAAGAGAATGGCTGCAAAGTGATCGTGGTTGATCCACGCTATACGCGAACCGCTGCAAAATCGGATCAGTACGTACGGATTCGTTCTGGCACTGACATCCCATTCCTCTTTGGTGTGCTGTATCACATTTTCCAAAACGGTTGGGAAGATAAGAAATATATCAACGATCGCGTCTTTGGGATGGATGACATTCGCAAAGAGGTCATGGAAAAGTGGACTCCAGCCAATGTCGAAGCGGCTTGCGGAGTGCCAGAGGCACAAGTGAAGAAGGTTGCAGAAACTATGGCCAAGAATCGTCCAGGAACGATTGTTTGGTGTATGGGACAAACGCAGCACACGATTGGTAATGCCATGGTTCGTGCATCTTGCATCTTGCAATTAGCACTCGGTAATATCGGTGTATCTGGTGGTGGCGCAAATATCTTCCGCGGCCACGATAACGTTCAGGGCGCAACGGACGTTGGTCCAAACCCAGATTCTTTGCCAGGCTACTATGGTCTCGCCGCTGGTTCCTGGAAACACTACGCTGCTGTGTGGGGCGTTGACTATGAGTGGATCAAGGGTCGCTATGCCCCTGACATGATGGAGAAGTCAGGCACCACCGTTTCTCGTTGGGTTGACGCTGTCCTTGAAAAAGATGACATGGTCGATCAGGCAACCGCGGTCAAAGGCGTGTTCTTCTGGGGCCATGCACCAAACTCCCAAACCCGTGGCTTGGATATGAAGCGCGCCATGGACAAATTAGACCTTTTAGTAGTGGTGGATCCCTATCCAAGCGCAACGGCCGCAATGGCAGCAATGCCACCTGCTCCTGGCGGTACAGTCAATAAAAACCGTGCTGTGTATTTGCTACCAACAACCACTCAGTTTGAGTGCGCAGGTTCCGCAACCGCATCCAATCGTTCAGTGCAGTGGCGCGAGAAGGTCATCGACCCGCTCTTCGAGTCTGTGCCTGACCATGTACTCATGCAGGCTTTTGCTGACCGCTTGGGCTTTGGTAAAGAGCTCTCGAAGAACTACAAGATGCTTGATTCCAAGTTTGCTGGCAAAAACTGGAAAGAGCCTGAAGTTGAATCCATTCTGCGCGAAATTAATCAAGCGGTTTGGACCATTGGTTACACAGGTCATACCCCAGAGCGCTTAAAGGCGCATATGCGCATGATGAGTGTCTTTGATCCAAAGACCTTGCGTTCACGTGGCGGTAAAGATCCAGTGAGTGGCTACGATACCGCAGGGGATTATTTTGGATTGCCATGGCCTTGCTTTGGTAACGCTGCCCTCAAGCACCCTGGTTCACCCAACCTCTATGACACCAGTAAGCATGTGATGGATGGTGGCGGTAATTTCCGAGCCAACTTTGGTGTCGAGAAGGATGGTAAGTCCCTCTTAGCGGCGGATGGCTCGTTCTCGAAAGGCGCTGACATCAAGACCGGCTACCCCGAGGTCGATCATATTTTCTTGAAGAAGTTAGGTTGGTGGAATGAGCTAACCGAGGATGAGAAAAAAGCTGCCGAAGGAAAGAACTGGAAGACAGACCTTTCGGGTGGAATCATCCGAGTCACCATGAAAAACCATGGCTGCCACCCATTTGGAAATGCGAAGGCGCGTGCTGTGGTGTGGAACTTCCCAGATGCAATTCCGATTCACCGTGAAGCGCTTTATAGCACTCGTCCAGACATGGTTGCGAAGTATCCAACCCACGATGACGTGAAGACTTTCTGGCGCTTACCGACTCTGTTTAAGACAGTTCAGGACAAAGCAATTGAAGATAAGCTCTATGAAAAGTTCCCCATCATTCTGACTTCGGGTCGTTTAGTGGAGTACGAGGGCGGTGGTGAGGAAACTCGCTCGAACCCATGGCTTGCTGAGTTGCAGCAAGAGAACTTCGTGGAGATTAATCCAAGTGCAGCAGCCCGGCGCGGTATCAAAAACTGGGACTTTGTTTGGGTGAAATCGCCAACTGGTGCCAAGATCAAGGTGCGCGCATTGGTGACCGAACGGGTTGCGCCAGATACTGCCTTTGTGCCTTTCCATTTCTCGGGATGGTGGGAAGGAAAAGATCTGCTCGATTTTTATCCAAAAGGAGCCTATCCGATTGTTCGTGGTGAGGCCGTTAATACAGGCACTACTTATGGATATGACCGCGTCACCATGATGCAAGAGACCAAGACCACGATCTGTCAGATCGAAAAGGCTGCTTAACTAACACCGCAAAGTCAGGAGATTAACTATGGCAAGAATGAAATTTATCTGCGACGCAGAACGGTGTATTGAATGCAACGGTTGCGTTACAGCATGTAAGAACGAGAATGAGGTACCTTGGGGTGTTAATCGCCGAAGGGTAGTTACCATTAATGATGGTGTCGTTGGCGCTGAAAAATCCATCTCAGTAGCATGTATGCATTGTGCAGACGCACCATGTATGGCTGTTTGCCCAGTCGATTGCTTCTATCGAACCGATGAGGGCGTGGTACTTCATAACAAGGACACTTGTATTGGATGTGGCTATTGTTCATATGCCTGTCCATTTGGCGCACCTCAGTTCCCAAGCTCTGGTGTATTTGGTTTGCGTGGCAAGATGGATAAGTGCACCTTCTGCAGCGGTGGTCCCGAGAAGAACGGTAGCGTCGCTGAGTTCGAGAAGTATGGCCGTAATCGTTTGGCCGAAGGCAAATTACCACTTTGCGCTGAGCTTTGCTCAACTAAAGCATTGATTGGTGGCGATGGCGATGTCATTGCGGATGTGTTCCGAACCCGTGTGGTCAAGCGGATGGCTGCTGGTAAGAATGCTGGAGCCGATGTATTTGGTTGGGCAACTGCTTACGGCAAACCCAATACTCCCGCACCCGCTGCTAAACCAGCCGCTGGAGGTAAATCATGAAACTCGCTATAACGAGCGCCTTAGTTGCAACCGCTTTATTGGCTGGCTGTAACGAGGCGAATGTAGGTACCTCGGCGTCTAAGCGACCCGATATGGCTCCTTACATGGGTGCTGATAATGGGTTTATGGCGAAAGGTTGGAAACCAGGTGATCAGGCGAGCTGGAATGCTGAGATTACGAAGCGGAATCAGTTTCAGTCTGAGTACAGCAGAATCAAATAAAAATTAGAATAATTTGGAGATGATCCGATGAATGCATCATTTGGCTCTGTAATACGATCTATCCTGTTGGCAGCAGGTCTTGCTATCAGCTCTCTAAGTATTGCTCAACAAGGAACCGCCCAGTCGCCGACTCCTCAGAAGGTTGAGTCAGTCAATATTCTGGATGTTGGACGGTCATCGAATGCAACTACTCAAGCTGCCGTTGAGGCGGGTAAAAATCAACCAGGAAACAATGCACCAATCTGGAGAATGGTGAATAGCGACGAGGTGCATTACACCTCGCTACCAGGAGCTGAAAATGGTGTATTGATCCAAAAGACCGGGCAAGAGTGGCGTTTAATTCGTAACGGCGTAATTACTGTTTATGGAGCCTGGCTTTTAACCCTTGCACTCTGTGGCGTAGTCGCGATGTATATCTTCAAGGGAACTATCAAGCTACATGAGCCGATGTCGGGACGTAAAATCCAGCGCTTTACCTTGTTAGAGCGAATTACCCATTGGACCATGGCGTTTACCTTTGTCGCACTTGCCTTTACCGGCATCATGATCTTATGGGGTAAGTACTTCTTATTACCATTAACAGGGCCAGCATTCTTTGGAACCTTCTTATTGGTATGCAAAAACGTGCATAACTTTGTGGGGCCGGCATTCACGGTAAGCATCGTGGTGTTCTTTATCCTGTTTGTCCGCAGAAACCTTCCAGAGAAGGGCGATATGGCCTGGGCGCTTGGCTTTGGTGGTTTGATCTCAGGCAAGCATATCCCTGCTGGATTTTTTAATTTCGGTGAGAAGTTCTGGTTTTGGGTTGGAATGGTGATTTTGGGATCAGCAGTGTCCGCTTCGGGTTGGGTGCTCGATATGATCGTGCCATTTATTCAAATTGAATACTGGCGCGGCACCATGCAGATTGCCAACATCATTCATGGCGTTGGAGCGATTTTGATGACTGCGCTCGCGCTTGGGCATATCTACATCGGCACGATTGGTATGCAAGGCTCAATCGATGCCATGAAAACGGGATATTGCGATGAGACTTGGGCTAAAGAACACCATGAGCTTTGGTATAAAAAATTAGGAAAGGGGTAATTCACATGAAACGTTTGCTTGTTGGTTCTGTCTGTTTAATCGGATCAACCGTCGCCTTAGCTGCATTACCGCCCCCAACCCCACAGCAAGCCGAGGCGGCTGCTCTTGCTAAAGCAAAAACTGCTTATGCAGGAACCGTTGCCAGCTATCAGCTTTGCCAATCCATAAATGCCATTGCGATGAAATATAAAACAGCAGGTACGCCCAATCCTGCTCCTTGTGTTGCGCCACCCCCATTTGTACCTCCGGCAACAGCCGCAGTCGCACCAGCGCCTGCACCTGCTAAAAAATAACTCAATATTTCTTAATAGGAATCCCCAAGGCGCACCTTGGGGATTTTTTATTTGACTGCTGGATTAAGGGTATATCGCCCAGTGATCTGCGCACTTCCCAAAATATGACGCTGAAGAGCTGCTACAGCGGTTTTGCCATCAAAGGTAGTGCCTAAACCAAGTGATGGGGTATCGAGAGCGTAAATCGTAAAAATATAGTGGTGCCAAATGCTGTCATTCCATGGCGGGCAAGGGCCATCGTAACCAAAGTAATTGCCCTTCATTTCAGCATCACTTGAGAACCACGCGGTGTAATCATTGATCCCATGTAAGGCGCCATGGTGGGTTCCCGGTCCGGATTTACCTCGGGGCACCACCTCGGTTGAGTAGTGACCAGCTGGGATCTCAGTGATCGTATTGGGAATATCGACCATCACCCAGTGAAAGAAATCAATGCGGGGTAGGGATGCGGGTACCGTTTTACCTTCTTGATTGACGTCATCCGGTTTGGAGGGAACATCTGGATCATGGCAAATCAAAGCAAATGATTGCGTGCCAGCAGGAATATCCTCCCACCGTAAATGGGGATTGTGATTTGACCCAAGACATACATGTCCACGATCATTGGGAATGCAAAACGCATACTGTCCTGGAATCACTGCATCATCTTGAAAGCTTGAACTGGTGAGTCGCATAGGGTCTCCTAAAATTGAATAATTGACTTATTGTGCAATAAATTCGCGAGCAAGAAACTGGGAACCCTCTTTGGTCTGAGGGTTTTTAAAGAAGGCATCGGGGTGGGTAATTTCTAGGATTTTGCCGTCTTGCATGAAGATGAGATTGGACGCTAGGCGCTTCACCTGGGCCATATTATGAGAGGCAAATAAAACCGCCTTTCCATCTCTGGCTAACTCAGCAATCATCTGCTCTACATCATCGCTCGCGTTCGGGTCTAGATTGGCGGTGGGTTCATCGAGAAGTACTAATTTGGGGTTTTGCAAGCGAGCTCGGGCAAAGCAAAGCTTTTGGCGTTCCCCAGCAGAAAGGCGTTGAGCGGGATTATTGGCTAAATGTGCAATTCCAACAGATTGCAGGGCCTCATCAATTGCTTGATCGCTAATGGTTCGATGGGTATCCCTTAACAAGCTAAGGTGCTCTCTAACTGTGGCTTTGAGCATGGGGGTGTAATGAAACACCAGTGCACTCTCATCGGACGTGAAGGGGCGCTGGCATTGACCCTGCGATGGCTCAATTAAGCCATGGATTAAGCGTAATAAGGTGGTTTTCCCAGCACCATTGGGACCAATCAGGGCAGTAATACCCGCTAGGGGAACTTGAAGATCGCCAGATTGCAAAATAATGCGCCCATCACGGATGACTTCAACATTATGTAGACTAAGCAATTTATCCATAACGTCGCTCCGCAACTTGTCGAACGACAAATATGAATATATTTGCCACTATCACAATACCAAGAAGGACAATTCCCAAAGACAAGGCAAACGCAAGATCGCCTTTGCTGGTTTCTAGTGCAATCGCGGTGGTCATGGTGCGCGTTACCCGATCAATATTGCCGCCCACAATCATTACTGCCCCGACTTCTGAGATCGCCCGGGCAAAACCAGCCAGAATGGCGATCGTGAGTGAGAAACGACAATCCCAAATGAGCCACTTAAGACGAGCAAAGTAGGGTAGACGCAGAGCCATGAAGGTGTCGCGATGGATTTTCCAAGAATCTTCTAGTAATTGGCGGCTAAGCGCTGCAATTAAAGGGGTAGTGATAAAAAACTGAGCCACGATCATTCCCTTGACCGTAAATAACCAGCCCCACTCGCCAAAAGGACCGCTTCTTGACAGAATCAAGTACACCAAGACGCCCACGATCACCGTCGGAATCCCCATCATGCTATTCAGGATCACGATTGCAACGCGCTTACCCGCAAACTCTTCGGTGGCTAGCCAAGCCCCAAGCGGCAAGCCCACCAAGGTCCCCAATATTAGGGCCGTGATACTAACCTGCAAAGAGGTGATGACAATGCGCACAATTGCCGCATCGAGATGGGCTAGCAGTGCAAAGGCATCAAGAAAGGTGGAGCTCATGAGCAAAAATCATTAAAAGATCATTGGATTCTAACAATCAATGCTCCCTAAGTCTCGGTGGCACAATGGTGTGATGTCAATTACTGTTTGTGTCTTTTGTGGATCCCGACCTGGTTCTAATCCGAGCTGGTCGACTGCCAGTAGCCAATTGGGCTCTGAAATTGCTATGCATGGCTGGCGACTCGTGTTTGGGGGTGGCGGGGGAGGTTTAATGGGCGAGCTCGCACGGGGTGCGCTTGCGTCCCATGGGACGGTGATTGGGATCATCCCGAACTTTCTGACGGAAGCGGAGCCCGTCATTCAGGATCTATCCGAGCTGTATGTGGTTGAAAGCATGATTGAGCGCAAGGAGATGATGGTTGACGTCTCCGATATCTTTGTGGTGATGCCGGGTGGTATTGGGACCATTGAGGAGCTCTTTGAGGTATGGACCGGTAACCATGTCAAAGCCTACTCCAAGCCTATTCTGATCGTGAATCTCGACGGATTTTTTGATGAACTACTGACCTTTGCTAAGAAGCAATATGAGAATGGGTTTTTAATTGAACGTCATTTCAGCTATATCACAGTGGTGAACACAATCCCTGAGGCAATTGCCTTTCTCCAATTGAAGGCGCGGTAATTCAGTATCATGATCGCTATGGCGGATGTCATTTGTTTATGTAACCAAATTTGGGACGAGGATTTGCGAGAGTACTTGGCAGCCCATGAAATTAACTCCATCGAGGAGTTGCGCCAAGAGGCATCGATTTGTAATAAGTGCATGCAATGCGAAGAGCTCGTTCAAACCGAAATTTATCATGCGCGCATTCGACGCCAGCAGCATTCATCCTAGTGCAATCCAGCCTGCCTCTGGTTTGCGGGTGGTCACGATTAATATGCATAAAGGGATGTCTCCCCTCAAAATTGATTCGACCGTCTATCGTTTACGTCAGCGTTTGAGATCTCAACATCCCGATTTAATTTTCATTCAAGAGCTACAACAAGAGAACATCCGTCGACAGAAACGTTTATCCACCTGGCCGAAGCAAGAAATCACCCATTTTCTGGCTGATGGATTTTATGCAGATTGGCATTACGGCAAAAATGCCGAGTATCGACATGGTCATCACGGTAATGCCATTCTTTCTAAGTTTCCATTGCACAAAGGAGATAACTACGATATTTCAGCCTATCGGTTTGAGCGTCGCGGTCTCTTGCATTCCACCATTCAATTAGCAGAGGGACCGCCCATTCATTGCTTTTGTGTGCACCTCGCCTTATTGCAACGTGGACGTGAGCGCCAAGTCGATACCATCTTGCAGCATATTGAGACTCTATCAAAGCATGAGCCTAGCATCATTGCGGGCGACTTTAATGACTGGCGTAATTCTGCGAGTGAGCCGATGGGTGAGGCTGGCTTTGTGGATGCGTTTGAGAGTTTGTATGGTGCCCCGGCTAAAACCTTCCCAAGTGCGAAGCCGATGTTAGCGATGGATCGTATTTATGTGCGTGGCTTAAAGATTCAGAAGGCACAGGTATTAACCGAATGGTCGAAATTATCGGATCATTTGGCTGTATACGCAGAGTTGGATCACTAATATGATGCATCTGTTCACCGGCACGATTTTTGGTTATCACGTCCCGTGGTTTGTGATCCTGCACGTCGTGATTGCGATCTTATTTTTCCTGCGGATCATTTGGGTTCGACGCCCAGTAGGTGTAGCAGTCTCATGGCTACTGATTATTGTTTCCTTCCCAATTATTGGCTTGATTCTTTATTTGACCATTGGTGAGCGACCCGTTGGCCGAACACTCACAAGCAAGATCATTCGCATGGAAAAGGAGTACGCCAAAATTAGTAAGGCGATGCGTCAGCTGCATGAGCCCGACCGAACCCTTCTACATCCCGATGCGCATGCCATCAGTCTACTGGCGCAGGCCAAGAACGGCACACCAGTAGCCGCTGGTAACCAGATCGAACTGTTTACCAACTCGCTGGAGATCCTGCAGCACTTTATTGATGAGATCAATCGTGCCCAAAAATCCATTCATATGGAGTTTTATATTTGGTCGCTCGGTTGTGATGCTGACCGAGTGGGCGAGGCCCTGATTGCGGCTTCCAAGCGCGGAGTGAAGTGCCGTGTTTTGCTTGATTCTTTGGGAAGTTCTAGCTGGTTTAAATCAGCTTGGCCAAAGCGCTTTGGAAAAGCCAAGATTGAGGTGACCGAAGCTCTACCAATTCAGTTTGGCCGTTTTCAGTTCCGGCGCGCCGATCTGCGTTTGCACCGCAAGATATTCATCATTGATGGTGAGACAGCATGGACTGGAAGTATGAACTTGGTTGATCCGCGAACCTTTAAACAGGACTCTGGAGTAGGGGAGTGGGTCGATGCCATGGTTCGTATTCAGGGACCCGTGGTGTCCCAGTTTGAGCTTACCTTTTCATACGATTGGAGTGTTGATAACCCAAGGGTGATGCACTTTAGTGATCGCGATGGCCTCAATAAGAAGCCCGCAGGAAATGCTTTGGCTCAGGAGTTCTCGTCTGGACCAGTTTATCGTGATGACATTCTTTATCAGGTCTTGCTCTCTGCGGTACTCGATGCGCGCCAGGAGCTCGTGATTACCACCCCGTACTTTGTTCCGGATGAGGGTCTGGTACAAGCCTTAATGGCCGCCGCTCACCGTGGAGTGAAGGTGAAGCTAATCGTACCGCGCTTGAATGATTCAACTTTGGTTGCTTGGAGCAGTCGAAGTTTTTATAGTACGTTGCTGGGTGCCGGAGTCGAAATCGCAGAATTCAAAGGCGGTTTACTACACACTAAGAGTCTCCTGATTGACGAGAGGATAGCTATTTTTGGTTCAGTTAATTTTGATCAGCGTAGCTTACGCCTTAATTTTGAAATCAGC